>CAMVFE010000020.1 GCA_947166705.1 uncultured Clostridia bacterium
CTGGCAGTGACCGGGCGGAACGTCGGGCAGCTGGCGCTCCGGATCGGGATGACCCGGGAGACCATGTACAGACGGATGAAGGCACCGGGGACGTTCCGGCTGGACGAGTACCGGCGGCTGATGGACGAGATCGGGAAGGCGGTGGTGATGCCGTGAGCTTTGCGAAGAGCGGCGGGAGCAACGTATGGAACAGGAAGCGCTGGCAGAAAAAAATGGAGGCCAAGGAAGCGCCGTGTACGCACATCGGGCTGATGCGGCCGGACGGCGGCGTGATGGTGTGTATCAAGTGCGGGTACCAGCGGCTGCCTTTTGACGGAGAGGACGCGGGCGATCCGCCGATGGTGGCAAAGGCGAGAGGCAGAACCTTTGACGATGTGGACACGGTACAGCCCAGAATGGAAGGAACCGGGACGGATTTTTGAGGGAGCGAGATGGGCATAAAGATGGAACAGCGTAGGATGCCAGTGGATAAAGAAAAGCTGGACAAGATACTGTTTGAAAAGAAGCTGGTGAAAAAACAGCTGAGCCTGGAAATGGCCGGGTACAGGCAGTATTTGAACAACGAAATCACGAGAGGGCTCCGGCATCAGACGATCGTGATGCTGGATAAGCTGTACGGGATTGCCTACGACGAGATCAAACCGGACGAACCGAAGAAAGAAAAACCGGAGGAAGAGAAGAAACAGACGGAAACACAAGCGCCGGCGACGCAGGCGGACCTGTCCAAACTGGAGGACATGCTGCAGCGGGCGGTACGGCTGCTGAACCAGAACGCTGAATTCGAAGAGATGGTGAAGCAGGGGTTCCGGGTGCGGACGACGCCGCAGATAATGACGCAGGATATCAGCGAGGGCGTGCGGCAGGGCATGGAGGCTTTCTGGCGGAACCAGCAGAAGGATATCATCGGAAAGCTGAACGGACTGGTGTACGCAGCAACGCTGCAGGCGATCAAAAACGCGTATGAGATGGCACAGAAGGAGGGAGCAAAATAAATGAGCTACGAGAAAATGATCCAGGACACGGACCGGATGCTCCGGGGCGTGATGCTGAGGGAGCAGATCGGGGAGTATATCCTGTGGGGCCTGGTGGCGGCGCTGGTGGGGCTGGTGATCTGGCGCTGGATCCTGATGCGCCGGGCGGCGCGGGCCTGCGAGCAGCTGGCGGAATACACCATGGGGCTGGCCCGGGAGAAGGGCCTTGGCGGGCCCTGGGTGCCGGTGGTATCGGACGATGTGCAGGTGATCGACGGGATCGAGTTCCGGCGGATGCTGCCGCCGGAGAGGCTGGAGGAGGACGACGAATGGACGAACTGATTTTTGATATTATCGCGGAAGAAAACGCGGAGATGATCCAGGAGATCAACGAAATTGTCAACGATGCCTTCCGCGCGGCGCTGGCCAGGAGGATGGCGTCGGCGGACGTGACGATCAAAATCGGCGTGGAGATCATGAGCAAAACCCAGGCGGACGGCACGGAGCTGCTGACGCCGGAGTTTGAGGTCAGGACCGGATACAAGCTGGGCGGGAAATACGAAGGCAGAAAATTTCGGACGACGTGCCAGAAGGGCCTGTGGAAAAACGAGCGCGGCTACTGGGAGACCAGGTACGCGGACCAGCAGCTGAGCATGACAGGAGGCTGACATGATGAACGCAGGCCGGGAGCAACTGCTGGATGACAAATACGCGTTTGAGGAGGCCATGGCCGCGCGGATCGCGGCCAACCTCCGGGCGCGGCGGCAGCGGGACGGGCTGACCATCGGCGCGCTGGCGGAACGGACGGGCATCCAGTACCATACGATCCATAACTGGGAGATGGGGTGCGCGGTGCCATCGGTTCCAAAGCTCTTTTGGCTGTGCAGGGCGGCCGGCTGGAAGGTGAGCGAGATCGTCGGGGAGAGACGTGATCAAGAATAAGGATACCGAATGATAATCCCGCCTGCGGGCCCAGGGGCCGGAAGGGACAGCACTTCTTCATGTATCTTCCCTCCTTATTGATTGACACAGGCAGACGCACAGAAGCACATTGGACACATGAGTCTAAGCCTCCGCGCTCGTGGCCGAGCCGTGTACGGTGGAATCACGTTAAGCGCGGACGCAGGCGGGATGTTTTATACCATGGGCAGCGGGGCTGCCCTTTCCATGGCGGCGGCAGACCGGCGCGGCATCCTAAAAAAATAATAAAGAGAGGAGGACCCTTTTTTGCAAGGGCCCTCATGGACAGGATGTGCCAGCCGCGCAGCCGGTGCAACTCCGGCGGCCGTCAATGTAAAAAGGCCCGATCATTCGGGCCGGGGATCTTTCTTCCGCCAGTTTTTGTAGAGGCCGGACTTTACCCGGTGATCCGGGTAGGGCGCGTCCGGCGGGATCAGCCAGTCGCGGCCGAGCTTGACCGCGCCGGGGAGCGTGCCGCGGAGGCACTTCTGGCGGACAACCGCCGGGTCTTTGCCGAGGGAGGCGGCGTAGTCCTTGATGGGGATCAGGTCAGGCATGGCGTGCACCTCACTCCCGGACGGTCTTGAGCTGGATGGTGTGGTAGCGACGGCCGTCGAACCACCGGAGGGCGGGATGATCGCCCTTGTTCTTCAGCACCTCGCTCAGGAGCCAGGTGACGCCGTCGATATCGATCAGGGTTTCGCCCAGCTCGTTCCGGGACAGCGGATACTGGTCGGGGATGTCCACGGTGATGACGTCGTAGGCGCTGCTGGCCGGGATGGTTTCGGAGTAAACGGGGGCCTTCTCGTGGGCGATCACGCCGTAGGATTCGTACAGATTAATCTTCATTATTTTGTCCTCCTTTGTTGATCGGCTGCTCTCTCAACCGTCATCTGTATTATACTACGTTATTGTAGCAATGTCAACAGGCAAAGCGAAATTTTTTTAAGGAAATTTGCTACTATTATAACAGGCGGGCGGATCCCGCCTGGCCGGGCTTGTAATGGATATTAAGTTTAGCCGCACGGGGAGCGGGTGGGCGCCCCGTGGCGGGAGGGAGAGGGGGCGGCCCCTCTCCCTCCCTGGAACGTACTGTGCGGAGAAAGGAGCGCCGGGCAGTGAAGACGGACCTGGAAGAGGTATTCGAGATCGAGAGCGGGCATGGCGCTACCGAGGCGCTGCTGCGGCATAACCGGGTGCTTTGCTACAAAACCCGGACGATCCGCTGCGGGGAGCACGTGACCGAGGTGGAGTGCTACCCGGTATACTCCAGGGCATACCCGGACGCGGAGCGAATGAAGGAGCGGATCCGGAGCACCAGGGCACAGCAGAAGCTGAACGACAAACGGGCGGAGAACCATTTCCGGAGGAAGGCGGAGGCGAATTTCGGGCCCAGTGACTATTTTTTAACCCTGACCTACGCAGGGACGGCGCCGGACATGGAGCAGGCGCGGAAGGATTTCAGGAATTTCATCGCGCGGGTGAATCGGTACCGGAAGAAGAAGGGCCTGTCACCGGCCCGGTACATGGCGGTATTGGAGGCCGGGAACCGGAACGGGCGGGCCCATCATCACGTGCTGATCGACGGCGCCATGACCCGGGAAGAGTACGAAAAAATCTGGCAAAAGGGATTTGCCAACTGCGACCGGCTGCAGCTGGCCAATAACGGCCTGCTGGCCGTATGCAAATATATGCTCAAGGCCGCCGGATCGGAGGCCAGGGCGAAGGACCAGAAGCGGTGGAGCTGCTCGCGAAACCTGCGGGAGCCGAGGATCACGGAGAGCGTGCACCGGATCACCAAGCGCAAGGCAGCACGGATCGCCGAGGACGCGGAGCTGCAGGGGGAGGAGATCTTCCGGCGGCTGTATCCAGGCTGGCAGCTGCAGGATCTGACGGTGCGGCGGTCGGACTATATCGCGGGGGCCTATATTTTCGGGAGGCTGACGCATGTCTAACAATGCGAGGAATACCAACGCGGTCTGCCCGTACTACAAAAAATCCGAAAATAACTATATCGAGTGCGAGGGGCTGATCAAAAACGCCCGGACGCGGGAGCTGTTCGACACCGTCCAGGATCTGGAGATCTGGATGGTGCGCTACTGCAATCAATTTTCGTGGGACAGCTGTCCACACGCCTGCGTCATGAACAAAATTTACGACGCCAAATGGAGGCGGGAGAGTGACCAAAACCGCCAGGAAAAATAGCGGCCTGCAGCGCCGGGGAGAAAACCCCCGGCTTTTTTGTTTATAATCAAATCAGCCGGAAGGGCGGTGATGACGTGGCGTATGACTGGGACAGGATAGAGCATGAGTATGTGACCGGCAAGGGGACGATGGAGGCCCTGGCGAGGAAGTACGGAATCAAACTGAGCAGTTTTTACAGGCGTGCAGAGGTACGGAAATTCGCCGAGAAGCGCGAAAAGTATGCGAATCAGGTGCGAGAAAAAGCCCTCACACGCGCGCGTGAGCGGGAGATCCGGACGCTGACGAACCTGGGCAGCGCCCTGGATAAGGCGGCCAAGAAGCTCAATAACTACATCGCGGACGAGGACACGCTGCACGGGAAAGTGGTCAACCACATGGATGGCAGCATCGAGGAGATCCGGACGAAAAAGCTGGACACCAAGGCCGTCCGGGACCTGACGGCGGCGATGAAGGAAGTGGCCGCGGCGCTGAAATTGATCACGCCGGACGAGACGAAGACAGAGGAAACCCAGGCAGGCGTCATCGTCCTGGCGCAGCGGGAGGACGAGACATGACCCGGACGGTATGGAAACCGCAGCCGAAGCAGGCGGCGTTCATGGCGCGGACCGAGGACGAGGTATTTTTCGGGGGCGCGGCCGGCGGCGGAAAGTCGGACGCCATCGTGATCGAGGCACTGCGGCAGGTGCATGTACCGAACTACCGGGGGCTGATCCTGCGGAAGACCTACAAGAATCTGACCGAGCTGATCGACAAGAGCCAGTATTATTACCCGCAGGCGTTTCCAAAAGCGCGGTACAACGGGACAATGCATGAATGGCGGTTCCCGAGCGGGGCGAAGATCAGGTTCGGGAACGTCCGGGACACCACCTACAAAATCGATTACCAGGGCATGCAGTATGACTATATCGGATTCGATGAGCTGACGCACTTCACATTTGACCAGTACAGCTACATCAGCGGGCGCAACCGTCCCAGCGGGCCGGGGACGAAATGCTACGTTCGCGCCACCGGGAACCCGGGCGGCATCGGGCACGGATGGGTCAAGGACCGGTTCGTCACCAGGGCAGAGCCATTGACCACATTCCGGAACGAGCTGGAGGTGGAGCTGCCGGACGGCAGCAGGAAAAAGCTGGTGAAGACCGGGTGCTTTGTGCCCAGCATGGTGTTTGACAATAAGTATCTGCTGGAGAATGACCCGAACTATCTGGCGCAGCTGGCGTCCCTGCCAGAGGCAGAGAAGCGGGCTATGCTGTACGGGGACTGGAATTCCTTCAGCGGCCAGGTGTTCCGGGAATTCCGGGATCTGCCGCAGCACTACAAGGACAGGGAATGGACGCACGTGATCGAGCCGTTCCCGATCCCGAAGCACTGGCAGATCATCCGGAGCTTTGACTGGGGCTTTCATCATCCGTTCAGCGTGGGGTGGTGGGCCGTGGACGAGACAGGGTGCATGTACCGCATCCGGGAGCTGTACGGCTGCGTGCCGGGGAGCCCGAACACCGGCGTGGAATGGCCGGACCAGAAGATCGCGCGGGAGATCCTGCGTATCGAGAGCGAGGACCCGAACATCGTTGGGCACCAGATCACCGGGATCGCGGACCCGGCCATCGGGCTGGATAAAGACACCGGCTACGGGGCGGCGGCGAACATGGCCCAGGAGGGTGTGTACTTCCAGAAGGCAATGAACAGCAGGATCAAGGGCAAGATGCAGTTTCACTACCGGCTGGCCTTTAATTCCGAGGGGCACCCGATGATGCAGGTGTTCAAAACCTGCGTGAACTTTATCCGGCAGATCCCGGCGCTGGTGTACTCCGAGATCGACGTGGAGGATATCGACACAAAGCAGGAGGACCATATCTACGACGAGGCGCGGTACGCCATCTGCAGCAGGATGATCAGCGCGCCGAGGAAAGACCCGGAGGAGATCCGGTATTCGGAGCCGGACGATCCGCTGAACATGATCAGGGACAAGGACAGGACGAAATATCTGAGCTATTGAGAGGAGCGGGAGAATGAGCGAATTCTGGCGTAGAAACAGGAACGAAGATACGGCGGCGGGGAATGTGATGCCTGTTGAAAACCTCATCCGGCCATCCGGGCCACGTCTCCAAAAGGGGACGGCCTTTGGGCGTACGGCTGCTGGAGGGGCCGGGATTCCGGGCAGCGCGCATGCCGTGAACAATGGGCCGGGGGCGCAGGTGGTGCAGACGCCGGGGAGCCAGGCGGACGGGGCCGGGCGGACGGTGCGGAAACGTACCTGGGAGGAGCGGATCAGCGAGGCGCTGGAGGTGCTGCAGGAGTACAAGGCGGGCAAAGCCAGCCTGGAGCAGCGCGTGATCGAGGCGGAGCGGTACTACCGGCAGCACAACTGGGGCCAGAAGCGCAACGACTTCAAGCGCTACGGCGCGAGAAGCAACAGCGCTTGGCTGTTCAACAGCTGCATGATCAAACATTCCGACGCCATGGACAATTACCCGGAAGCCAACGTGCTGCCGCGGGAGGATGGGGACAGCGAGGCGGCGAAAGCGCTGTCCGAGGTAATCCCAACCGTGCTGGAGCTGAACGACTACGAGGAGATTTATGACCGGGCCTGGTGGGACAAGATCGTCAAGGGGACGGCGGTGTACTGCGTCACCTGGGACCAGGACAAGAGCAACGGCATCGGGGACGTGAGCATCAACCGGGTGGACATCCTCAACGTATACTGGGATCCGTCCGTGGCCGACATCCAGCAGAGCAGGGACTTTTTCTGCGTCGCACTGATCGACAACAAGCAGCTGGAGGAGGACTACGGCGACCTGGTCAAAGACAAGCTGGGCAGCGCGACGTTCGTGCCGGGGCAGTACGCCTATGAGACCACCCACAACACGGCAGGAAAGTCCGCCGTGATCGACTGGTACTACAAGCGGGGCGGCGTGCTTCACCTGTGCAAGTTCGTGGAGAACATCGTGCTCTACGCGTCAGAGGACGACGAGCGGTACGCGGAGCGCGGATACTACGACCATGGCTTGTATCCGTTCGTGTTCGATGCCTATTACCCGATGGAGGGATCCCCCGCGGGGTTCGGCCAGGTGGATCTGTGCCGGGATGCGCAGGACTATATTGACCGGCTGGACAGCGCGATCCTGGACAGCGCGATGATCAACGCGCGGCCCAAACACTTTATTAATAACGCGGGCGGCGTCAACGAAAAGGAGGCGCTGGACCCGGAAGCGCCTTTTGTCCACGTCAACGGCAGCGGCGCGGTGGGGGACAGCGTGTACCCGTATCCCAAGAGTGAGCTCAACGCCCTGTACGTAAACGTACTGAACAACAAAATCTCGGAGCTGCGGGAGACGTCCGGCAGCACGGCGGCGGCCCAGGGCGGCGTCGCCGCGGGCGTGACGGCGTACAGCGCCATCGCGGCCATGCAGGAGGCGGCCAGCAAGCCGTCCCGCGACCTGATCCGGGCCGGGTACCGGAAATTCCGGGACGTGTGCTACATGATGATCGAACTGTTCCGGCAGTTTTACGATGTGCCCCGCACGATCCGGATCACCGGCGAGGGCGCCATGGGCGGGGACCAGTATATGCAGTTTGATAACAGCATGCTGGGGCCGCAGATGCAGCCGGGGATCACCGGGGTGGATTTTTCCGAGCGTCTCCCGATCTTTGATATCAAGGTCAAGGCCGCGAAACAAACGGCGTACAGCCGCATGGCCCAGAACGAGCTGGCAAAGGAATTGTACGGCGCAGGCCTGTTCGCCCCGCAGAACGCAGACAGCGCCGTCATGGTGCTGGAGATGATGAGCTTTGAAGGCAAGGACAAGATCGTGGAGAAGGTGAAGCAGAACGGCACCCTGTTCCAGATGGTGCAGCAGCTGATGATGCAGGTGCAGCAGCTGAGCGCGGCGCTGGGGGCCGTCACCGGGATGCCCGTGGGCGGCGCGCCGGCTGGAGGACCGGCCGGGCCGCAGCCGCCGGCTGGGGAGATCAAGCCGAACAGCGAGCCCAAGCAGGACAGCCTGGGGAAAGAGCAGCAGAGCGGCACCAGAATTCAAAAACCCCGTGAGCGGGCGCTGAACGCCAATTCCGTGGAGGGCGAATAACATGATCACCGTACTGATTGAGCAGGACGGCCTGGAGCACCGCGTCACCGTGGCCGGGCACGCCGGGTACGCGGAAAAGGGGCAGGACATCGTGTGCGCGGGCGTTTCCTCCCTGTTCGTGGCGCTGTGCGAGGCGGCGGATCGGGAGGGCGCCCTGCGCGATCTCCTGACCGAGCCGGACGCAAAGCGCGCGTATATCTACCGGACGAAGCCGGCAGGGCATTACCTCACCATGTTCCGGGCGGGGATCCTGGCCATGCAGCGGGAGTATCCGGAGTATGTGCGGCTCGAATAGCCCGGGGAGAAATACAAAAAATATTTTGCTATCATGGATCCAGGCGAGAGCCGGATCCATTTTTTTGACAAGCCGGAGAGACGGCGGAGGTGCACAGATGAGCGGAATCATGTTTGCCGATTACCTGCAGATGTTCGCGGACGGCGGCGCCGGCGGAGACGGCGGCGGGGCGACCGGGACGGCAGGAGAGGCGGGCGCCGCAGCTCAGGCGCAGGGCGCGGGAGCGCAGACCAACAAGGCGGCCGGGAAACCGGAGAACCTCAACGACGTGGTGTACGGCAGGCAGGCAGCGGATGGTATCCAGGATGGCGTCAAGGACGCCGCCCAGAACGACGCCGGGAAACAGGCGGAGCAAAATCGAACCAACCAGCCGCAGCAGCAGGCCAAAAAGCCGAGCTTTGATGAGCTGCTCCAGGACCCGGACTACAAAAAAGAGTTTCAGCAGCGATTTGACAAGCAGTTCAACCGTCGGTTCGCCGAGAACAAGCAGCAGCAGGAGAACTGGAAGGAACTGGCGCCGGCGCTCAATCTGCTGGCGGGGAAGTACGGAACGGAACCGGGCGACCTCAAGGGACTGATCAGCGCGATCAACGAGGACAACGACCTGATCGAGCGCCAGGCCTACGACAAGGGCATGGAGCCGGACGCGTACCGGGAGTATAACCGGATGCTGGCCGAGAACCAGGCGCTCAAAGAGGCCGAGGCCCAGCGCCAGCGCCAGGCGAAGGTGGACAGCCAGTACAATGCCTGGCTGCAGCAGGCGGAGCAGGCACGGGCGATCTACCCGAATCTTAACCTGCAGCAGGAGGTCAAGAACCCGCAGTTCGCGCAGCTGCTGGGCGCGGGCATCGATGTGGGCACCGCCTATCAGGTCGTGCACATGAACGAGCTTTCCACCCAGCTGGTGCAGCGGGCGGCCGCGGATGGGAAAGCCTCCGCGGTGAGGGCGATCCAGGCCAACAGCGGCCGGCCCAGGGAAAACGGGAGCGCGCCGCAGAAGGCCGCGACCGTAAAGAGCGACGCTGCGAAACTCAAAGCACGCGACTTTGACGAGATCATCAGACGAGCGGCGAGAGGAGACAGCATCAGATTCTGATCCTCTCACCGGAGAGGAGAAAACCATGGAAATCATTTTCAAGAAATTCCTGCAGATGTTCGGCACCGTCAACGGCAATATCGGCGCGGACGGCCCGCTGAACGTCACCACCGACACCGGCATGACGCCGGAGATGAAAACGTTTTACAAGACGGAGCTCCTGCAGTTCGCGGAACCGGAGCTGCTCTTTGAGCGATTCGGCAAAAAGGTGCCGATCCCGCAGCACAACGGCAACAGCGTGGAGATCCGCTACATGGATCCGCTGCCCGTGACCACCACCGACCTGACCGAGGGCGTGACGCCGGCCGGCAACCTGGTGACGTTCCACGCGATCAACGAGAGCCTGCACCAGATCGGCTACTGGGTGGGCTACAGCGACAAGTTGCAGTGGGAGACCGTGGACCCGGTCATCGCCGAGATCACCAAGGCCGAGGGCCGGCAGGCGGGCAAATCCATCGACACCCTGGTGCGCGACGTGGTCAGCGCCGGCAGCAACGTGCTGTACGCGCCCAACTATGCCGCCGGCGCCTACACCGAAAACACCGCCCGCGGCACCATGGACGGAACCGCCATGCTGACCATTGACCTGCTGTTCCAGGCGGCGGCCATCCTGCAGGGCCAGGACGCCCCGCCCATCGACGGGGAGTATGTGGCCATCGTGCACCCTTATGTGGCGTGCGACCTCAAAAAGAGCACCGCGTGGCAGGACCTGCAGCGCTACGTGCATCCGGAGAAAATCTACAAGGGCGAGATCGGCAGCGTGGGCAACATCCGTGTAATCGAAAACACGAGGGCGAAAATTGTCGCTGGCGCGGGCGCGACCATCAGCGGCAGCGACAAGTACTCCATTTACTGCACCATGGTGCTGGGCGCGGACGCCTACGCCGTGAGCGAGCTGGAGGGCGCCGGGCTTGAGCATATCGTCAAGCCCCTGGGCAGCGGCGACGACCCCCTGAACCAGCGCGGGACCATCGGCTGGAAAGCCATGCGTCTGGCCAAGCGGCTGATCGAGCAGTACATGGTGCGCATCGAGACCACCTCTGCCACCATGCCCAAGGCGGCCGCGAACTAAGGAATAACACAATGACACGGGGGCGCCGCTTAGCCGGCGGCGTCCCCTTTGAAAAAGAAAGGCGGATTGTATGACGAGTAAAGAAATGGAAGCCAGGATCAGGGAACTGGAGCAGGAAAACGCGAACCTGAAGAAGGCGGAGGCCGCACCGGTCAACGCGCCGCTGCAGTTGCCGGACCCGAGCATCACCCCGATAATTCCCTACGAGGAGACGCAGACGGTCACCGTCCGGCTGTTCCGGGACGAGTACCGGTACAAGGCGCCGCTGTACGTATCGATCAACGGCAAAAACTGGCTGATCAAGCGCGGCGTGGAGGTGCAGCTGCCCAAGTACGTGGCCGATTTCATCGAGCAGCAGATGCGCGAAGAAGCGGCCATCTGGGAGCGCGTGGAAAAAGAGGAACGAGAGTACAGGGATCAGACCGCCAAACTGGGCTGATCATGCAAGGCCCGGCGGCTGCCGGGCTGTTTTTGTTTGAGGGGGAAGACGATGACCAGGAACGAGGTGCTGGCGCAGATCCGGGAGATCCAGCCGGGGGAGTATTCGGACGCGCGGCTGCTGCAGCTGGTGGACGAGTGCGACCAGAAGATCTACCGGGAGCTGCTGGACGGGTATCTGATCCGCGAGAGCCAGGGCGAGCTGGTGGCCCCGCCGCCGTATGATAAGCTGTACGTATGGTACGCGCTGAGCCAGATCTATCTGATGCAGCAGGATATCGGAGGGTACAACAACGCCATGATGTATTTCAACGCCCTGTGGGACGAGTACGGGCGGATGATCTCCAGGACGTATGACCGGGAGAAGCCCAGCAGATACTACATTTGAGGAGGGACGCGCATGCTGCCACCGCTGCAGCCGGCGAGGGAGAAACGGGAGACGCAGAACAATTTCCGTGGCTACGTGGACCGCCTGAACGCCGGGAACGAGGAATTTACCGCCATGATCAACATGTCCAGCGACGAGGCCCCGATGCTGGCCCCGCGCAAAAAGCGCCGCAGGATCCGGCAGATCACCGGGCAGACCCTGCTGGGCGGCGCGGCGCTGTCCTGGGTGGACGAAGGACAATTGTATTTTAACGGCCAGGCCGTGGCGCAGGGCGTGAGCGCGGACGCGCAGCTGGTCCGGATGGGCGCGTACCTGATCGCCTGGCCGGACCGGATCATCTACAACACGCACACCGGGGAGCTGATGGACATGGACTGCACGTGGACGGGCAGCGGCGTCCGGGTGCGGCCCTGCACGCTGAGCGGCGCGGAGCTTTCCTACGTGGCCGGGGACGACGAGCCGGAGAACCCGGCGGACCAGATGTACTGGCTCAACACCGCGGTCAACGCCATGTACCAGTATCTGGGCGGCGTCTGGACGGGGATTGACTCCATCTATTCCAGGATCGAATGCCTCAATATCGGCAAGGGGTTCAAGGACTACGATGTGGTATCCATCGCGGGGATGGAGGACGAGCATTTCAACCTGGACGCGGCGACCGTCTACACCCGCGGGGACGATTACCTGGTGATCTCGACCGGGATCATCACCGATTTTGTGAACGAGGGCCCGGTCACCATCACCCGGGAGGCCCCGCAGCTGGACCGGATCGTAGAAAATAATAACCGCCTCTGGGGCTATTCGAACCTCACGCACGAGATCCGCTGCACCAAGCTGGGAGACCCCACCAACTGGAACGCCTACTTAGGGCTCAGCTCCGACAGCTACGCGGCCACCGTGGGCAGCCAGGGGGATTTTACCGGGATCTGCAACTACATGGGGTACGTGCATTTTTTCAAGGAGAACCGGGTCCACCGGCTGTACGGAACGCAGCCCAGCAACTTCCAGCTGGTGGAGCTTTCGATGCGCGGGGTCAAAACAGGATGCGAAAAGAGCCTCTGCGTGGTCAACGAGCTGCTCTACTATATGAGCCGGGACGGGATCATCCGCTACGACGGAAGCGCCCCGGTGGGCATGAGCGAGCCGCTGGGCGAGCACGATTTCAGCGCGGCCGTCTGCGGCGCGCACGGGGATAAATTGTACCTGTCCATCCTGTCGGACGGATCGCCCAGACTCTTTGTGCTGGACACCCGGGTATACCTGTGGCACGCGGAGGATAATCTCCGGGCCGTGGCCATCGCGGGGACGCCGGAGGGGGATTTTATCCTGGACGATACCGGCGTGATCTGGGGGATCGACGGGGCGAGCACCCCGCTGGAGGACGCGGACGCGGACGAAGAAGCGGACTTTGCCTGGATGGCCGTGACCGGGGACATGACGGCGGACAGCAGAAAGATCCATACCACGATGACCATGCACCTGCGTAGGCTGGAGGTGCGGCTGTCGATGGAGCGCGGCGCGAAGATCGATATAGACATCCAGTTTGATTCTCAGGGGCCGTGGAAGCGGGTCCTGAGCTACCGGACGGAGATCAAGAAAACCATCGTCCTGCCGATGGCGGCGAGGAGCTGCGACCATATGCGGCTCCGCTACAGCGGCACGGGCCGAGCGGTGGTGTACGCCGTCACCAAGCTATATGCCAGCGGGGAGGAAAAGCCATGCTTGAATTACCGGGCCTGACGAATACGGGCGACACCAGGCGGGACATCGACACGATCCGCCGGTATCTGGCCAGGCTGGTGCCGCAGCTGGAGATGGAGCTGACGGCGGCCCGGCAGGACGGCTACCAGGACGCCTACAACGCCCTGTCCCAGGAGCTGGGCAGCGTCAACAAAAATACCACCGCGGGGGCGCTGGCCCAGCACGTGCTGGACAAGGCCAACCCACACGGGGTGACGCTGGCGCAGCTGGGGTACAGCGCGGACAACCTGGCCCCGGTGGAGCTGACGCCAAACGGCATGACCGTGCGAGTCGGGGGGAAGCGCGGCCTGCAGATCAACGTGCAGGACGTTACGATCGAGCTGAGCCAGTGGCACCGCGTCTACCAGCATGGCAGCGCCGGGGAGGAGCAGTGGCAGAGCCTCGACCCGGTGTGCTACGCGGACGCGGAGCTGGGCGGCTGGGAGCGGGAGATCCCGCTGCCGTTTTACGCAGCGGCCACATTGGCCGCGCCGACGGACAGGGACTGCTGGGCGGGGAACCTGTCCGGCATGACAAAGGACCAGGCGGGGACCCTCCGGGTGTACCGCCTGGCGGAAACGGGCGAAGGGGCGCAGACGGAGGTGGCCAGGACCATCACCGCGCGCGTCATCGGATTGGGGGTATATGGATATGGCGGTTAATTACCAGGACATCGTCGCAAAACTGCAGCGGGCGGGGAAGCTCCGGGATACGGAGGTATCCAGCCAGCCCACGGACACGGGAACCATGAGCGCCCAGGAGGTGCAGAAGGTGGTGGGCGCGAACCAGCAGGCGGCCCAGATGGGCACCGAGGGGCTTTTTACCGGGGGCCTTGGGCAGACGGGCCGCGGGGCCTGGTACTCGATGCTGGGCCCCGGCAACGCAGTGACGGACTACGGCGCCCTGGCGCAGGCGGCGCCCGGCCCGTACGTTAACACCTACAGGGACGCGATCAACCGGACCATGAACGGGCTGCTGAACGCGCAGCCGTTTTCCTACGACGTGAACGCCGACGGCCTCTACCAGCAGATCAAGGACAATTATCTCAAAGCTGCGCGCCAGGGCATGATGGACACCCAGGCGCAGAGCGCGGCGCTGACCGGCGGGTATGGGAACTCCTACGGCGCGCAGGCCGGCCAGCAGGCGTACCAGGAATCCCTCGGGAACCTGACGGCCATGGTGCCCGAACTGTACCAGCTGGCCTACCAGCGCTACCTGCAGGGCCAGGACGACCAGCGCAACAACCTGGAGGCTATGTACAAGCTGGAGGGCCAGGATTACAGCCGCTGGCTGGAGGAGGCCCAGAACTATCAGCAGCTGATGGCGAGCCTGCCGGCAGCCGTGCGCAGCGGCGGCATGGCCGCAGGCGGCGGCGGATACATGGGGCCGAGCGTGATCTATCCGACGGGGAGCGGGGCGACAGGTACGACAATCGACCCGAACGGCGTCATAGCGTTGACAGATTACGTGAATGGCGGATATGGAACCTGGGAGGGCCTTTATAATCTGTATGAAGCCGGTGGAAATCTTGGGAATATCAACCGGGCAACCTTTGACGCAGCCCTGTATAACGCCTACGGTCTGGGACAGCAGAGCCCGGGCGTGAGTTATGCGGATCCTGGCACGCTCAGGCAGGGAAGCAGGACGAGCACCGGCACCGGCACCGGAACCAGAAGGGGCACAGGCAGCGTAATTGACAGGAATAGAGAATTCAGGAGCGCTTTGGCTTCAGGAACCTAATCGCGATCGCGGAGGGAAAAAGCATGGCAAATCAATTGAATCCGGGCGGGATCACCTTTTCTTCCAAGGGGAACGCGGGGACCGGGGGAATCACCTTCGGCCAGAAAAAATTTGGGTCGAACACGTTCGGCCAGGGGGGCGGCGCAAGCCGTACCCCCATCGTTCGTTTGGAGAACCTGGACGAGGAGCGCCAGAAGATCTGGATCGGCGCCTACGACGAGTACAAGAAAAACAACGAGCAGGGGGAAATGGACGAGGAATCCTGGGAGAGGGAGGCGCAGCTTTTTGCGCAGGACAAGCTGTTTTCCTGGGAAAATGAGAACCAATACCCTCTGCTGGGCGGCCTGGGCGAGGCGGGCAAACAGCTGGAGAACCACCCGTGGAAGCCGTCCATCCTGATCGAGGACCTGCCGGACGAACTGCAGCGCGTCTATCTGGACGAATATGACAAGCGCAAAGCAGACGGCGCGGACGAAATGCTGTCCCAGCAGGCGGCGCAGGAGGCCGTCATCCACCAGTATACCGGCGACCCGGCGGAGAACGCTTACCAGCAGGTGCTCCAGGAACAGCTGGAGATCGCCGGCTTCACCATGGACGAGTACAACAGCTTCCCGGATGACGATAAGAAAGCCCTGCGGGACGCTTACGAAAACGGCGTCAGCGCCGTGGACAGCGTGGCGGCCTACCTGTTCAACAACAAAGCGCTCTTGAAGTTCCGCAGCGGCACAGCGCTGAAGGAAGGGCTGGCGAAAAGAGATGAGCGCCAGCAGGGCTATGACGCGCTGATCGACGAATACAGCAAAGAACAGAGCGCCATCGGCGTACCCGTAGAACAGGTGCTGGGGATGAAGGACGGCGCCCTGAACCGGGAATACGACGCAGAGAACGAGCAGATCATGCGCGACGCCCTGGAGAAGCTGGGCGTGCGCCGGCAGGAATGGAGCGACCGCTACGATCTGGAGCAGGAATATTACAACCAGACCGGCGTGACGGCGGAGGAGCTGGAGGGCGCCCTGAATTACCAGAACCGGCAGCTGGAGGAAGAGAACGCCGGCTGGACGGACGTGCAGCGGGAAGTGGACGAAACAATCCGGCGGGGCGCGAAGCAGTACCGCGATACGGCGCTCGTGCGCCAGGTGATGGAGGACAGGATCGCGCAGGAGGAGGCTGCGCTCAACGCCATGCTGGACAGCAGCATGCCCACGGCGGACAGGCTCAAGGCGCTGGAGGGGTCCAGGTTCGCAGCCGCCAACCAGGGATATTCAGAATTTGGAGCGTTTAACCCGCTGGCGCTTCAGGGCGAGGCCATGCCGGCTCTGACGCAGAAAGACCTGGAAAAATACCTCAAAAACCCGGATGAATACGTATACGAGTTCCGCGAATACATCCAGAGCATGAAGGACCAGCTGGCCGTCTTCAACGGAGAAATGACGGAGGAGCAGCGCGTGGCCGCGCAGCAGGCCAGGAAGGACGAGCGGGACCAGGCCAAGCAGGACGCTGTATACCAGAATCTTTCCGACCGCTACCGGCAGACCGGAGGAGATCCGGACGCGGCGGCGGAGGAGGCGATGCGCCGCAGGAATGATAACGCCTATTCCGTATACATGGAGTTTTCCAATCCGGAATTCAAGCGCGCCATGGATAGCATCGGCGTGACGCAGGAGCAGTTCGCCAGGATGCGGGACGAGGAGCAGGAGATGCTCCGGAAGGTGTACCGGGAAGGCCCTGGGGCGCTGCGGAATTTCCAAATGATGTATTTCCGGGACGGCGAGGACATCCTTGCGCAGCGCGGGGAGCGGGACGATACCGCGGAAGGCGTGATGCGGGAGGGCATCTACGAATACAACAAGGAAAACAGCCCGGCGGAGCTGTACAATAAGGCAAAGCAGCGCGAGCTGGAGCTGGAGAAACAGCTGAGAAGCATGCATCCCATGCTCCCCGGCTATGACAAAGAAAAGGCGCAGCAGCTGCAGGCTGAGTACGAAGAAGCGAAAAAGGAAACGGCGGAAGCGTATAAACATACCCTGGGCTATAACGTGCAGCATTTGCCGGAAGCTGTCGGAAATCTGGCGCTGGGCATGGGCGAGAACATCGCTGCCGGCGTGCTGGGCAACGTGGAGAGCACGCTTTCATTCATGCGCACAGTGTCGGAAGTGCTGCACCTGGAAGATGCGGCGGAATGGGCGACGTATGGCATCGACAAACTGCTGTACGGCGAAGAAAGAGCCAACCAGAAGCGTGATACGCGGCAGGCGTTATTTAAAGCGTTCGGGACCCCAACACAGTGGACCACGGACAACAGCTTTGTCGATTTTACACGCGGCCTGATCGGGAACCTTCAGAGCGACGCAACGCAGCGTGGCAATGAAAAGGCAATCCCACAGCTGACCGACCTGATCCGCAACTTTAACCCGCAGATCGACCAACAGACAGCAGAAGCGGCAGCAAAAACGGTTGTCGAAAAGATGGCGTACAGCGGCAGCGAAAACTTCGGCCATATGGTCCCAAGCATGCTGATGATGTGGGCGTCCGCGGGCCTTGGAGCCTGGACAGGGCCGGCGGAAATCGGCACAGACAGCATGATCAAACATTTCGGGAAGTCTGCCCTGGAGGCGATGAAAACCCCGGGCTTCCTGCAGATTTTCATGGACGAAACCGGCCGCTATTACCAGGAGCAGCTGGCCGATCTGGGCGATAAGATGACGGACGCGGACCGCTGGGCGGCGCTTGTGGTCGGCTGGTTCAACGCAGTGGTCGAATACCGCGAGACGGCGCTGGGCGTGCAGTTCCAGAGCATTGCCAGCGGCAGGGTGCCGCTGAACTTGAGAACTTTCGTCGGAACAATGGTCGGTGAAACCAGCGAGGAGCTGCGGCAGCTGGCCTATCACGACATCGGTGAAAACTTCGCGGACATGATCAGCGGCCGTGCTGTCCGGCACGAGCTGGACAACAAGGATTATGAGGACCTCTTTTACTGGGCAAAATATCTGGACACAGCGAAGGACACCATGCTGTCCACCGCCGGCATGACGGCGATCCAGGGCGGCGTGAACCGGTTTACCAGCGCGGTGCAGGCCGTCCAGAACGGCACGGCGACCCAGGAACAGCAGGACGACGTCGTGCGCCTGGGCGTCATGGCGGACGAAGCAAACCTGCTGGGACAGGACGTGCAGAACAACCCAGGCGAAGATCAGCAGCACGCCGCCTTCGCCGAGGGGCTGGGGCAGACGCAGGGGCAGCAGCAGGGGCAGCGGCAGACGGCGGCGCCGTCCCCGACACAGGCGCAGGTGGAGCAGGCGCAGAACGAGCAGGAGCTGCGGGAGATCTACCTGGGCGCCCTGCAGAAAACCGGCGTGGATCCGCTGACCATCCAGATGATGCGGGAGGCGCCGACCCCGGAGGCCGTCCAGCAGATCATGAGCACCATGCGTGCCCAGCAGGACCAGCGGGACACCGAACAATTTGAAACCAGGCTGCGCGAGCTGCAGGACAACCCGGAGCAGATCAACCAGCTGACGCAGGAGCACCAGCAGCAGGAGGAGCAGAAACAGCGGGAGCGCCAGACGCAGGACGAGGCGCTGCGGCAGGCCCGGGAGGAGGCGGACCAGCGCGCGCGCCAGCGGGCGGAGCAGAAGGAAGACGAAATCCAGGAAGCCAGGGCGCGGGAGCTGACCCAGGCGGACGAGGAGCTGGCCCGGCAGATGGAGGCCGACCGGGAAGAGGCCAGAGCAGCGGAGGCCGAGGAGGCAGGCGAACAGCAGGCCGTCGAGGGAGCCGCCGCCAGGCAGCGGGAAGATGAGGCGAGGGCTGCGGAGCAGGAGCGGATCCGAAATGGATACGGGGACTTGATCGCGGAATACAAGGCAGGCAGGATCACCCTGGATACCCTGCGCCAGCGCTATGAGGAACTGGTGAACAACAAAACGCAGGAACAGGAAACCGAGAACGAAGCCCGCGCCGCGGAAGCGGAGGAAGCCGCCGAGCAGGAGGACGTGGAGGCAGAGGCTACCCGGCAGCGTACCGAGAACGAAGCCCGCGCCGCGGAAGCGGAGGAAACCGCCGAGCTGGAAGAAGTGGAGGCAGAGGCCACCCGGCAGCGCACCGAGGAGGAAGCCCGCGCCGCCGAGCGCGAGGAAGCCGCCGAGCAGCCGGCCGAGATGACGCTGGAGCATAAGCGCGCGCGCGCGGAGGAGCTGAGGAAGCGGATCCGGGAGTTTGACGCCAGATGGAAAGGGAAACTGGAACAGAATAATCAGCTGGCCGAAAAATGGCAGGAAGCGGCAGACGCGATGGACGCAGCCCTGGAAAATGACCAGACTGACCCCAGGACGATGAAACAGCTGGAAAAGAGATTAAAAAAGGCCGAAGCGGATGTCAACCGCTTTAAAAAAAGATACAGCGCATTTTATGACAGAATCGATGAGATGAACGGCTATTGGAATGAGCTGCAGCAGCTGGAAAACGAAATCGACGAAGAAGAGACCCGTCAGGAAGCGCTGAAGCGCATGCGCGAAGCGGAAGCCGAGGAAGCCGCCGATCAGCAGACCGTGGAGACAGAAGCGAACCGGCAGCGGACAGAGGATGAGGCCAGGGCCGCGGAAACCGAGGAGGCCGCCGATCAGCAGGAGGTGGAGGCCGCCGCGCGTCAGGCCCGGGACGAGGCCAACGCCCGCCGCGGGGAAATCAAAAAGCAGTTCAAGGCCAAGGCCAGGGAATACAGCCGGCTGGAGGCCGAGCTGGATCGCGCGCAGAAATCGCTGAAGCTGGCAAAAGACAACGCCCGCGGCGGCAACGTGGTCAATCAGCTCCAGAAAAAGGCGGACGACGCGCAGGCGGCCATCGACCGTTTCACGAGGAACAATCCTGATTTTGCCCGGGAGCAGAACGAGCTGGACGACCTGGAGGAGATCGCCGAAACGCTGGAAAACCCGTCGGAGGACGCGGCTGTCCGCCAGGAAGCGCTCCGTCGCCTGCGTGAGAAAGAAGATGGGATCCAGAGCCAGCTGCGCGACGAACAGGCCGCGGAGGCGGAAGAGGCAGAAGCACGGACGCTGGCGGAGGAGCAGCGCGCAAACCGGGAGCAGTACGCGCAGGACGAGGAGGCGAAGAAGGAAGACCTGCGCCGGGCGAACGAGCAGGGCGAGCGGGAAAACGCCCGTCAGGCCGAGCGCGAGGAGGCCAGGGAGCAGCTGGACGTGGAAGGCTTTGCGCGGATGCGCAGGCGCATGGAGGAAGCGAAAAAGAAGGCCCAGGAGTATGAGGAGAAATGGGGCCCTCAGATCAAGGAGCACAACCGGCTATACGACAGGCTGA
Organism: uncultured Clostridia bacterium; assembly: GCA_947166705.1. Classification (GTDB taxonomy): domain Bacteria; phylum Bacillota; class Clostridia; order Christensenellales; family Aristaeellaceae; genus Aristaeella. Next base: position 20,307 of record CAMVFE010000020.1, read on the forward strand.
GCGACGCGGCCGCCGAGCTGAAGCACGCGATTGACAAAGACGTCAATGACACGAAAACAATTGACCGGCTGGAAAAGGAATACAAAAAACGCGGAAATGAATACAAGCGGTTCATAGATAAAAACCGCGAATTTTCAGAAGCGCGTGACATGGCAAATGAAACCTGGAAAGAGATCGACGGGATCGAAAAGGAGCTCGAAGGGTATCAGTCCAGACTGAATGAACTGGAGCGCCTGCGCGACGAAAGGAGGGCCGCCCGCCAGGCCGAGCGCGACGAGGCCGGGGAACAGCAGTCCGTGGAGGACGAGGCCGCCAGGAGGCGCAGGGAGGAAGAGGCCAGCGCCGCCGAGCGCGAGGAGGCAGACGAGCGGGCCTGGGCGCTGAGCGGGCTGGAGGAGACGCCGGTTAACCGTCCTTCCGAAGGGCCGGAGGGCGAGACCAGGCCGGAAACACAGGAGACGGAACCCAGGGCCGAGGAGACCCCGGCGGTGGTCACCCCGCAGGAGCCGGAGACGGAACCCAGGGCCGAGGAGGAACCGACGGCCATCACCCCGGAGAACAAGGGCACGGAGACGCCGGAGGAGGAGCAGAATCCGAAGGCGCCCGAGAACCCGGCCACGGCCACCCCGGAGAACCCACAGGCGGAAACGCCGGAGACGGAGCCGGCCAAAGAGATCCCGACGGAAGCGACCCCGGAGAACCCGGCGACGGAGACACCGGAAGCGGAGCCGACCAAAGAGACCCCGACGGAAGCGACCCAGGAGAACCCGGCGACGGAGACGCCGGAAGCGGAGCCGACCAAAGAGACCCCGACGGAAGCCACCCCGGAGAACCAGGCGACGGAGACACCGGAAGCGGAAACCCAGAAGACGGAGCCCAGGGCCGAGGAAACCCCGACGGAGGCGACGCCTGAGGAAACGGACGAGCAGCGGCGGCAGAACGCGAAGCAGATCGCCCAGAATTACGGATTCCATTTTCTCGACAATAACCAGTCTTCGACGCCCAGGGCGGGCGTCAACATGCGCTCCTGGTCCGGATCAGCGCGGACGGGGACGGCGCAGATCCAGTACAAGAACAGCGGACGCACGGCGATGATCGACCTGGCGGATCTCAAGTCCATCGACGAGTGGGGCAAGCGCAGGGGCGTGGCCATCGTCGTCGATCACAGCCTGCAGAACGGACGCGTCAACGGCGAGTACCGACAGGGCGAGGGGCTGACCGTCCACATCGCCCAGGACGCGGAGAACCCGCTGCGCACGGTGTTCGGCCATGAGCTGTACCACGCCATCGCCGCCACCAACGCGCGGGCCGCCGCGAGGATGCAGCAGGCATGGCTGGACTACGCCCAGCGCGCCGGCCTGGACATGACCCACGAGGTAGAGAAGCTCAAAACCCAGTACCGGGAGCATGGCTTCGCGGTGCCATCAGACAGCGTGCTGCGCGAGGAGGTCGTCGCCGACAGCCTGTACGACGTCATCGGCGACCAGCGGACCATCCAGGTCCTGGCCGCACAGGACCGCGGCCTGGTGCAGCAGATCCGGAACTTCGTGTCCAAGGTGATGCAGGATATCCGGGCGATCACATCCAAGTACGCGGACCGCAACGCCGGCGCGCGGATGCTGCGGGACACCGAGGGCGCCATGCAGGCCATGCGCGACATGATCGACCAGGCGCTCAAGGAAAGCGAGCCGGTGGTCAAAAGCAAGCAGGCGGTCAAAGCCCTGGGGGAAAACGGCGTGATGACGAAGCGCTACCAGGACCGGATGGAAAAGGCGTCCAACCGTCAGGAGGCGAACCGGGCCACCCGGCAGCTGGCGCAGGACCTGCTCAGAAGGATGGGCGTGGAGGCAAGCGAAGAGAACGTCCGGAACCTTCTGGGCGCGGCCCTGGACTTCAACGCCAACGGAAAGACCATGTCCTGGGCGCTACAACGCGCGGGCTTTGAGCGCGTGCAGATGGACGCGGAGATGAACCGGGCGTTCGGGATGCTGGCCAAGTACATGGACAGCATCATCGGCCAGGACACGAAGGGATACATGGACCTGATGAAGGGCGAGACGGAAACGCAGGAACAGCAGAAGCCGCAGAAACCCAGGGAACCGGCCGTGCGGAAGCTCAAGCGCGGGGATGATGTGAAGCTGTCGCTGAAGACGACGGCGGCACAGGACGCCGCGTACATGGAGGCCGTGGAGAAAGGGGACATGGAAACGGCACAGGAGATGGTGGACGAGGCGGCGAAGGACGCGGGGTATAATGTGCGCGCATATCATGGTACTCCGGTAAGTTTTACAACGTTTGACAAAAAAACACAAGGCAATAACTATTGGCAATCTGAAGGGTTCTTCTTTTTCACAAATAAAAAAAAGACCGCTGAAAGTTATGCTGGCGCTCAAGGGTATGTAATGCAATGCTTCATAAAATTAGATAGCCCTTATACAGTAAACGCGCCGAACGCAATTCATCCTGTACAGTTTTATGACGCTCATACTGAAGATATATTAAGCGAGGTGAGAGCGGGAGAATATGATGGTTTTGTTATAACAAACGGTGGTGAATACAAAAATAATACTGTTTATGGAGTATTAGAACCAAACCAAATCAAATCCGCTGATCCTGTAGTCTACGACGACCAGGGCCGGGTGATCCCGCTGTCCGAGCGGTTTGACCCGTCGAAGGAGGACATCCGGTGGAGTCTCAAGGACACTGCCACCGTAGAGCAGGACGCCGCGTACATGGAGGCCGTGGAGCGCGGGGACATGGATACGGCGCAGGAGATGGTGGACCGGGCGGCGAAGGCGGCGGGGTATGATCCGAGCGTAAAGCTGTACCACGGAACAAATCGGAATGGATTCACCGTGTTCAATACGGACGCCATATTCACGACGACGAACCAGATCGTGGCTTCCGGCTATGCGAACAAAAGCCTGAACGGAGGGACCGAATTCCGGGCGGTGGAAGACAACGGCAACTCGGACATCATCATCAAAAACGCGGAGAATGTCCTGAACAGGAAGTTTACCTACGAAGGAGACGGAAGATACAGGGAAGAAAACCACAAGGACACAATCTCCGAAAAGGATCTGAAAGCGTGGATCGGTGAAGCAAGCCGGAACGGCGTATACGAAGGATACGGCAGACTGGGCAGCGATCCGCTGATCATCGACGCGAAGGGCGCGTCCTGGAAGAACATCCAGGTGGGAAGACGGACGCTGAGTACAGACCAGATTGTGAACGCAGCGAAAAAGAGCGGATATACTTCCGTTGTCATCAAAAATGTGATGGATCCGGCGAACGTAGACCAGATCGGTGACGACTATATCTTCTTTGAATCCAACCAGTTCAAAACGTCGGAACCGGTGACCCACGACGGCCAGGGCAGGGTGATCCCGCTGTCCGAGCGGTTTGACCCGTCGAAGGAGGACATCCGGTGGAGCGCGAAAGAAAGCATAACGCCGGAAGAAGCGGAGAAGCTGCAGAAGGAACTGGCGGACAAGACCAAAGCGGTGGACGACCTGACGGAACGGCTGACGAAGCAGGCGGAGGAGATCAAGCGGCTGCGGAAGCAGGGGCAGCAGGTGCGGGACCAGCAGACGGAGAACCTGCGGAACCTGACGCAGCAGCTGAACCTGGCCATCGCCGGGCAGCTGGAAGCGGAACACCGGCTGGAGGTGGCCGGGCTGGAAATCAGCAGCGACCGGAACGTGATCCAGAACCTGCGGGCGCAGAAGAACGAGTACCAGCGCAAGTACGAAGAACAGAAGGCGGAGAACCGGCGGGAGTTCAGCGCGTGGAAGCATGATTACCGGGAAAGCAGGCAGCAGGCCGAGCGCCGGGAGAAGAACCTGAAGAACATCAACAAAGCGGCGGTGGATCTGAACCGCATGATCGAGCACCCGAGTAAAAAGAAGGGCTATGTGCCGCAGGAGATGATGGAGGCGGCCCGGGTGATGGCGGACGCCGTGAACGCAGGCCGCGGCATGCAGGACGCGATGGAGAGCTTCGCGCGGGCGATGAGCCTGGCCAAGTACGACGAGGGCCAGTGGCAGGGATTCAGCGTGGCTACCCAGGCTTATGTCCAGGAGGCGCTGAACGTCATGGAGGAGGCACGGCAGAAAAACGGCGGTGAGGCGGAGTTGACCAGGAACTTAAAACCGGAGGACATTGACATCATCGCAGCGGCCGTACAGGGCGTTGTGCACGACATACGGACCGCCGGGCAGCTGATCGGACAGGAGCGGGCCAGGGACGCGCAGGAAGAAGCGGCCGAGGCCATCCGGGACGCGAACAAGCACCCGCGGGTCAAGAAAGGCGCAAAAGAACTGGCGCGGCTGTTCTTCATGAACCAGACCAACCCGAAGACCATGTTCGATGTGCTGGACGGCGGGCGGAATACCGTCTGGGGACGCATGGGGGATGAGATGCAGGGAGCGCAGCGGAAGTGCGAGTTCAACCTGATGAAATACGAAAAGGTCTTTAACCCCCTGCTGGAAGGAAAGGACAACGCAAGGAAGTACAAGCGGTTCACCGGGAAGAACGCAGTGCTGATCGAGACCGGGATGGCCCTGCTGGATGAAAACGGGGAACCGACAGGAAGGAACGCCGAGATCAGCCACGCGCAGTTGTGCTCGCTGTATATGAACCGGCACATAGCGGAAAACCTGGAAGCCATGCGGGTGCAGCAGACGGACGAGCAGATCATGAAGAACGGGGAAAGGTACCAGATGTCCGTCCCGGACGCGGAACTGCTGAAGAAGGGCAAGCTGAAGGAAGCCGTGCAGCACAGCCACCGGGTAATCATGACGCTGTCGGAGATCGACACGCTACTGGAAGAAATGACGGATTACGACAAGAAATTCTGCGAAGCGTGGCGGGAAGCGGCGAAAATCTGGCGGGCGGACCTGAACGAGGCGAGCAACAAACTGGTAGGTTTTGACATCGCCAGGGTGGACGATTACTTCACCATCACCCGCGACCAGAATTACGTAAACGGCAACTTTGAATCCGTAGTTGTGGACAACCGGATCGCGAACATGGGCATCACGCATGAACGCGTCAAATCCACCAAGCCGGTGGTGCTGATGCCGATCGTGGACATGATCAAAAAGCAGAATGCGGATGTTTCCGTATATTCGGGGTGGGCGGTCGCCATGCGCGACTTCCAGACGCTGTATTTCTCCAACGCGGCGGGATATGACACCAGCTTCCGGGAGGCTATCATCCGGAACTTCGGAAGCCAGATGGCACAGTACTTTGAAGACCTGGCCAGGGACATCAACGGGGACGGCAAGGTGCGGAACACGGTCATCGACGCGCTGCGGTCCAACATCGCAAAAGGTTTGCTGGCCGGAAACATGGCCGTCACCGTGAAGCAGGCGGCGTCCATCGCCAACGCGATCGGCGTACTGGATCCGGACTGCGTGATGAAAGCACTGCCATACTATGCGACCCTCAAAAAGATCAATGCGGAAAAGCTGAGCGAGTACACGGCGGCGTTCTACATGCGTCAGACCGGCACGATGGCCAGCCTGGAAGCGAACGCGAACCGGGAGAGCATGGCTGCGAAGGGCGTGTACGCGGCGCTGGATACGATCCGGGCGATGGATGAAGCGACGACGAGGGTACTGATCAAGGCGTGCGAATTCCAAGTACAGAAGAACAACCCGGAGATGGAAGTCGGATCGGACGCGTACTGGAAGGAAGTGGCAAAAAAATACGACCCGGTGATCGAGGAAACGCAGCCTTCCAGTGGCGTCATGCAGAAAAACCCGCTGCAGAGGAACAAGAGCACGGCGGTGCAGGCCATGATCATGTTCCGGACGCAGCTGTGGAAGAACCTGAACCGGGTCATCAAGGTGACCAACGACGTAGGCATGGCCAGGGAAATGCTGAAGGAAAACCCAAACAGCGAAGAGGCAAAGCAGAACCTGAAGGCCAAGCAGCGCACTATGGCCCTGACGATCAGCGGCCAGGTAGCATCCGCTGTCATGATCGCTGTGCTGAATATGCTTGGAAAGATGCTGCTGCACAAGACGGACGACTACAAGGACGAAAAGGGCGACATCACGATGGAAGCCGCCGGCGGCAGGCTGGCGAAGGATACCATCAGCAGCATGGCCGGCATGGTGCTGGGCGGCAGCGAACTGTTCGACTTTATCAACGGTGTGACCGAAGGAAAAGCGCCGTATGACATCGAGGCGGTGGGCGTCAGCACGATCAACGACCTGCAGCAGAACCTGTTCGGCGTGATCAACGCGGGCGACACGCTGGCGGACAGCAGCCTGAGCGCAGGGGAAAAGGTAGAGAAGCTGAGACCGCGGGTATGGAAACTGGCGGGAACCATCGGGGAACTGTTCGGCGCGCCTGTCAATAACATCCGGAACCTGCTGGACGGCCTGATCGCAAACGGCAAGGACCTGGCTGCGGGGAAACCGCTCAGCTTTGAATCGGCCGGGTGGGATTTCCTGGGAGCAGCCAGGGGCAGAAATACCAGCAACGCCGACGTGGCCGGGTACATCGCCAGGGCCATGGCCAGCGGGGATACCGCGGAGGCGGAGCGGCTGTACAACGGGCAGCTGGCCCAGGGGAAAACGTCGGAGTCCATCAATACCGCCATCGCCAATTGGCAGAAGGCGAACATCCCGCAGATCCGGCAGGCCGCGGAGGCCATCGAGATCAGCGGCGACATCGACCTGTATAACCGGCTGATCAAGGAGATCACCGAGCAGGGGATCTCTACCGCGAACGCGGTCAAGTACGTCGAGAGCGAAAGGCAGAAGATTAAGAAGGCGGAGAAGGCGGAGAAGGAGGCGAAGGAACAGAAAGAGGCGCAGCCGGCCGCCGGACCGCAGCGCATGACCTACGAACAGATCACCGCCAGCATGACCAAGGAAGCCAGCGATCAGATCTACACCAACGGCATGATGAACAGCCTGCTGGAGGACGGGAACGTAGCCCAGGCCGTCGCGGTCAAGAACGCGATGCTGGAATCCGGAAAGAAGCAGAGCGCGATCAACAGCTCTCTTACCAGCTACTGGAAGCCCATCCTGCAGGCGGCCTACGACGCCGGGGACATGCAGACGGTCCGGCAGATCACCGAGATGCTGATGGAGATGGGCATGAACCGGAGCACCATCCAGGGATGGACGGGCACCAAGTCGTCCGGCTCCAGCGGATTCGGGAGCAGATCCTTCGGGAGCGGCTCTTTCGGCTCCGGCTCCTTTGGATCCGGTGCATTTGGCAAAAATACCTTTGGCAGCGGCTCCTTCGGGACGACTGCGGGCAAGAAAAAGACGAACAGCAAAAAGAGATCCTCCTTCTGAGGAGGGACGCGCCGGGGAGAAAAGCCCCGGCGCGCTTTGTTATAATCGGGAACAGGAGGTGACAGCATGAGCGTATTGATTACGACCACCGTCGGGCTGGACGCGGACGTCGCCGAGCCGCAGAAAACGATCCACCTGGTGGCGGGGGACAGCGGCACGCGGGCGCTGCGGCTGATCCCGGTGAGCGGCGGGCAGCTGCTGAATATGGAGGATTACGCAGCGGCGAAGATGCGGCTGCACTGCGCCGGGCATGAGGACCTGCTGATCGACTGCACGATGGGCGACCATTACGCCGACTTTGTACCGACCCCCGCGGTCGTCGTACAGGCGGACGAGTGGGACGCCCAGCTGGTGCTTTTGGATACGGAGGGCCAGACCGTGAGCGCAGCGCCCTTTACCGTGATCGTCCACGGGACGGTCTACCAGGGGGACGCGGTGGAGCACACGGACAGCAGCGTGGCCTCCGTGGCCTACGACGAGCAGGGGCGGATCGTGCTGGTGACCAGGGCGGGCGAGATCCTGAAAACGGACAGCTACTGGCACCATACCCACGACGCCGTGAGCGAGACGGAGGCAGGCATGATGACGCCCGCGCAGGCCGCGGCCATCGAGGAGCTGTCCGGCCATCTGGACCAGGACGTGAAGGCCGCGTCTTCGCCCACGTTTGCGGGGCTGACCGTGGGCACGCTGGTGATCAACGCGGACGGGACGATTGAGGGAGCGAGGTTTACCTGATGGCCACCACGGACGTAAACAGCACCGGCGTCTGGTATCACCTGAGCCGGGCGGACAGGGACAGCGCGGCGCGCTGGGCGCAGGGCGCGGCGAGGAAGGGCGTCTATGACGCCAAGCGCTCCCTGTCCATCATCGCGTTCAGCGCCGAGGAGATCGCGGAGGCCATCGGGGACAGCCCCCTGCCGCAGGCCCAGCTGATCCTGCGCAGGGACGCGGCCTACGGGGAGGCGGAGGTCACCGTCTCCGTAGCGCCGCTGCGTATCTCCGAGATGCCGACGGGCTACATGACGTACAGCCAGTGCATGGAGCTGGCCCGGCGGGAGATCCACCGCTGCATATCCACCAGCGGCACGACGGCCCTGCTGGACCTGCCCGGCTCCATGCTCCGGGCGCTGAAAAACGGGGAAGTCAACGCTTTTATGATCTATCAGGAGGAGGACGGCGCGTCCTCCTACGCGCGTTTTTCAACCAGCGCGGCCCTGCGCATCTACGCGGATACGGACTGGCACACCCCCGTCTGGACGCGCGCCGTCTCCGCGGGGGACGTCATCAGCAGCAAAATCTTTTCCCACGTCGCGGAGCTCCGGGAAATTGAATACTATATCAACGTGCGCCTGACGCACGACAGCCTGCCGGAAATGGATGACATCGGGGACGGGATCGACCTGGGCGCGTACAGCGACTGGCATACCGTTATCGCAAGGCTGCGGGCCGGGGTGGATACCTACAAGGCCGAGGAGAGCCAGGACCCGGTCGAGTGGATCCCGCTGACCGCGGGAGCGCTCCCCAAGGCGGAGGCGGTGGAGCAGCTGCGCTCCGTCATCCGGGGGGACGACCGGGAGCGCATCGAGAGCCTGCCGGGCTTCACTGCCACCCAGCGCGCGACGACGTCGGCAAAGGTCTGGAACCTGCAGGCGGGCGTCAAATGGCCGTACGACGAAGCGCCCCAGGCGGGGCAGACCCAGGGGCAGGTGGAGGTGAGCGGCGAGGGCGGAAGGCCCACCGTCGTCACCATGTACGACAATCACTGCTGCGGCTGGATCTTCGAGCGGGACGAGGAAGTAGCCGTCACCGCGGCGACGGTGGAGATCAAGGTAACAGAATCGGAGGCCGAGCATAACCCGCATATCACCCTCTATGGCGTCAAATTGAGGGAGAACACGGACGGCTACAAACGGTATACCGAGGTATTCGACGATACCGTGATCGGCGAGGCGGACTGCGTGGTGGGCGACGTCACCTATATCCTGATCAACGCGGCCGGCAAACAGCTAATGAACAGCAGGACGATCCACGGCATAGGCGTGAGGTACGACAGCGAGCACGTGGTGTTTGCCAAAACCGCGGCGCTGCTCATCAACAACGAGGCGGAGGAGACCACGCCGGCGGACGAGCCGGCAGAACAGGGAGAGGAGAATAGCCCATGAAAACCTATCTGATCAAACCCGGCATCCGGCAGGCCATCGCCAAGGCCGGGGAAACGGACGTGGCCGTGGCCTTTGACGGCCGGGCCTGGAAAACGGAATACCCGGCCGGCCGTCCGCAGCTGCTGGTGACCGCGCCGGGCGGGCAGAGGACGCCGGTCACCGTCACGGAAGAGGACGGCATGATCGAGGGCCAGGTGCCGGCGGAGCTGCTGAGCGCGCCAGGCGCCTATGTCTATCAGTTTGTCTGGACGCAGGGCACCACCCAGCAGGAGTCCAACGTGTGCGACGTGATCATCCTGGCCAGCCAGCTGGCCGATACCTGGGCCAACCGCCGGCACACGCCGGAGTGGGCAGAGCGGATCTTCCAGGCGGCCGAGGTGATCGAGGGCGCCATGGACGGCACGCTGGAGGCCAGGCACACGGCGCTCAGCGCGGCGGAAAGCGCGGCGGAAAGCAGGGACGCGGCGGCGGCAAGCGCGGAAAGAGCTGCGGAGGACGCGGAAAGCGCGGCGGACAGCAGGGACGCGGCGGCGGCGATCGCGGCCAGCATCCCGGAGGATTACACGGCCCTGTCAAACCAGGTCAAATCCAGACGGTACAACGCTATTTTCTACGCGGCGGATGGCGCGGACATCGTTTACAGCGGGCTGGATGTTTCGACGCCGAGCTATCATGCCGGCACGAAAAACCTGATCATCAGAATGGACGGGACGACCTATACCGTCACGCCGCAGATGATCATCGACGCGGCGACGGCGGCCGAGGTGCCCGTCGATGGAAACGGCGTTATCACGAGAAGCTCGTTCGCCATTTATCTGGACGAAACGGACGGGACGGTCCATTGCACAACGAACGCGGGCACCGGCCCGACGGCGATTGCGGCCCTGTCCAAGCACCCGGTAATCTTCGCGGCGCATTACGCCTCCTTCCGTTCCGGTCTGGCCGTCGAATATATGACGGCGCGCCGCGCGGAGAAGATCCCGGGCCTGCTGAATGACGTCCAGGCGCTCCAAACAGATGACCAGGCACTCCAGACGGATGTCCAGGCGCTCAAAACAGTCACGCCCACCGTGCCCGCGTACTTTGAGGAGAAACTGGCCGAGAAAATCCCGCTGATCATCGCCAACATGAACGAGGCCGGCGCGAACGGCACCACGTTTGTATTCATCACAGACCTGCACTGGGAGACGAACTACAAGAATTCCCCGGCGCTGGTCAGGCGCGTCCTGTCCAAAACGAACGTGAAAAACGTGTTCTGCGGCGGGGACCTGTTCAACCAGGGCGAAAAGGGCGCGATGGCGGAGGTGCTCCTGGACTGCGTCAACCATTTCCGCTTTGTGCAGACCAACGGCTTTTTCCCGGTCGCCAGGGGCAACCACGACGACAACAGCAACTGGTCGAGCAGCGCGGATGTTACGGCCCACGCATACGACGCCAACACGCTCTACAGCCTGCTGCTGTCCCCGGTCGCGGACCGCGTCACGCGCATCGGCAGCAACTGGACGTTTTATTTTGATCAGGCAGAAATCAAGACGCGGTATATCTTCGTGGATACCAAGCGCAACGGCATGATCATAGACAAGGACCAGATCCTCAGCTGCCTGAACAGCGTCGCGTCCGGCTGGCACGTGGTGATCGTGATGCACTTCACCCTGAACAGCGCGACCGCCCTGTTTGCCGGGTGCGACCTGATCGCGCATATCGTCAGCGCGTACAACAACCGGGAAAGCGGCAGCTATTCCGGCAGCCAGCAGACGGCGACGTATGATTTCACGGCCGCGGCAGGAACGGTGGATCTGATCATCGGCGGCCATAAGCACGCAGATCTCGCGATGGGCGCAAACGATCCGAACAACCCGTCCGGGGTCCCGATCATCGCGACGGACACGGACAGCTACAGGGATCATGCCGGGACAGAGGGGACGGTCAACTCCCAGTGCTTCGACGTCGTCACCGTCAACTATTCGGCGAAAACCGTCAAGTGCGTGAGAATCGGCAGAGGCTCCGACCGGGAATTCAGCTACGGATCGTAAACCGGGAAAGGTGTTGACGCGATGGTTACCGCGAAATCATTTGTAGAGAAGGTATACATCCCGCTGCTGGAGGGCTGGGGGTACATCTGGGGCACGGCCGGCGTCGTCTGGACCTGGGAAAAGCAGGAGAAGATGAACGGGACGACGGACGAGAACCGGGCCATGTCCAGGAAGTACGGCGCCCAGTGGATCGGGGACAGGGTGACGGACTGCAGCGGGCTCCCCATGTGGGCCCTAAAGCAGCTGGGGGAGACCATCTGCCACCACGCCCGCTACCAGTACACGGACTACAGCGCCCGCAAGGGGAAGCTGACAGGCGGCGCCCGGGAGGACGGGCAGCCCGTCCTGCCGGGCACGGCGGTGTTCCTGCAGGGCAGCAAGGACCGGATCCACCACGTGGGCGTATACGTGGGGCACGGCGTCTGCATCGAGGCCAAGGGCGCCAAGTACGGCGTGGTCACGTCCGAGCTTTCCCACTGGGACCATTGGGGGGAACTCAAAATGGTGGATTATACGGACGCCGCGGAGATCGAGAACGAGCCGGCGCCGGAGATCCCGGAGAGAGAGGAGAAACAGGACGTGCTGTACCGCGCGATCGTTGACAATCCTGGCGCATGGCTGAACGTCCGCAGCGGGCCGGGCACCAAGTACAGCGTGCTGTTCCGGCTGGAAAAGGGGGACGGGGTGGATGTGCTGGCAGAATCAGATGACGGCAAATGGGACCAGATCCGTTTCGGCAGTCGCGTCGGCTGGGCGGTGGCGGAGTATCTGCAGCGCACGGACGAGCAGCCGGAGGAACCGCCGGAGGACGACGACGGGGACAAGGGCGAGGAGGACGGCACAGACCAGCTGCGGTCCGTGATGGACGAGCTGCTGGAGATCCGGAAAAAACTGGACGATGTGATCCGCAGGGTGGGGGGTACGCCGTGAACGCGCTGGGCATCGTGATCCTGTGCGCGCTGTGTGCGGGGACTGCCTGGATCCTGCTGATGATCAGTAAAGGAGAAAAGAAATGACGAGTTATGAATTTGAAGTGGCGGCCAAGAACGCGATTGTCAGATTTGTGGAAGCAAGATACAGGGAAACATATCGTATCCAGGATATCAACATGGTCTGGTTTGCGCATGTGCTGGGCCATAAGAAGGGAATTTTCATCGATAACGGGGAAAACCGTAGGCTGTACGAGGTGACCTATCATTCCGGGAAAGACGAAATGTATGTGGATGTCTATGATAAGGTGATCAATTATGTCGCGGAGATCGACAAAGAGGTGAAATCGGAATGAAAGACAAAATCCTGCAAATGCTGGCCGCCGTGGGCGGCGCGATCCTGTCATTCTTCTGCGGCATCCCGCCGATCATGTGGGTGCTGGTGGCGGTGATGAGCCTGGACTATCTGACCGGGATCATCTGCGGCATCATGGGCGTGAGCGAAAAGACGCCGCACGGACACCTGGACAGCAGCGCGGCCTTCCGGGGCTTGATGAAAAAGGTGCTGATCATCATCGTGGTGCTGCTGGCGGCCCTGCTGGACAAGGCGGTGGCCATGGGCGCCGGCATCGAATTCGCCGCGGTGACCGGGGCGACATGCCTGTGGTTCATCGCCAGCGAGGGCATCAGCGTACTGGAGAACGTGATCAAGCTGGGCGTGCCCGTGCCGGTGATCCTGACAAAGGCCCTGGAGCTGATGAAGAGCAAGGGCGGGGATGATCAGAAACAATGAGCAGATGGCAGTACTTCAACCCGTCGCCGGACGGAAAGCATGTGGGCGATTGCGTAGTTCGAGCAATCGCCTGCGCGCTTGAAACGGACTGGGCGACGGCATACGCCATCCTTTGCACAAAGGGCATGGAACTTTCGGACATGCCATCAGCGAATCACGTCTGGGGAGCGGTGCTGCGGGATCACGGATTCCGGTCCAGGGCGATTCCGGACACGTGCCCGGCGTGCTACACGGTAGCGGATTTCGCCAGAGACCACAAAAACGGAACGTATGTGCTGGGGACAGGCTCACACGCGGTGACGGTGGCGGACGGCGGGACGATCTACGACAGCTGGGATTCATCCGGCGAGGTGCCGATTATATATTTTTATAAGGAGGATGCGGAAAAATGATTGATCAGTACGGCGGATGGATCCCGGATTATCCGGGGCAGCAGCCCTACCAGGATCCTGCGTACATGCGGGCGCGGAATATGCCGCAGCAGGGACAACAGCAGGCGTCCAGGATGGTGGAAGCGGTGCAGGTGCAGAACGAAAAGGCGGTGCTGGACTTCCCGGTGGGGGCCGGCGCGACCAAGATCTTCATGGCGGCGGACGACAGCTTCCTGGCGGTAAAGTCTGTGACGGTGGCAGGCCAGGTGATAATCGACATGTATGACAAGAGGCCGCCGGCACCGCCGGTACCGGAGATCAATCCGAGCGACTATGTGCGCAGGGACGAGATCGGTCAGCTGATCGAGGAGACCATCAAAAAATATAAGGAGGCACAGCAATGAGCCTGTTTGACAGAATAGCCCAGCAGCCGCAGGAGCAGCAGGGGATCACGCCGGACATGATGCGGGCGGAGATGGGACGCATCCAGGCGAACCCGGCAGCGTATCTGCAGCAGCGGGGCTTTAACATTCCGCAGGGGATGACGGACCCGAAACAGATCACGCAGTACCTGCTCCAGAGCGGGCAGGTGGGAAGCGGAAGGCTCCAGCAGGTCATGAGGATGCTGGGGCGATGAATTGCGGCATAATCGCTCAGCGCGCGGAGCGATGTGCAATATATTATTTATTTGAAAGGAGCATGATATATGCTTACGGATCAGAATGGCGGCAATGGCATGGTGATGCCCGTCTCTCCCATGTATGGCGGGAACGGCGGCAGCGGATTTTTCGGCGGCGACTGGGCCTGGATCATCCTGCTGCTGCTCATCGGCGGCAATGGCTGGGGATTCGGCGGATTCGGAGGTGCTGGCATGATGATGCCCTGGATGATGGGCGGCATGGGCGGTTTCGGCATGGACTACCTGTACCCGTGGCTCAATAACAGCCAGCATATCTCCGATGGTTTCCGAGATCAGCAGCTCAATACCCAGATCGCCGGCCTTGGAAATCAGCTGAACACGCTGCAGCTGGGCCAGTGCCAGACGGGCAATGCCATTACAGGCGCTGTGCGGGATGGGACCTACGCACTGAACAACACCATGCAGGGCGGTTTTGCCAACCTGGCCGCCGGCACGGCCGATCTCAAATACACTGTGGCTCAGGAAGGCTGTGCGGACCGGAATGCCCTTTCGATGGGCATCAGGGACATCATGGAAAACTGCAACCGCAACAACCAGGCTGTGCTGGACAAGCTGTGCCAGCTGGAGCTGGATGGCGTCAAGGGTCAGCTGGCTCAGGCGCAGCGTGATAACGTGGGCCTGCAGAATCAGCTCAACATGGCGACGATGCGGGAAAGCCAGATCGCGCAGACTGCCGCCATCAAGGACGGCCAGGCCGCGCAGACGGAAGCCATCTATAACAGACTTTCCCAGTGCCCTGTCCCCAGTACGCCCGTATATGGACGGACCCCGATTTTTAGCTGCAATAACAACGGAGGCTGCGGCTGCAACGGCAATGGCTTTGCCTACACCTGATAAGGGGGTGAGCAAATGGCTATGGAATTGAGCGCCAACGAGCTGCAGACAGTACAGGCGAATGCCGCAGTGATCTGGGAAGAGCGGCCGGTCCCCTGCTCCCGTGGCCTGGTGTACCACCGTGATGGATCCGGACTGGTACGTCTGGCGTCGCCCAGCGCCATCGGGGCGAATTGCAGACGCCGCTGCTGCTGTCAGGATTACCCGAACGCAGACTACCTGGTAGAGTACGGAGCGAACATCCAGATCCCGGACGGAGGAACCGTGGGCCCGATCAGCCTGGGGCTGTTTATTGACGGAGAGCTGGATCCGTCGACGGTCCGCACCATCACGCCGGCAGCTGTGCAGCAGCTGGGGAACGTGAGCGCGGCGGCCATCGTATCTGTGCCGTGCATCTGCCGGTGCGCATCGATCTCCGTGCGGAACGTATCCGATCAGGCCATTGAGGTGGTTAACGCCAACGTGGTGATCAGCTTTAACGGCATCCGCCGGTAAGGGAGGGGGGATAATATGGACTATGTATTCGATTTTGCATGCCAGGAATACGAGGAGATGCAGGAGAAAGCCAAGCAGGGCAAGATGACCATGGCGGATATGCAGTACGCAGACCTGCTGATGCATTATAAAAAAAGCGCTCTGACCGCTGAGGCTATGGAGCGGCAGGAAGGCCAGAACAGAGCAGGCAGATCCTACGACGACTACGCCGGGCGCCGGAGCATGGATGACCGGGACGACCGTTACAGCGGCGCCTACAGTATGAGATCCTACGACGAGCGCGGCGGATCGTATCGCTCCATGATGGACGGACGATCCGGGAATGTCCGCTACTCCGGGAACGGAGCAGCGGAACACCTGCGAAAAGCCATCGATCACACGAGCGATGACGAGGCCAGGCATGAGCTGATGAAAGTACTCGAAAAGCTCGAAACCAATAATCGATAAAGCAAACGGCCCGCCCTTTAGGGCGGGCTTTCGTGTTGCATTTCGTGTTGCATCGTGTTGCAAAAGATGATAAATATTAGTCAAATGTGGTAAAAGAGCGTAACGGGTGACAATGCGAAAACGCCGACAGCACCGGGAAAAAGAAGGAAACCGCGATATATCGCGG
Source organism: uncultured Clostridia bacterium (assembly GCA_947166705.1). Classification (GTDB taxonomy): domain Bacteria; phylum Bacillota; class Clostridia; order Christensenellales; family Aristaeellaceae; genus Aristaeella. The sequence continues at coordinate 36,556 of CAMVFE010000020.1, forward strand.
TTTCCATGTTTGGTCGAGGTGGCAGGATTTGAACATGTTGGCGGGGAGGCTATGATGGCTGAATATCGGCGTTTTCATTTTTTTGTGTTGCATTACGTGTTGCATAGTAGGCGTCGATGGTGTCGGTGATCTCCTTGTCTTTGTCGGCCATGAGGTGCTGGTAGACGTTTTTGATCATGTTCGGGGTGGCGTGGCCCATGCGGGCCATGGCGTATTTATCGGGGACGCCGAGGGACAGGAGAACGGAGGCGTAGTAGTGGCGGAGGGCGTGGAAACGGAGGGAAAGGCCCAGGGACGCGCAGAGACGCTCAAAGCGACGGGTGAGGGCGTCGGGCGTCAGGGGGACGATGCGGTCGCCGGGGGCGGCGTCCTGGGGTTTGGTGAGATACGGGAGCGCAGGCAGCGGGATCGGGAGGGTGCGGAAGCCGGCGGTGGACTTCGGGGCTTTGGTGACGAACTCATGGTGCTCATCTTTGACCAGCGCCTGGGAGATGCGGAGGCCTTCCTTGCGGACGCAGGACCAGGTGAGGGCGCAGATCTCCGAGCGGCGCAGGCCCATGGTGGAGGCCAGGACGATGGCGGGACGGAGGACGGCATCCGCGCTGGAGGTGAGCAGATCCACCTGGTCTGCGGTGGGGATTTCGATCTCCGTCTTTTGCTTTTTGGGCAGCTTGATGTTCAGGCGGCGCTCCGGGTTCCAGGCGCGGAGGGCGGCGGTCAGCAGGCCGTAGACGTTGCGGACGGTCTTCGGGGAATGGTCCAGGGCCAGGGTGGACACCAGGCGCTGCACTTGATCGGACGTCAGGCGGTTGAGACGGACGGACGCGATCGTCTCATAATAGCGGGCGGCGAGCTTGCGGTACTCCGCTACGGTGCGCGGGGACAGGACGCCGGAGCAGGAATCTATGTAATTTTTCAGCTGCTCTTCGACGGTGGGCGCCTGGGTGGAACGCTCTTCCAGGGTGAGCTGCCACTGGGCGGCCAAACGTTCCGCCTCCCGTTTGGTGGGGGCGGTGAATGATTCGTATTTCCGCTTGCCCTGGGCGTCCTTGCCGGCGTAGGCCAGGACGCGCCAGGAGCCGGAGGGGAGCTTTTTTGCGGTGGGCATAATATCACCTGCTATCAATGATAATCAGATTGCCTTCCCGGCGGTATCTTTTTGCAAAGCCGGGTTCCCGGCGTAGCTTTGGGCGGTGGTCAGGAGCAGCTGCTGCCCCTGGGCGTTGAGGGAACGGTAGACGGAGAGAAGCTGGCACTCATCGTCAGACAGGGCGCTGCCGACCGTCTCGTGCCAGCCGAGCAGCCAGGCAGGAGCGACTCCGAGGTATTCAGCGATACGGACTACGCGATCCATCGGGATGTTGGTGATGATGCCCTTTTCGTACTTGTAGATATTCTGCTTGGACGTGCCGACGGCGGCGGCGAGCTCTTCCTGGGTCGCGCCTTTTTCTGTCCGTGCGTGGCATATCCGGTCGCCGATCGTTGCCATGTTCAGGCACCTGCCTTTCTGTTGCTTCTATTATAGCGCGGCAATATTGCACGCCGGTTTCAACGCTGTTAAATAAATTTCAAAAATATCTTGACAAGTTCTGAAAATGGAATTATTATTTAGTAAACCTGTAAGTTACTGAGGAGGTGATGAGATGCTGAATAAAAACTTGCTGAGAGCGGCCATGGCCAGGAATGGTTATAACCAAAAGCAGCTGTGTGCAGAGATTAAAATGGCGCAGCCAACATTTTCCAGAAAGCTGCGGAAAGGCGTATTCGGGACGGACGAAGTTGAGGCGATCTGCAAAGTACTTTTGATCGAGGATCCGGTGCCAATTTTTTTAGCCCGAGAAGTAACTTGCCAAGATACTTTGAATCAATCGTAACAATTCGTAACAACCAGAAGGAGGACGGAAACATGTGGGTAGATTGCAAGGATCGTCAGCCGGAGAAGGGCGGCGAATACCGCGTGATGCGGCGGGGACTGAGAAAGCGCGGGCAGTATGAGGACCGTTGCAAATGGACTCCGCCGATCAACGCGAGCAACGGCTACTGGATCAACAGCAGGAGCGTGATCATCCAGACGGTGGAAGCCTGGTGGGAGGAGTGAACCGGCAGAAATGCGCGGAGTGCGGCAAGGAATTCGAGATCGGCCCGGCGGGCTGGGGATACGGATACGGATCGCTGTACACGTGCAGCTATAAGTGCATGCGGGACATGAAACGAAGGGAGGCAATCAAGAACGTGACGACGGAAGAAAAACAGCGGGCGGACGAGCTGTATGCCCAGGGAAAGAACCTGGACGAGATCGCGCAGGACATCGGCGTAAACAAGATCGGAGTGAGCACGTACCTGAGGAAGAAGGCGGAACGGGAACAGCAGAGGGCCGCGGAGAAACCGGCGTCGCCGGAAGGGACGAAGAAGGACAGCAGGGACACGGTGCTGGAGATCCTCAGGGGCGTCGTGGAGATCCTGATGCGGTATACGAGGTGACCTCAAGATGATCCAATTTGCCGGGTACATCAATTTGAACGAAATAGAATTGGAGGAAATGAGCATGGAAAAGGTAATCAACGAGGCGATGTTTGATGCGGCGGTGGCAAAAGCGGTCGAGCAGATTGAGAAGAGAGATTATAATGTAAAAATTCTGGGGTTTTTGCCAGTAGGCGGAATGTTGGTGGGCCTGATCAAAAAGAATCTGTTCAAAAATGAGGATGAGGTACAGGCAGCACACGCCGAGCGCGAGGATGATACGAAGCGGCCTGAGGAAAAAGAGCATCTGACATTCGGGCAGGCGCTGGAGGCTGCGAAACGTGACAGAAGAATCAGCAGAGCGGGCTGGGATGAGCATGACGCATATGTGATCATGGGCCATGATATGTATTTCCGGACTGGAGAAAATTGGCCGGGCGAATATAATGCTGTGAAAAGCGACAACAAGATCTTTGTTTTCGACGGGAGGAGAGGGCCGCGGCTGGGATGGCTGCCGAACATGGAGGATCTGCTGGCGAGCGACTGGTACATTTTGCCGAAGGAGTGATGGGTGTGCCGAAGGTGTACCTGACGGCGGAGCAGCGGGCGGCGGAGCGCTGGCGGAATGAGGATAAGGAGATCCGGGGACGGATCGGGGCGTATCTGGCAGTGACCGGGCGGAACGTCGGGCAGCTGGCGCTCCGGATCGGGATGACCCAGGCGACCATGTACAGACGGATGAAGGCGCCGGGGACGTTCCGGCTGGACGAGTACCGGCGGCTGATGGACGAGAGGGCGGCGGAGCGCTGGCGGAATGAGGATAAGGAGATCCGGGGACGGATCGGGGCGTATCTGGCAGTGACCGGGCGGAACGTCGGGCAGCTGGCGCTCCGGATCGGGATGACCC
>CAMVFE010000021.1 GCA_947166705.1 uncultured Clostridia bacterium
TCTCGGCGTACTCCGTGTCCATGCGGCGCAGGGGCTGGGTCAGGTTGAAGCAGATCTTCTCCGGGTCGTTGATGTAGCACACGAGCCGGTCGGTCGAGCTCTGGCCCGCGCCGGAGCACCACTTGCTGGGGGAGATCACCAGATGTCCGCCCTGCTGGTTCGTCAGGTTGTTCTCCAGCACGTAGGTCAGGATGCTGCGCTCGGAGTCGTCCGAAACCTTCCGCGTCACCAGCAGGCCGAACTGCTCCACCGGCACCAGGATGTGGTTCGGCAGCGCGTCCCCGGAGCAGTCGCAGGCCTTCCAGATCCCCGCGATGACCGTGTTGATGTCGTCCAGGATCTGGTCGGCGGTCTTGTCCTTCCACCGGGCGCTGTTTCCCGTGCCGGTCGCCGGGCTGGATACCCGCGTCACGTTCCGGCTGTTGACCAGGCCGGTCGAGTTCACCTTGTCGAAACCCCGGTACACGGAGCGGTCGACGGCCTTGTCGCAGTGCAGGCGGATGCCCTTGTTCAGGAAGGTTTCCGGATCCCGCCCGACGCTCATCATCTTCTCACGCTCCAGAATGCTGAAGCTGAGGACCTCGCCGAAGTTGAAGCACCTCGCGACGCTCTGGCTCATGTCCGCCTGGACGACGGGAATGTCGTTGGTGGCGTCGAAGATCAGGTTATCCTCGTCCCGGCCGGAGGAGGCGTACGTCACGTCGACGGAGACGATGCTTTCCAGCAGGCCTCCGCCGGTGATGACGGGCATGTCCCGGGGCCAGTCGGTGCCGGTCAGCGGCTCGAGGATCTTCTCGTCCACCTTTTCCAGCTCCTTCATCAGGAAGGTGTAGCTGTCATTGGCCCGCAGCGGGCCCGGAGTCCGAAGGGTATTGTATTTCGCCAATGGGTTCAGCTCCTTTCAAATTCACATTGAACGTCAGCGGGAGCGTCCGCGGACGCAGGCAGCCCTGCAGGTGGCAGCGTCTCTGCCCCTGCCGGCCGTTACACCAGGTTGCGGGTATTTAGCACGATCTCCGCCATGCCGCCGTCCGGCGCGCCGGAAACATGCGCATTGGTCAGCTGCACCATGGTGTCCGCCGTGCCGACGGAGAACGCCCCGGTGGCCTTCACGATGGACACCGCGTCCCCGACCCCGGCGGCGGTGGACGCCATCGGCACCACGATATGGCCCCGCACCAGCACGTCCACCAGGTCGTTCGCGGCATAGCTTCCGACGCTTTCGCCGTAGGCGTCCGGCGTCTTGGAGGGATTCCGCACCGTGACGCCGACGAACTTCGCGGCGGTATGGCTCGCCCCGAAGGGCACCACCCCGTCCTTGCTGTCGCTCAGCGCCACCGGCACGCCGAAGCCGATCTCCGCGCCGGATTTGTTCGCCATCGCCACCACCACGTCGTCCAGGCCCCGGGCGATGGCGCCCGCGAAGCCGTGGGTAAAATTCTTCAGTACCTTTCCCATGGATTTACCTCGCTTTCAGTCAGATTTTCGGGGAAACAGCATTCGGAGGAACAGCATTCGGGGAAGCAGCATACGGAGGAACGCCGGAATGCCTTACCTTTTCATGTTGACGTTCCTGCCGGCCATGATCTTCCGGCCCAGGCTCCGGCCGGACTCATCCCGGGCCCCGGCCTTCCGCAGCGCCTCGTAGGCATTGGCCTTTCCGGCCTTCGCCGCGCGGCGGCTCAGCTTCTGCATCCGGGCCGCGACGTCGGCGTTGAACCGCTGCCGCTCCCTGGGCGTCATGCGCTTCAGCTGCGGCCGGAAGGAAGCCAGGGCAGCGCGCAGCGCGTCCGCGGTCCGCGCGGCTTCCTCCGGGTCCTCCTCGTCCTCGCCGTCCAGGGGCTCCAGGATGCCGGAAAGGATTTCATCCTCATCATCCGCGGCAGGGTCTTCGTTTTCCGGGCCGCGGGCCTCCGGGTCTTCATCTCCGCCGGCCTCCAGGATTTCCGCCACAAGCGTTTCCACCGGATCGCCTTCCGCGTCCCCGAGGGCGCCGGCTCCGGCCCCCAGCGCTTCCGCGGCAGCCTGAGCGGCGGCCCCCGCCAGGTTCTCCGCCGCGGCCTGCGCCGCGCCCTGAACAACTCCCTGAGTCGCAGCTTCCGCCAGGCCTTCCGCCGCGGCTTCGGCGACCGCCGGGATCACCGCCGGGCCGCCTTCCTCATCCCCGGTCTTCTGCGCCGGGCCGCAGTCCGCCGCGCCGCCAAGCAGGGCGATAATCCGTCGCAGGGCCTCCAGGATCTCCGGACCGCAGTCGGTCCCGGGGTGTTCCGGTTCCCCGCCGGCGGTCAGCTCCGCAGGAATGTCCGTGTCCGCGGGCAGCGCCGCCTCGGGGGAGATTTCCCGCGCCGCGGCTTCCAGATTCTCCGCCACCGCGCCGGCCACCGCGTTCACTAGCGGATCCCCCGCCGCCGGGGCAGCTTCCTCCGCGGCCGCCGCGGCCGCGGCGGGCGCCTCCATCACCTCGGTGATGAGTTCGGCCAAGCCGTCCACATCCCCGTCCCGAGCCATCCGGGCCATCAGCTTCGCGCGCCAGAGACTTTTCTTCTTCATGTGTTTGCTCCTTTCAGCATGATCGTTTGAGTCCGCCGGGAGTTTTACGGGCCGCGGCGCCTTCGCCGCCGCCCGGTCCGGTTCCCGGTCCCGGATGGAAACGCGGGGCCCCGCCCGGCCGGAATCGACGACCGCGACATGGTTCCCGCGGATTTCCCGCTGAATGAAATGCCCCTCCTCCTCGCAGAGGGTGTAGGTATAGCCGCAGGAGATCTCCCGCTTCCCGCCCAGAATCTCTTCGATCAGGGCGGGGTCGTGAATCATCAGGTCCGCCAGCAGCAGGTCGGATTCTGCGCCGGCTCCGCGGCGGACGTGCTGGGCGTGACCCCGGTGCAGCCAGCGGCTGTTCTCCGCCGTCACCCCGTCGGGCGCGGACGGATGATCGTTCGTCACGGGCATGCCCTCGAAGGACGCGATACAGGCGGGGGAAAAGACCTCCTCCTCCGGGCGGAGCACCGGGATCAGCCGGTCGTCCGGCCCGGGCAGCCCCAGCTCCGAGGGCAGGTATTCCTGGACGCCCGTCCGCGCCACCGGCACGTTCAGGCAGATGAGGTAGCCCTCCGGCTCCCGTCGGGAGATGTTTTCGGAGAGGCGGGTTCCGAAATAGGTCAGGATGATCACCTCTTTCTGATGGTTGGGAACGATAGGGACGGTCCTTTTCGTGCCCCCGCGGCTCCGGTGGGAGCAGGGCGCCGATGGGAAACGTCTCCGGGACTGACGTCCCGGCGGCTCACAGGAGCTCCAGCAGGCGGGAGCGGGCCTCGGCCGGGGTCAGGAGGCCGGCCTGCAGGGCCCGGATCAGCGTGTCCGCGCCGCGGGCGCGGATTTCCGCCTCCTCCCCGGGGGAGACGGGCATGAGCGAAGGAAACTGGATCTTCATCTGTTCCGGGACGAAGCCCCAGCAGCTCAGCGCCATGACGGGCAGCAGCTTCTCCAGCGCGGGGCGCAGGTGCCGCTCCCGCATCTGGCCGATGAGCTCGTAGTAGTTCTTCAGGTCCGATTCGCCGGTGGCGTTCATGCCCTGGGGGCTGCGCCCGAAGAGCCGCGTCGCGGGAATGCCGGCGGCGCCGGCCATGTCCATCATGAAGGCCTCGTAGATTTCCGAGAGGCCGGCGAAGGAATAGGGGTGATTCTCGTAGGTATCCCCGGCGGAGAGCAGCTGCAGCCCGAAGGAGGTGCGCATCCGGTTCTGCTCCGCGACGGCCTCCAGCACCTGGCGGCGCTGGCCTTCCGTTCCCAGAGCCAGCATCTCCCCGAAATCGCTCATCTTCAGCGTCGTCACGTTCGCCTGGAAAACCAGCCGCGCGATGTTCGCGGAGGTGGCGGAGCGCTTCTCCAGCTCTTCACAGATATGCTCCAGCTCGCTGGCGCCCCAGTACCGCGCGGCCTCCTCCTGGGCGCCGGGCAGGTCCCGCCCGGTGAAGCGGAGGACGCGGCTGTGGTGCACCCGCAGGAGCGCGCCGTCCCCGGTCCGGAAGCTGTAGTACATCGGCAGGCCGAAATCCGGATCGTCCAGGTCGGTCTCCGTCTCCAGCCCCGGCTCCACACCGTCCACCCGGTCCCGCACCAGCAGGCCCCGGAAGTCCCCGGGGGCGATGCGCTCCATGTCCAGCGGCTCGTCCAGCCGGTCCTCCTGGCCGCGCAGCACCATCAGCGCGCAGGCGCCGCCGTAAAGCCGGGCCCAGCGGATGGCCGCGGTGATCTCCCGCCGGATGTCGTGGCGGGCCTCCAGCCGCTCCAGCGCCTCCAGGTCCTCGGCCGGCGGGCCGGGGGAAAGGGTGTACCAGCTCCGGGTCATGTCCTCGCTGGGCATGTCGATGATCCGCTTCGCCAGCCAGGATTCCCGGTACAGGGAGGTCAGCAGGGCGGGGCAGTCCGTCAGGTACGCGGGAAACCCCTCCCGGGCGGGGAAGCCGTCCCGGGCGGAAAAGTCCGCCGGCAGAAAACCGGAAAAGCCGTCCCTGGCGGAGAAGCCGCCCGGATACGCCGGCGCGCCGCGTCCGGCGGGGACGGAACGGCCGGGCTTCTCCGCGGAACCGCCGATACCGCCGCTTCCGCTCTTTATGCCGATACCGCCGCGCCCGCTCCTTCCGGCGGTCTTTCGGGGCGCCGGCCCCCGGCGCCGGCTCAAGCGCGGCCTCCGGCGGGCAGGCCGCCCATGCGCCGGAAGCGCCCGGTCTTCGTCTGGCAGAGATAGCGCAGGGCGTCCATCGCGTGGTCCCTCTCCTTCAGGGGGCGCTCCTCGCCGCGCAGCCGCGCCCGGTCGTCCCAGACGTAGGTCTGAATCTCCCGCAGCAGCGCCGGGCACCGGTTCCGCTCCGCCAGCACCTGGCGGTTTCCGATCAGGGTGGCGGTGGTGGCGATGCCCCCGCGCACGTCATTGTCCGCGTCGGTGATCCGGAAGCCCCGGTTCCGCAGCTCCGCCTTGAAGGAGGCGGCGCTGGGGTCCACGATGATCACCGTGTTCCGGTCCCCGCCCAGGAATTCCGCCAGGTCGTCGGCGTACTCTGCGTCCGTCTTCTGGCGGCGGGAGGCGGCGGAGTCCCAGTAATATTCCCGGGCGATCCGGAACACCCGCCCGTCGTCCCGGACATCCAGGAAGACGCAGGGGTTTACGGTGCCGTAATCGATGGCGCAGTATCTGCGCATGCCCTCGTACATCTGCGGATCCTTCTCCTCGTAGGTGTTTTTTTCGGCGTCCCACATGGGGTAGACCGCGCCCTCGGCGCTGACCCATTCGCCGAGGATATACTGGCGGTAGAAGACCCCCTGGAAAGCCAGGGCGTAGCTTTCCCGGATCTCAGGGGCCAGGGTCAGGTTGTCCGCCATGGTGAAGTGCAGCCGGTACAGGCCGATCTGCTCCGCCCGGTCGATGAAGTCCGTCTTCAGATAATGGAAGGCCCCGGCAGGATTGCAGTTCAGGAAGATGCGGCTGCCGGGCACGGAGCAGCGGCCGATCATCTGGTCGATGAAGCTGCGGGGAAACAGCGCCGCCTCATCGGCGAAGGCGCCGGCGGCGGTCATGCCCTGCAGCTTGTCCTGGGCGCTGTCGTTGTCCGCGCCGAAGAGGTGGTAGCGGTTGGTCCCGACGGCGACCACCCCTGCGGACCGCCGGTGCTCCCAAGGCAGCTCCAGCGCCTCGAGCATCTGGAACAGCGGGGCGAGCACGTTGCGCGTCAGGGCGCCGGCGGTGACCCCGGCCAGGATGAAATCCTGATCGGAGAAGGTCGCCTGGCTCCAGCGCAGGAAGGACAGGATCATCGCGACCGTCTTGCCGCTGCGGATGGCGCCGTCGGCCAGCATCATGCGGCAGCGCTCCCGGCCGGAGCCCGGATGCCACCAGTACAGGGCCTGCAGCTGCTTCCAGCTGAAGGGCTGAAAATGAAACGCCAGTCGGATCCCTCCCTTCCCGTCCCGGCAGGCTCCGGTTTTTCCCGGTCGCCGCTCAGCACTCTTCCTCGGGCGTCTCTGGCGCCCCGGATGCCTCCGGCTCCTCCCCGAACAGCGCCCGGACCGCCGGGACGTCCGCCTCCCCGATGGAGAAGATCTCCCGGGCCAGGCGCTTCGCCGCCTCGCCGCGGTTGTCCGGCGGCGCGGAGAGGAAGCGGTTGATCTGGTGCTGGATCAGCGTCGCGGATTTCTTCAGCTGGTCGAAGCTGGCCCGGCGGATCTCGATCAGCCCGTCCTGCCGCAGCATGAACAGGGTCTCCGCCAGCGGCAGGCGGTAGTTCCGCCGGCACCAGCGGGCCAGCTTCTCCTCCGTGGTGCCGATATAGCCCAGGATTTCCGGAATCTCGCACTGCAGCGCGGCGAGCTCCTCAAACGTCTGCCGGGTCAGCTCCCGGCGGAGGCCCTTCAGGGGCGGAAAATCGTTCATGCGGCTCCTTTCGTCCCGTGGAAAACCTTTCATCTCCAAGGATACACATTTCCGGCGGACGGTTCGGGACGCCGACGGATTTCCCCGGACGAATTTCAGGGAAGAAATGCAGGAAAATCAACGCTCGCGGGACTTTTTCCGGGCGATTTCCGGATGGACTTTTTTGAGGCGTAAATGATGATCCGGAACACCAAAAAGGAAACGAAAAGGACCGTCCCTATCGTTTCCGTCGTTTCCTTATTCCCAAATGGACAGGCATGGGGATTTATGCTAAGATTGCGGTAGCTGAATCTTCTCCCCTGACGCTTCATGACAGGGAAGGATGGTAAGGGAACGAAAAGGACCGTCCCTATCGTTTCCGGAAGGGAAAAATGCCATGACAGCATCTGTCGCCAAGGCACATGATGAACGTAATGTTCAAAGAAACTCCAGCATCGAGTTGTGCAGAATACTGTCAATGATCATGATCGTATCCTGCCATTTTGCGACTCACGGCGGTTTTACATTTGAAAGACCATCGCTAAGCGTTCCGAGGCTTTGGTGGCTGTTTATCGAAATGGGCGGAAATTTCGGCGTTGATGTTTTTGTCCTGATTTCCGGATATTTCCTGATTAACAACACAAAGCTGACGGTCAATCTGAGAAAATGCCTTAAGCTTTGGGGACAGATCTTTTTTTATTCGATTTGTATTTTTGTATTTGGGCTGGTGACCGGTATTATCAAGTTTTCCACTGCGCATCTTACCAAAGCTCTCTTTCCCATTATTACTGAGAACTGGTGGTTTCCCACCACCTATTTTGTGCTGTTTCTGATTCATCCGTATCTGAACAGGCTGCTGACAGGTCTGGAAAAGCATCAATATCAGCGCTTATTGGTTTTATTGCTGACGATCTGGTGTATTGTCCCAACCGTCACATCTTTCCCTTTAGCTTCCAACCCCCTGCTGGAGTTTGTCCTTTTCTATGTGATTGCCGGATATATCAGGCTTTTCGGGTTCGGAGCAAAACTGAAGAGCAAGCATTTCTTATATCTTTGGCTGCTGGCTACCGCCTTCACGTATCTATCAAGTATCGTGCTTATAAAAGTGGGGAGAAGAATACCTTTTTTCTCGGAACACGTTCTCTTCTTTTACGGCCGGCGTAATTTGCCGACACTCTTAAGAGCAGTATTCTTCTTCATGATTTTTGAACGAATGATGATCCCGTACAGTAAACGCATTAACTTAATTTCTTCTGCGACATTCGGCGTTTATCTTATTCATGACAGCTATATCATCCATTTCTGGCTTTGGAGGAAAGTATTCGTTAATAATCAATATCAGGACTCGCTGAAGATCATCCCTTATTCCCTGGCAGTGGTTATCATCGTATATGCAATCTGCACTGTCATTGATCTGATAAGGAGCCATACAATCGAACCTGTTTATATGAGAGTGGTAAACCGCCATGCGGATAAGCTTCTATATCCCATAAAAAAGATCATGCTGCGATTGAAATAATCCTTGGTATATTTGCATAATAAAATACAGGAACGAGATCCCTATCGTTCCTGTATGGTTGCGCCGACAGTTTCGAAATGATAGAATCCGGATGGTTGCCGTCTGTTATTCAAAGAGGGCCGCTTTCAGAGCGAAAGCTAAGAAAGACAAGGATAGCTTCCAGGGAAGGGAAAAGGGGGCAGGGCAAAGATTGTTTCAGGGAAAAACGAGGACGAGGTCTTTATCTCTTCTTCTCGCTCCATGTCTTGTTGTATTTGTTCTGGCCATTGTTTTCCTTGTAAACGGAATCCTGCCCTTCGGCTCCGCGTCCCTGATGACGAAAGATGCCCGTTTCCAGTACCGGTATCTGTTTGGGTATTATCGCGATGTGCTTCTTGGAAAAAGCAGCTTGGACTATTCCCTGACCCTTGGCCTCGGCCAGACCGGGATCGGCGTTTTTGCCTATTATCTGATGTCCCCCCTGAACCTGCTTGTCCTGTTGTTCCCGAAATCAAACATTAATATCGCTTTCAGCATCCTGGTGGTAATCAAATTAGCCCTGGCCGCTTTTTCTATGGCCTTCTATCTGGAAAATAGATTCCGGAAAAAGATTCCCGAATCCATTACAACACTCCTGGCTTTCTCCTGGGGTTTGATGCAGTACAGCCTGGAGCAATGCGATAATATCATGTGGCTGGACGGCGTGATCCTTCTGCCGCTGATGCTCTGGGGCGTTTATCGGGTCGTCAGCTCTCGTAAAATCGCCTTCCTCAGCCTCATTACAGGCTTCAGCATTGCTGTTCAATGGTATACAGCCGGCATCAACTGCGTGTTTTCCTGCTTCTGGATTGTCGCGGAAATCCTGCTCGGAAGCAGCGGGAAAAAATGGACGGATGTAATGAAGGGTATCGGCTGTTTTGTGACAGCCATGGCCCTGGGGGTCATGATCAGCGGTGCGGTGTTTTTTCCCGCGGTCCGGGCGCTGCAGACCGGCAAGGGTGGCCGTCTGGACTGGGGCCTGCTGGTGAGCCGGATGAGGGGGAATCCTCTGAGCGCCATTGCAGGTTATGCAATCGGGGCAAACAGCAGTGAACAGAGCGTATCGTTGTTCGCCGGCAGCGTTTGCCTGTGCGGGCTCCTTTCCGCTGTTTTTCATGCCGGGAAAGAAAAGGCGAAATGGATCTATGGCGGGATTCTCATTTTCTCAGTAGCTCTGTTTTACTGGCAGCCTTTCTTTGGGCTTTTCAGTCTGATGAAAAACGCGACAAGCTATTGGTACCGCTATGCTTATGTGGGTATTTTTGCCCTGGTTTTTATCGCCGCGTCAGGCTTCGCGGAAAAGCGCTCCGCTGGATTCCCTCTGATCCTTAAAACGCTTGTCTTCGTTACGATTGCTTATGTGGTCCGGGTCGTGTTCATTTTCAAAGATGACGGGAATCCCGCGTATACGGCGCTTGCCGCCCTGTTGATGTCCTCCTGCCTTGTCTGGTGCTTCCGGAGCGCCGGGCGGAGCCGTCGCCTGGCTCTGTGCCTGCTGGCCTGTCTGGCTACCGCAGAGGGATACATGAATGCGGACATCATTCTGAAAAGAAACCTCTCTTCAGACGCGGATCAGTATCAGAATTACACGGAGCAGCTTGAAGACCGGCTTGAGCAGCTCCATGCGTGGGATCCTGACGAATTCAGGATCAGCTCAACCATGCCTTTTACAGAAGAGCGGGGAGTGATAACTCCCTATTATCTGGAGCTCACAGGCTTTGGAGAAAAGGGTGTATCGACATACTCTTCCTGCCCGGATTATACCTACATGAACTTCCTGCATTTATTGGGATATCGCCTCGAAGGTTACTGCGCCCAGATCGTCAACACCTCCATCGTGCCGACAGACTCCCTGCTTGGCGTAAAGTATATCCTCAGCAAATATGAAATCCCGGGATATATTCCGGTGGAGAATATTCAGGAGTTTTATGGGAAGAGGGTTTATTACAATCCATATCACCTTCCGCTTGCGGTCAAATTCCGCGAGCTGGATTCTCCGAAGTATACCAATACCTTTGATTACGTGAATCAGCTTTACAGGCAGCTCTCCGGCAAATCTCAGCCCGTGTTCGTGCCGATGATTGTCAGCACGGAAGAAACCCCGGAGGGCATCCGGTGGAACCTGACAAGAACGAAAACCAGTGGTGCTGTCTACGGCGACCTTCGCTGGCAAAAGCAGGACCAGGTCTCGCTGAATGTCAACGATCAGGTAAAGCAGGCCTACTGCCGCTGGCTTTCCCCATCCGTTTTTGATATTCCCATGGACGGCGGGACCGGGTTCGTTGAACTGAAAACGGAAGCGCCTGAAAGATATCAAAGCCCTCAGTTTTATGAGTGCGACCCGGAAGCGCTGGAACAGGCTGTGCAGGCTGTCCGGAGAAATTCCGAAGCCGTGTCAACAGAGCTCTTTTCGTCCGGGCACATGGAATTCAGCGTCACGGCGGAAGCCGGTGAGCAGCTGCTCGTCTCCGTTCCCGCAAATGAAGGCTGGCGCGCATTCCTCAACGACGAGGAAGTCGGCGTTGATAAGTTTGAAAAAGCGCTGATTCAGATCCGGCTGAAGGAAGGGGAAAACCGCGTTGTCCTGAAATACAGCATGCCTGGAAAGAAAAAGGGACTTGCTTTATCATTCCTCGGGCTGTCGGGCCTGCTGATGTTCTGCTTCCTGCAGCGCTTTTTCAGGCGTTCCGGCCGGAAATCGTTTCCGAGTTAATTCATGCTTTCTTCCCCGGCTTCGCCCGGTCCGGGCTTCCTCCGGTTTACCTTTTCCTCATTCACCATCCCGCCGAAAACCGTGCGCCAGAGGATGCGGAGATCGAAGCCGATGGTCCAGTTCTCGATATAATCGATATCATACCTTACGCGCTCGGTGATGCTGGTGTCTCCCCGGAAGCCGTTCACCTGCGCCCAGCCGGTGATGCCGGGGCGGACCTGCTGGCGGACGAGGTAGCGGGGGATTTCTTCCTTGAAATGGCTCACATGGAAGGGAATCTCCGGACGGGGGCCGATAACGCTCATGTCCCCCTTCAGGACGTTGAAGAACTGGGGCAGCTCGTCCAGGCTGAATTTCCGGATGAAGCTGCCGAAGCGCGTTTTTCGGGGATCCCGGTCCCGGCTCCAGCCGGTCTCCTCCGTGCCGGTGACCCGCATGCTGCGGAACTTGTACATCGTGAAGGGCTTCCGGTTCCGGCCGACGCGCTCCTGCCGGAAGATCACGGGGCCGGGGCTAGAAAGCCGAACGCCCACAGCGATGGCCGCCAGCAGCGGGCTGAGCAGGATCAGCACCAGGAGCGAAAAGAGAATATCAAAGGTCCGTTTTATTCCTGCGTTCCAGGGCTGGTTCAGGGGCGTCGCCCGCAGGTCGATCAGCTTCGAGGAACCCACGCTGTCAAAGGTCGGGAAGGACGGGTAATAATCGTTGAAGAAGGGGATCAGCTCCGTCTGGATGCCCTCCCGGTCCGCGGCCTGGAGAATATCCGGCATATGGGAGATCTCCCCCGGCTCAATGGCGATGACCATGCCGTCGTACGGCTTTGCCTCCAGCGCGGCGGACAGGTCCGCATAGGAGCCCAGATATTTCCCGAGTTCCTTCGGGGAATCCTCCGGGCTGCTGTTTTCATCGGTTTTTGTGCTTTCCGCGGCTTCCTCGCCGAAATATCCGTCAATCTGGATCCCGGTGAAGGTGTTTTCCCGGACGTTCCGGGCATACTGGCGGGCCAGGTGCCCGCTGCCGATGACCACATAGTGGCGCAGGTTGTAGCCCTTCATCCGCAGGCGGTGGAGGAAAGCATGAAGGACGATATGCTTCGCGCTGATCAGCAGGCTGGAGGCCAGCCAGCTCAGGCCGATGGCCAGACGGGGCACGTCGATGACCTTCGCCACAAAGAGGACGGTCATCAGCGCCGCGGAGCAGATGCCGTTGGCGGCGAAGATCCGCACCGTGTTGCTGCCGGCCTTGCGAAGGCGCTGGGGGGAATAGATGTTGAAGAGGTGCAGGACGACGATATTCACCAGGCTGAAGAGGATCGTCAGCAGGACGAGGGTGCTGCCCGAGGCGTCCAGCCGGTTGACGCCGTTCATCACGTCAAACCGGAAGCGCCACGCGAAAAAGCAGGACAGCAGCACGATCAGCATATCGCTGAGCATGTTCGCCAGCTTCAGCCCCGCCTGGTTTCTCCGCAGCATCCGCGTCTCCTCCCTTCAGATGATTTCATGGGTTACAGTGCCTGCTCCCGCGCCTTTCCCCGCAGCTTGCGCCGCAGGAACGCCGCGCCCTTATGCAGCCAGCGCTGCTTTTCCAGGTTCACGACCGGCGTCTCCGCGAAGGTGAGGCCGTTCTTCTCCACCCACACATCCAGCAGCCGCTCGCCCAGGAAACCGAAGACCCGCCGGTCCTGGGCGGAATAGCCCGAGATGTCCAGCCGGCGCTCCGCCTCGAAGAGGATCTCGAAGAGCCAGGCGCAGTAGGGGTCGAAGAGCCGGCGCGGCATGACGAACATATTGCAGATATGCCCGCTTCGGGTGGAAAGCATATGCTTCCACGCGGGCAGGTATTCCGGATACCGCTCCGCCAGGATGCCCTCCACGCACCGCAGGTCCTCCGCGTGGTGGGCGTGAGCGTACTGGCTTTCCCGGGTCTCGATCCAGTAATGCCGCTTCTTCGGCAGGATCAGGTCATATTTCGAAAGGAGGCGCTCCGCGTCCTCCCGCGTGAGGAAGCGCTTCTCCTCCCCGCGGGCGGGCAGCCGGAGCCCCGGCCGGCCCGGATACCGGCGGTAATGGCACAGGCCTGCCGCCTCCGCATCCAGGTTTTTCCACGCCCAGTACAGCCCCGTCAGCTCGCAGAAGCTGACATTTTTTTCGCTGATATTCTCCCCCGCGTCGTCCCGCGCCCAGGCGGGATCGATCGGGGGCTTACCCGCCGCGCCCACCTGCACCGGCAGGTAGAGCGGGTCCTCCGGCATCGGGTACGGCTTATGCGCCGCGACCAGGATTCTGATGTCCATGCTTCTCTCCAGCGCTCAGCTGATATGATAGGTCGGCACGACCTCGGCCAGGCTCTTCCGGATATCCCCGTGCCGGTCCAGGTCGGCCTCCAGCCGCGCCAGGATCTTCGCGATCTCCTCACGGCCGGTCTTCTCCTGCCGGGTGATGTAGATCCGGTCCTTCTCCGTCGCCACGTCGTTTTCCTCGTCCCGCAGCAGCTCCTCGTACAGCTTTTCGCCGGGGCGCAGGCCTGTGTAGACGATCTGCTCCTCCCCGGTGCCGTAGAGCCGGATCATGCGCTCCGCCAGGTCCCGGATGCGGACGGGCTCGCCCATATCCAGCACGTAGAGCTCGCCGCCGTGGGCCATGCTGGCCGCCTGGAGCACGAGGCTCGCGGCCTCCGGGATGGTCATGAAGTAGCGGATGATATCCGGGTGCGTCAGGGTCACCGGGCCGCCGGCGCGGATCTGGCGCTCGAAGATCGGGACGACGGAGCCGTGGCTGCCCAGCACGTTGCCGAAGCGGACCGCCATGAACTGGGTCTTTCCGCCGTTCATCGAGTTGATGATCATCTCCGCCAGGCGCTTGGAAGCGCCCATGACGTTGGTGGGATTGACAGCCTTGTCCGTGCTGATGAGCACGAAGCGCTCCACGCCGCACGCCTCGGCGACCCGGGCGGTCTTCTCCGTGCCGAAGACGTTGTTCAGCACCGCCTGCTCCGGGCTGTCCTCCATAAGGGGCACGTGCTTGTGGGCTGCGGCATGGAGGACGATGTCCGGCTTGTAACGGCCCATCACGCGCCAGAGGCTGTCCTCATCCCGGACGCTGCCGACCTCCAGCCGCACGGTGTTGTTCACCAGCTCCCCGTAGCGCTCGCGCAGCTCGAAAAGGAGGTCGTACATATAGTTTTCGGAAATATCGTAAATAACCAGCTTGCGCGGGGTGAAGGCGAGGATCTGCCGGCACAGCTCCGACCCGATGCTGCCGCCGCCCCCCGTGACCAGCACAGTTTTCCCCTGGAAGTACTCCCGGGCCTCCGCCATGTCCAGGTGGGTTTCCGGCCGGCCCAGCAGGTCCGCGACGTTCAGCTCGCGGACGATGCCGCGGGCGCCGGAGAAGACGCGCACCTTCGCGCCGCTCTCCAGGCAGGCGGCGATCAGCTCCTGGGAGGGCTTGCCGACGGTGACGATGATCTCGTCCGCCCGGTAACGCTCCACGGCGGGCCCGACCTCCTCGTCCACCACCGGGACGCGGCTGATGGAGCTGCCGGTCTTCGCCGGATCCGTGTCCAGCGCGGCCACGGCCACGGCGTCCCCGTAGCGGCCGGACTGGATATCCCGGATCACCGTCGCGCCCGCGTATCCGGCGCCGACGATCAGGATGCGCCGGCCCCCGGCCCGGCGCCGCGGGCGGAAGCGCACCTTGCCCGCGAAGCGGCTCCAGGAGATGAGGAAGATGGCCATCAGCCACTGGATCAGGTAGACCGGGCGGGGCATGAGGAAGATGTTCGGGCCCTCGCCCCGGGTCAGGTAAAAGACCAGGCTGACCAGGTAGGCCGCGCCGGTTCCGGCCAGCGTCCCGAAGATAATCTGCAGCAGGGTATCCATGGAGGCAAAGCGGACGATGCCCCGGTACAGGCCGGAGAACCGCAGCGCCAGCACGGAAAAGAGGCACAGCAGGGGCAGGCTCCGGAGCGCGTGGATCACGTGGGCCTCCGGGGGCCGCATATCAAAATAGAACACCAGGGCCAGCAGCAGGCTGGCCGCCAGCAGCACGATGTCCAGAAGGATCCAGAGGAAGCGTTTGATGGGCGCACCTTCTTCCGCTCCGCGCTCCGCGGAGCGCCTTTTTTATCCTTCGGATCATAGCATATCCGCATGAAAAAGTCCAGATGAAAACGCCCGAAAGAAGGCTTTCGGGCGTTGATTTTCCTGCTTTTCCGCGGTTCGTCCGCGGGGGTCAGATCCCGTGGAAGGTCTGGATCAGGATCTGGTCCAGCGTGATGGCGTGCAGGAGCGCCAGCCCCCAGAGCAGCTTCCGGTCGTCGGCGGCGTCCCTTCTCTGGATGCTCCGGGTCTCCAGCGCCAGGAACAGCGCCGGAATCAGGGGGATGAAGTACCGCCCCTGGATGCCCATGACCCGGTCCGCGCCGACGGGCGTCCAGATGAGCACCTCCACCATCTCCAGCAGGACGACGCCCAGGAGGGAAATCCCCAGGAACACGGCCCGGTTCAGCGGCCGGCTGCCCAGCTCCGGCTCGCACGCCTTCTTCTGGGACAGGACCGCCAGCAGGACCAGGTAAGCGACGGGAATAAAGACCTCGATCCACAGGCTGTAGCCGCAGAAGACGAAGCCGACGGCTTCGGCCAGCCACTCCAGGATGTTCTCCTCCGCGGAGAAGAACAGCATCCGGAGGACCTGGAGCGGTTGCCGCAGGACGGCCTCCGGGGTATAGACGTCCGCGCCGCCCTTCAGCACAGCGGTCCCGTTCCGGGCGGACGGGATCCAGAACGCTGCCATGACGGCGGCCATTGTCAGCAGGATGACGCCGATGAAAACCTTCTTGTTCGGCCGCGTGAACCGCTCCTTCGGGATGAGGAACAGGAGCGCCGTCAGGATGACGTACACGACCTTGGAAGGCGCCATCAGGGCGCCGACGACGATCAGGGAGATGAACTCCTTCTTCTCCATCGGCGTCCGCCTGAGCATCGCGCGGACCGCCAGCGCCGTCCACAGCAGGGCCAGGCTGTTGGTGAACGCGTCGTAGGAATAGGACGCCGCCTGGTGCAGGGCCATGGGCAGCAGGGCGATTCCGAAGAAGAGCTCCTTCTTCCGCGGCACCGCGCGGACCGCCAGGAAGACGCAGCACGCGTAGAAGAGCAGGTTGAAGAAACGGCCGAAGTAATACAGCCACAGCGGGTTGACCCGCAGGAGCCTGCCGAGCGCCAGCCCGGCCGCCTGCGGCAGGAACATCAGCGGATAGGAGAAGGAGGTGGGCACCCAGCCGACCTTCTCCGTGTCCGGCGCCCGGCCTTCGGCCAGGCCGCGGACGATCTGCGCGTATTTCTGCGGGGAGTTGAAATTCTCCGCCCATTTGCCCGTCAGGTCGAAGTCCGCGGCGTTTCCCTCCGCCTTGTTTCCCTGAAGGAGCAGGTAGTTGGACACGCCGTAGGCATTGTCGTAATGGGAGGATTCGTCCGGGCCGGCGTTCGGCGTGATCGCGACCATGAAGAGGACGCCGAGCATCAGCGCCCCGATCCCCGCCTTCCATTCCAGGGCCAGCTCCGTCCCGAAGAGCAGCCAGCCCATCACGCCCAGGTAAAGCCAGGCCGCGTAATGCAGGCACCAGGCCAGGACCACGGATTCATCCATGCGCCAGGCCAGGGGAAGGCCCATCGCCTGGACGAACCACAGGACGGAGAGCAGGATCAGCGCGCCCAGGGCCAGCAGCAGCGGGCCGCGCCGCTTGCCGCCCTTCCGGGCCGGGAGGGGGAGAATCGCAATCAGGAGGAACGCCGCCGCCAGGTACAGCATCGTGCCGTACCTGTTCAGCGTGGCTTTTTTCCACTTGACGGACGGGCTGAAGACGCCGTTCTCCTCCGCGCCGCCGAAGCGGACGCTGTCCGGGCCGTGGGCAGTGACTGTCATGCGGTACGTCTTCCCGGCCGAAAAGGCGCCCGGAAGGTTCCACCGGCCGTCCTCGCCCAGCTCCGAAACGGCGGCCGAGGAGGCCAGGACCTTTTCCCCGGCGCTTTCGATTTCGATATCCAGGGTCATCTCCTGCGACTTTTTGACGCTGCGGAGCCAGAGCGCGATCTCCGTGATCCCGTCCTCCTCCGGGGTCCATTCCCAGGCCGCGGTCTCCCCGTCCTTCAGCTCATACTTGCCCCGGCCGTCGTTCACGGAACCGTAAACGGCCGTTTCCTCGCCGGTCGGCAAGGCGAAGAACAGAACCAGCAGCACAAGCGCCGCCGCGCCCGCGGCGCAGCGGACCATCCATTCCTTCATCGGTTCATATCCCTTCCGGAAACGACAGGGACGGTCCTTTTCGTCTCCTCTTTTGGAACGACGGGGACGGTCCTTTTCGTTTCCTCTTTTAACTCTTCTTTGTCAGGACTTTTTACCGGATAGAGAGATTCCTGATTTCGACCAGCTGTTCCTGCAGCCAGGCCCTGCGGTCTGAAGCCGGATCCTCATCCCTGATCATGAGCTCATACAGATCCTTCAGGATGCTTTTGGTCGCTTCAAAGGTGTAATAAACGTTATTGATCGAATCGGTGGTGCTGTCTCCGGCGTTTACCTTGTCAAACGCGTCCCTGTAGTTCGAGTGGGTCTGGATGGCGAGGTTCATCATGGTCAGGAAATCGTAATCCTTTTTCGCCAGATCCTGTACGCCGGTCAGCTCCAGGGATTTATCGAGCACAAAGCGGGAGACCTTATAGGTCAGCACATTCGATTCGCCGACCAGGGCTTCCACCACAAAATCCTCGATTTCGCCGTATGCTTCATTGTAAGCTTCATTAATGATGGCGTTGAAAGACTGGGTGAGAATCTGGATGCCCATGTTCTGATATTCCATCATGATCTCATCCAGGGCTTCGCGGACCTCGGCCGGAGGATCGTCGCCGTATGCGTCCAGCAGGGAAGCGATCGCTCTCAGGCCCTTTTCATGGTCCTGCATCGCGTCCGAAAAAATGCCGATGGCCTGCATCGTATATTTTTCGATTTTAATCACGGAGCCGACGCGCTTCAGATTATCCTTGACGCCATCCAGATAATCGATTTCGTCCTTGTAGACGCGGTACATCGGATCCGTTTTTTCAATTGTTTCCAGCTGCGACTGATAATTTTCTCCGTAAATATCCAGGCAATACTGCACGAAGAGGTCTTCCATCTGATTGTTGGCGTAATCGACTGCAAATCCAACGGTCTTCGTATCGTCCTTCAAGGTGGATTCAACCAGCTTCTCAAAGCTGCCGAGTTCGGGCGGATCCTCGTAGTCTTCCTCAAAGGAACGCATGATTTTCAGGAAATACTGCTTATACAGCTCCTTCACATGGCCGTCGCCGCTTTCGCCGCTCAGGAAGCCGAGCACATTGTCCACCACAATATCCTGGAAATTGCATACAAGCATCGCCGCCCCGTCCTTAAAGCCGATATCGCTCATGTTATCCACATAGTCCCGGTACGGGTAGAAGACAGAGCGGTTATTCCCGTCCTGGCAGAAGCGGATGATGGTCTGCACGGTATTTTCGCCCAGCGCTCCGCTGTAGCTGTAAATCCTGAAGGCGGAACCGGCCAGGGGGAGTTCTTCCTCACCGAGGAAGATGTTCATCTCATAATTGTACAGCCCGGGCTCCAGGCGCTGCATCTCGAATCCGTCCAGCGCCTCGGCCACAGAAACCTGGTTGACGCTTCCCTCCAGCGTTTTAGTGAAATGCGGGTACCCGTCCTGCCCGGTAACGCTGACCGTGATCCGATCCACATACCGGTTCATCCGGACGGAACCGCCCGGCGTGAAGATCCGGCCCTGGGGATAGATGCCGGAGGGAACCCTGTAATCATCCGAAACCCATGCCCGGGCGATCGTTTTCGTGATTCTGAAGGAGGAGTAGCCCACCAGGAGGTACTCGGTCTTCCCGTTGAGCAGCACCTCAATCTCCATCTGATAATTCCCGACGGGGAGATCCTCAACGCCCAGCAGATCGTTCAGCGCGCTGAAATACGCGATTTTGCCGCCGACCTCGGTTTCCGCGCGCTTCACCAGCTCGTAATCCTCCGCGGTGTAGACGGAGGCGCGCAGCATGCTGATGGTCACATCGCTGCGATAGAAGCCGTTCAGGTTCAGGGGTTCGCCCAGCGGATACGTTTTTTCCGGCAGCGCTCCGCTCAACCCGTCCGAATAGATATACTCGCACCTGATACCATGGCGGCTGCACTTCCACGCGGTGTCGGACCCTTCCGGGCAATAGACGGTGAAATCCGCACTGCATTCTTCAAAAGTATAGGGCCAATCATCATTGTCAAAGGCGGTTCCGGAAAGAATGGCGCCGGACAGCCCGGTACAGCCGTAGAACTGCCTCAGGGAGCCGGAATAGCCCGCGTAAAAATTCTCCACCCCAGACAGGTCAATGACGCCCCGCAGGTTTGAACAGTTATAGAATGCAAAAGACTGGATATATTTGATAGTGGTGGGGAAATCAATCCATATCAGATTGGTACATTCGTAAAAAGCACTGCGGGAAATCAGTTCCACCGTATCCGGAAGCTTCACCCGGCGAAGGCCGGTGCATTCGCTGAACATGCTGTTCGGAATTCGTTTGAGCCCGTCCCTGAAGGTCACGCTTTCAAGCCCGGTACAGTACGCGAAGCTGCCCTCGAACCAGTCAGCTTCGTCAAAACGGTATTCCTGTTCCGGGATCTCCTCGCTCCCTCTGCCCAGCCTGGACGGCACGGTGACGCCGGTCAGATTCGGGCATTTGGAAAAAGCAAAGGCGCCGAGATCCGTGAGGCTTTCCGGAAGCGTCAGGGCGCCGCTGAAATTCAGCTCGGAGAACGCATACTTCCCGATCCGCTGCAGGCGGTTTCCAAATGTCAGCGTTCCGGTAAAGCCGGTACATCCCGCAAAGGCGTACTCCCCGATTCCGGTTACGCGGTTCGGAATATACAGGGATCCGCTCAGGCCGCTGATTCCCCGGAACGCGTAACCCCCGATCGAGGTGAGCGCTGCAGGAAGCTGCAGGGCGCCGGAGAAGCCGTTTCCGTCAAACGCGTGATTTCCGATGGCGGCGACGCCGGACGGAATATTCAGCGCCCCGGTAAAATGCGCGCCCTGGAAAACTTCGGCGCCGATATGGGTCAGGCCTCCCGGCAGCGTCAGGCCGCCGGTGAAGGGATCATCGTAAAACACGCCGTTCTCCAGGCGGCTGAGCGCGGAAGAAAGCGTCAGCGTCCCACCGAAGGAGCATCCGCTGAATGCGCGCTCGCCGATCGTGAGGACGGAATCCGGAATAATCAGGTTCCCGGTCAGCCCTCCGCACCCGTTAAAAGCGGATTTGCCAATCTGCGTGACAGAAGACGGGATACTGAGGCTGCCGCTCAGGCCGGAGCATTGATTAAACGCGTAATCGCCGATTGCTTCCAGTCCGGCAGGGAGCTGAAGCGCCGTGAGTCCGGAGCATTTCATGAATGCGCTTTCCTCGATCCGGGTTATCCCCGAGGGGAGAACCAGCTCTCCGCTCAGGCCGTCGCAGTATTCGAATGCCTTTTTCCCGATGCTTGTCAGCGTTTCCGGAAGCTGAAGGCTTCCTGTTAATCCGCAGCTTGCAAATGCTTCATCCCCGATGCTTTCGAGACGGGAAGGCAGATGAAGCTGACCCTGGAGACAGTAGCAGCCGTAGAACGCCCGGTTCCCGATTCGGGTGACACAGTCCGGAAGCGTCAGGGAATAAGGGTCGGCTGAATTCGCTGCCCAATTCTCGAAGGCGTTGTCTTCGATCCGGATTTCATCAATTTCCGAGCCCTGAAGCGTCGGGGGGATGACCAGATCATAGACCAGAAAAGGCTTCATTCCTTTGATCCGAACAAGAAGGCGGCCGTCCGACAGACGTTCTTCCTCATAATTAAGGTACGACCAGGCATACTCATCCGGCGCGCCGATCACATTCAGCGTGCAGGAAAGATCGGCGTTCTTGAGCGCATAGTAAGCGGGGCTGCCGTAATAGACCGAGATAACGGCGTCGCTGTCCAGCCCGTCAAAAGCTTCGGCGCCGATTTCCTGAACGCTTTCGGGGATCAGCAGTTCCTGCAGGGCGCTGTCGGCGAAGGCCTGCTTCCCGATTGAAACGACGCTGTCCGGGATATACACGGATGTGAGAGAGCTGCCTGCGAAGGCCCTCTCGCCGATTGAAGCCACCCCGTAGGGAATATAGACATAGGTGTAATCCCCTGTGTTTTCAAAGGCTTGCGCACCGATTTCTGTCAGGTCCCGCGGAAGATAAAGCTGTCCTTCCGCTTCCGCCGCGCCGAAGGCAAGCAAAACCAGCAAACTCAGCAGTACGACCCCTATCGCCCTTTTCATGAAACATCCTCCCGCCGGAGTTTTCTCTTTCCCGATCGCGGCTGTCTCCCCTGCAGGTACCTGCCCGGACCTTCCCGCAATGAAATGTACAGACCGCCTTTCCCGGTGCCGTAAGATTTGAGCGAATTATATCATTTTCCCCACCCTCCGTCTACCGGAAACGATAGGGACCGGAAACGATAGGGACGGTCCTTTTCGTTCCCTTTTCCCTTTTCCCTTTAGATACGATCCGTATATATGTGGATGGTGAAAAATATGGAATAGGGTTTTGTATCAGGAAGATGCGAAACATGTCCTAGCATTGCATAATGAAAAGATAATGATTAAGGTACTGGGAAGAACAGATTTATTCAATCATTGTCTAAACCAGTGATGTGGTTAGGTTCGTTTTTATCTTAGTACAACCTCAATTTCATTGAGTTCCTTACGATGGATATACTGTATTCTTATAGGTGTACCAGCTTCAACAAGACCTTTTGCAACTAGTAAGCTTTCTTCATCGGTTGTCCAGACATCCCCGATCCTGACAATAATATCGCCTTCTACAAGCCCTTCATACTTTATAGGTGAGTCATATGCGAAACTGTCAATATATACTCCTCCCATCGGTACCCCTATAACTTCTGCAAAGAAATTGTCAATGAAGGAATAGTAGATGCCGAGACTGTAGCTGTTGGCAGTTGCATCGATTTCTTTTGTAACCTTTGGCGATGCTGATACCCGATTTTCAAAAGTCCATTTTTTAACGCTCCCATCTGTGCCATACCACAGTTGGGCATTCTCAGGAATATTTATAATTCTGCCTGAATCTGTCTGATACCCTACGATCGCAATATATGCTGTATTAGTATCCGAAGCGGAGAATTGGGAGGGCTTAATCGTTTTTTGCCCGGTCAGCTGCATCCTTTTCCTCGGATTCAAATTTAACCCATTCACTTCCAAAGTACTGTACTCCAGATTGTAGTTCTGTGCCTCTCCATGACTCTTTATGTCATCGATATCAAGAACTCGATAAACCACGCGCTGTCCTGAATAATTGTATGCTTTCATTCTTAACCTGACAGACGTGATTTTCTGATCCGTATTATTCATTAGTGTCGGGCGCAGGATGAGTGAACTATATCTGAGAGAAAGCCCAACATCCAGGATTTCCAGATCTGGGATTTTGATCTCACTGGTCGGGTATGAGAAAAGAATCGCCTGCATCTTCGGTGAAGCATCATCATAAACGGGGAGCTGGTTGTATAGCTGGAATTTATGTACGGCATTGATGGTGTTCCGGTCATATGTTCCTGTAGCCTTCGCTAGGTATCCAAGGCTCACCAGCTTTTCCTGCATTTTTCTAACATTTTCACTCTTCATATTCGGGCTGAGTACAGAATACCTGGACAAATTGAGGGTGGGAGTTGGAGCAGGCGTAGTAGTCGGTTTGGAAGTGGAATTCTGTTCTTTATTATTTTCGGTCACAGAATACCGGCTGATAAAATCTGCGACATACTTCACGGGATCCTGCGGAATAGAAAGATAGCCTGTCGTCAAAAAGTCTACTAAAACATTCTGATATTTTTGATCAATGACTACCTTGTAACAACTGTTTAGCAAATAAAGCAGCGTCGCTCGAACGTTGTAGCCATCATTAGTCCAAAGCTTTTCATACTTTACAGTGCCATAATAATTCTCGATGCCGTTCTTTTGATTCAGCAAAGCTAATATATAGCCATGAGCCAGGAAATCCAGTAACGGGTCTGTTAATTGAATCTCTTTATATTTTTCAATATATTTCAATTCTGCATCAACCATTTTTGAATATGCATTCTTGGTCTGTTCATCGCTCATATTAGTAGGCGCGTTTTCTGAAAGTAACCATCTTGCCTCCAATCCGGAAGCATAATCAATCAAAAATTGCTGATCGTCCAGCTTTCCTGAACTGGTTCCCGTTTTATATGACGAATCTTTCACATAGACCTCAAAATCGCTGGAGCTGTTCGCCACTAATTCTTCGTATCTGGCTCGTATTTCTTCTAGATTATAATTGTATTGATATGTCGCTCCTTCAACTGTATTTTCATTGTCAGAATTTGCGATTTCGGGAACTGGAGTAGCAGGAGTGGATTCGTTAGCTGTGCCATCAAGATAATTCAAAGATACTGTCAAATTCACGTATTTACCTTCAGGAATCTGAATTGCTTTACTGAGATCAACACCTGTACGGTATACCATCAGATTAACTTTATCTCCAGAATTCAGTGTGCTAATGAGTGATGTCAGATCTTCAGCGCTCATAATAGTACGATTATTTGCTATCACAATAATATCATAAGGTTGTAGCCCTGCAGCAGCAGCTGGCGAATCTTGTTCCACTTCCATCACGTAAACACCGGAAGGCAAAAGCCCTTTATCAACAGCTTCTCCTGATATTGTTGTTATTGTAACTCCCATCCGAGGTTTACCTGTAAGGTCTTTTTCGGAAGCTATTGCTGTCCCTATAAAAGCTTCAGAAAACAACATTATTGACAATAAGCAGCAAATCAAACAACTAAGACGGGAAAAGCTGTTTTGCTTCATTTTCCAAATCCCTCCCTATTTTGTTACTCCAAAATAATATCACAGGACTGTCATTTTTGTCACGACACTTTTTATGATAGTCCGTGTCAAGTAGTTATGGAGTTTTTGTCAGGCGACGAGTCGTTCGAGGGATTGCCGGGAACCCAAGGATTTACGAAGCAAGCAGATCCAATCGACCTTTCCCTGAGAGGTAGATTCATGCTATAACCGATTGTCGCTTACCTTGCTTTCTTTTTTCCATCTGTCCAAGATGTATTGTAATCCTATATTGTATCTCATATCTTTCCCAAAATTCACCATTGAATTCACCGTTAAACTTAGGTACAATATTGTCGAAAGGAGGGGTGCATCATGACAAACATTGTCCCAATCTCTGATTTGAAAAACTATTCTGAAGTTCTTGGACATTGTGATGATGGATCCGTTGTTTATCTCACCAAAAACGGCCGCGGCAAATATGTCGTTCAGACCCTCGAATCGTATGAAAAAGCGCAGGCCACGATTAAGCTGCTGGCAGAGCTGTCTAAAGGATTAGAATCCATTCGTGCGGAAGGAATCCTCTCCATCGACGAAGCTTTCGACGGCCTGGAGGGGTAAAATGATCAAAGCAGCTGTTTCCAGGGAAGCACGAAAAGACCTGGTCAATATTCACCGATATATTTCCGAAGAACTGGAAAACCCTCAGGCAGCAAAACGGATTATTCATGAGCTGCGCTCAGCCATTGAAAGTTTACAATTATTCCCCCGAAGAGGAAGGCCTCTCGATGCCCTGATCTCTGTACACACCGAGTATCGTTATCTTCCCTGTGAAAATTACTGTATTTTCTACCTGGAAGACGAGGAAAATGTTGTGATTGTTCGGATTCTTCATCAGCGCCAGGACTATTTGCGCGCGCTGTTTAACCTGTAAATGCATATGGCCTATGCCCGGCCGGACTTCGGGAAGTGAAGAGCCTGTTGGAAAGAAGTGAAGAACAATGATGGAACTGCTGGCGCCGGCGGGCGGCATGGCGCAGCTGCGGGCGGCGCTGCGCTTCGGGGCGGACGCGGTTTACGGCGGGTTGAAGCGTTTTGGGCTGCGGGCCTCGGCGGATAATTTCTCCCCGGAAGAGCTCCGGACGGTGCTGGAGACGGTGCATGGAGCCGGGAAGCGCTTCTATCTGACGCTGAACATTCTGCCCCATGAAGAGGAACTGGAGGCCCTGGTTTCAGAGGGCAGAAAAGCCTGGAAGATGGGTGTGGATGCGGCGATCGTCAGCGATCTGGGGGCCTTTTCCCTGCTGCGCCGGCACGTGCCGGAGCTGCCGCTGCATGTAAGCACCCAGGCCAATATCATGAACTCTGCCGCCGCCGAGGTCTTTTCGGAAATGGGCGCGGAGCGGATCGTGCTGTCGCGGGAGCTCTCCCTGCGGGAGATTTCGGCGCTGCGGAGCAAGCTGCCGGAGAAGGTGGAACTGGAGGCCTTTGTGCATGGGGCCATGTGCATGTCCCATTCCGGCAGGTGCATGCTCAGCGACTACCTGACAGGCCGGGGCGCAAACCGGGGCTCCTGCACGCAGCCCTGCAGATGGGAATACACGGTGCTGGAAGCAAAACGCCCGGATCAGCCCATGCCCGTGATGGAGGATGAGCGGGGAACTTACATTTTTTCAGCCTTTGATCTGAACATGCTGAGCCATCTGCCGGAGATGCGGGACGCCGGGATACATTCTCTGAAAATCGAAGGGAGAATGAAAACGGATTACTATGTGGCAACGGTTACCCGGGCGTACCGCCGGGCCCTGGATCTGATGGCGGAGAGCGAAGCTGCCTACAGGGGCGCGCTGCCGGAGCTCGAAGAGGAGCTTTGCAAGGTCAGCCACCGCCAAAGCAATACCGGCTTTTATTTCGGACCGCCCCTGCCGGCCTCCGGCGCAGGGCAGACTACCCAGACGATGGTTTTTACCGGGCGGGTGCTGGGCATGCGGGGAAATATGCTGCGCGTCGAGGTCAAGAACCGCATGGAGGCAGGAGATCGGCTCGAAATCCTGACGCCGGAGGGTGTCCTTTCCTTTACGGCGGAGAAATTCATTCCCGAGGATACGGGAGAAGAGGTCGGCGTTGTCACGGTGGCCGGACAAAGGGTGATGATTCCCGCACCCTGCAGCGCAGAGGCGGGAGACTACCTGCGGAAACCGTTTGCTATCAAAGATCACCGCGATTGAAACCTGATGCCGCAAGGAATCGGAAGGAAAAACCGCGGAGATACTGCAGACAAAAGAACCGTCCCCGTGTCTTCACAGCCAAAGATCACCGCGATTGAAACCTGATGCGGTAAAGAACGGGAAAGAAAAAAGCGGGGAGAAATCTTCTCCCCGTTTTCAGCCGGATCACTGCGCCTCCTGCTGCTGTAGTTTCCTTCCGGCCAGCTTCAGGATCAGCGGGAACAGCGCGATGTAGTAGACCGCGTGGATCACGGAGAAAGCCAGCTTGCCCCAGTTGGCGCCCAGCCACCCGGTCAGCACCGGCCGCAGGAAGTCCTTCAGCATCACCATGACGACCAGCCCGGCGCAGCAGAGCAGCGCCATGACCGGGCCCCGGCCCGCCGGCCGGAACCGGATCCACTTCTTTTCGATGAAGCGGCCGGCGATGAAGCCGATCACCTTGCCGATATCCCCGTAGCCGTCGTTCATCATCTTCTGCGGATCGACGAGCAGCTTTCCCTCCGCGTTCAGGTCCATGGGATAGGGCTTGACGGTGATGTACAGGATCGCGGCCCAGCAGAAGATGAAGCCGCCCAGCAGGAACCGGTCCTCCTTCTCCGGATGCGCGTCCAGATACGCGAAAAGCTTCGCCGTCAGGATCAGGCTGAGCACCGTCAGCACGATTGCCGTGAAAACATCCTGCGGGGTGTGCACGCCCAGATAGTTCCGGGAAAAGGCCGTCAGCAGGACGAAGGCGAACAGCAGGAACGAGAGCCAGCGGGTGCGCCGGTTATCCCAGGCGCCGACCGCCGTGCCGGCCGCCAGCGGGCCCGCCGTGGTCGTATGTCCGCTCGGGAAGGAATAGCTCGTCGCCGTCGTGATGGAATCCCCGGCGGGCAGGATCCGGGTGTCCCGGATCCAGGGGCGGTAGACGCAGGCCGTCAGCTTGATCAGCGGCGTCCACAGCATGCAGAAGTAATAGGACACCAGGGTGTAGAGGCCCTTGCGCTTATCCAGGAACCAGTAGACAAAGACCGGAATCAGGATCAGGTACGTGGTGGCGAACATGGACACGAATTCCATGAAGGGCGTCAGCACGTCCTGAATGCCGTTCCTGAAATCCTGCAGCCAGAGCAGATACTGGATATCCATATTTCCGGATCCTCCGTTCATCCCCGGGAAGCCCCGTCATCGGCGGCTTCCCTTTTTTATTATCCTGTTCCTCCGGGTTTGGATTCCTTATTTCCCCCGGGGTTGATTTCCCATGCCTCCGGGGAAGGAATCCCCGTTTCCCCCGGGGTTGGATTCCTTATTCCTCCGGAATCAGCCGGATGATCTCCCGGAAGGGCATGCACGCCGCGTCCGCCTCCAGCGCCCGGTGGTTCCGCAGGATGGTCTCCGCGGTCTGCTCCATCGCCGGGAAGGCCGAGCGCGTCAGCTGGTTGGCGTAGATGATGATGTTCACGCCCCGGGCGCGGAACTCCTCCTCGGTCACGGCGTTGAAGCTGGTGGGCACGACCACCAGCGGCGTCGCCGCGTCCCGGGCCCGGAAGGCCTCCACGAAGGCGAAGATCTCCGCGGGATCCTTCTTCCGGGAATGGATCATGATGGCGTCCGCTCCCGCCGCCGTGAAGGCGAAGGCCCGGGCGAGGGCGTCGTCCATGCCCCGCTCAAGGATCAGGCTTTCGATCCGCGCGCAGATCATGAAATCCTTCGTCCGCTGCGCGCGCTTTCCGGCGGCGATCTTCTCCGCGAAATGCTCAATGCTGTCCTGGGTCTGCCGCACCTCCGTGCCGAAGAGGGAGTTCTTCTTCAGCCCGGTCTTGTCCTCGATGATCACCATGGACACGCCCATGCGCTCCAGGGACCGCACCGTGTACACGAAGTGCTCCGTCAGCCCGCCGGTGTCCCCGTCGAAGATGATGGGCTTCGTCGTCACCTCGCAGATCTCGTCCACCGTGCGGAAGCGGGAGGTCATGTCCACCAGCTCGATATCCGGCTTGCCGCGGGAGGTCGAATCGCACAGGGAGGAAATCCACATGGCGTCGAACTGGCGGTATCCGCCGCCCTCCGGCACCTTCGCGTTCTCCACGATCAGGCCCGTCAGCCCGCTGTGGGCCTCCATGGCGGTGACCGTGCCCTTCAGGGTCAGCAGCTTGCGCAGGCGGCCGCGGCGCATGTCCGGCGTGCCCGCCTCCAGCCGCGCCCGCTTCTCCATCTCGGCGAGGCCCTCGTCCCGGGCGTAGGGGAATTCCACCAGGTGGCCGCCCCAGCCCGCCAGCACCTCCTGCACCTCCTGCCGGATCGGCGCCTGGACGCCGGTGACCCAGTCGTCCCCGTGGACAACGTAGTCCGGCCGGTATTTCTCCAGGTTTTCCCGGTAGCTGAGGGTCCGCTGCTCCACGACCTGATCCACCAGCGCCAGGGAGCGCATCAGCGCCGCCCGCTCGGGGAAGGGCACCAACGGATAGCGCTTGTAGCCGGCCACCGCCTCGTCGCTCAGCACGCCCACGATCAGCCGGCCCAGCCGCCGCGCCCGCCGCAGCAGGGCGATGTGCCCGCTGTGCAGCAGGTCCGCGGAGAAGCAGAGGTAGACCGTGCGGTTTTCCAGCGCCGCGAGGCGCTTCGACACGTTCTCCAGGTCCTCCGGGGTGTCGATCTCGGCGCAGAGCCGGTCGCCCACGTCCAGCGCGCGGATGCGGCAGGCGCCCTCCAGCCGGTTCAGCGCCTCCTCGGCGTAGCAGGAGGTCTCCCCGGCCTCGCACAGCTCCCCGATCTTCGAAAGCCACCGGTCCCAGTCCTCCGCCTTCAGGTGGTACAGCGCCTGGGCCTCCAGGGCGTCGTCAAAGCAGTCCACGCCCACCCGGAGCACCCGGCCGTCCCGCACCACCGCCTTGAAATCCTTCTCCGGCAGGGGCAGCGTGGAGGAAACCTTCATGCAGCTGTCCTCCGAGGCGGCCGCCTCCTCCAGCACGGAGGGCTCGAAGACCAGGTCCCCGTGCATCAGCAGGATTTCCTCTCCCCGCAGCAGGTCCCGCGCGCACCAGATGGAGTAGATGTAGTTCGTCTCCGCGTACCGCGGGTTGCGCACGAAGGCGATGTCCAGCCCGGTGTTCAGGGACTTGCAGTAGTCCATCAGCACCTGATCATAATACCCGGTGGTAATCACGACCTGGCGGATGCCCGCCTCGGCCAGCAGCCGCAGCTGGCGGGAGAGGATCGTCTCCCGGGGCGAAATCTCCGTCATGCATTTGGGATGCTCCCGGGTCAGGTCCCCCATCCGGTGGCCCAGGCCTGAATTCAGGATCAGCGCTTTCATGCTTTCATGCTCCGTTCTGTCTGATTTCTCAGTTCTTCTCTTTTTCCCGTCCGCGGTCCGCGGCGCACTGCTTACCCGAGGGGCCCGAGATCCACCAGGTAGCAGCCCGCGCGGGTCGCGCTGTCCGACGCCTGGCCGATCCGCTCCGGATGCAGCTCCTCCTCCCGGAGGATGCGCTCCGGGTACGTCCGCCGCATCTCCTCCAGGGCCGCCAGGTCCGCCTGCGTCAGGATGAACCGGACCTCCGTCCGCCGCGGCGCGCGCACCGGGCGCAGATCCGGCTCCCGGCCGACCGCGGTATCGATCACCGCGGCCACGAAATCCACCCCCGTGGAGCGGAGCACCAGGTCGCTGCCAATGCAGTCCCCGCCCATGCGCGCGCCGATCTCGATCAGCCTGATCCGGCCCTCCGCGTCGATCTTCAGCTCCGTATGCGAGGCGCCGTTTTCGATCTCCAGCGTGTCCAGGGCGTGCTCCGTCACCGCCCGCACCCGCGCCAGGGTTTCCGCGTCGACGGGCGCCGGCTCCAGGTGCCCGGTTTCGATGAAGCCGGGCGCGCCGGTGGTGTACTTCAGCGTCAGGGCCAGGAAATGATGCCGCCCGCGGAAGGAGATGTATTCCACGCTGTACTCCTGCCCCTCGGCAAACTCCTCCGCCAGCGCCTTTCCCTCGAAGCTCTGCGCCTGCGCGCGGGCCACCGCCGCAGGCAGTTCCGCGGGATCCTCCACCTTCGTGATGCCCCGGCTGCCGCTGCGGTCGGTGGGCTTGACGATGGCCGGCATGGGAAGCAGGGCCTTCAGCGTCTCCAGGTCCGCGTCCTTCCCGACGAGGAAGCTGCGGGGGCAGGGATCCCCCCGGCGGAAAAAGGCCTCCCGCATCCGGTGCTTGTTGGTGCTCATCTCCGTGCTGCGCAGGGAGTTGCCCGGAAGCCCCAGCCGGTCCGCCACGTAATTCACCGTCACCACGGCCAGGTCCGAGGCGATGCTGCAGATCCCGCAGATGCCGATCTCCCGGCACTTCTCCAGGATATTCTCCTTTTCCACGATGCTGATGGGATAAAAGAAATCCGCCGCCTTCTCCCCGGGATCCCCCGCCGCCCAGGCGAAGACATGGGTGGTGAAGCCCATTTCCCGGGCCCTGAGGATCAGCGGCAGCTGGAGATAGCTGGCTCCGATGATGGCAAGATGCTGCATGGTTCCGGTTCCGGCCTCCTGTTCCTTTCCCGTTTTCCCGGCCTGTTTTCCCGCTTTCGCGGCTTTTTCCGCTGCCCCGGCCTTCCGCCGCGGGGGCTCAGGCCTTCGCCGCCGGATCGTCCTCCGCCCCGGGGGCGCCGGGGGTCCGCTCGCTGACGATGTAGCGCGGGCGGCGCTTGGTTTCCAGGAAGATCTTTCCGACGTATTCCCCGATCACGCCCAGGGAGATCAGCTGGATGCCGCCCAGCAGCGCCACGGCGATCAGGGTGCTGGCCCAGCCGGCCACCGCGCTGCCCGCGATCCAGGCGATCAGGGCGTAGAGGATCAGCCCGAAGGAGATGACCGAAATGGCGACGCCCAGCCCGGTGATGATCCGGATGGGCTTGACGGAGAGGCTTGTGATGCCGTCGAAGGCCAGCGCCAGCATCTTCTTCAGCGGGTAGTGGCTCTTTCCGGCCATGCGCTCGCTCCGCTCGTAGTAGACGCTGGTGCTCTTGAACCCCACCAGGGGGAACATGCCCCGCAGGAAGATGTTGACCTCCCGGAAGTTCGCGAATTCCTTCAGCACCCGGGCGGACACCAGGCGGTAGTCCGCGTGGTTGTAGACCGTGTCGGCGCCCATCCGGTTCAGCAGGCGGTAGAAGCTCTGGGCCGTGAAGCGCTTGAAGAAGGTGTCCGTCGCCCGGCTGGAGCGCACGCCGTAGACAATCTCCGCGCCGGAGAGGTATTCGTCCACCATGCTATCCATGGCGCGGATGTCGTCCTGGCCGTCGCAGTCGATGGAAATCGTGATGTCGCAGTGCTCCCGGGCCTCGAGCAGCCCGCAGAGCAGGGCGTTCTGGTGCCCCCGGTTCCGGCTGAGGCACAGCCCCTGGAAATGGGGATCCTGCCGGCTCAGCTCCGTGATGATCTCCCAGGTGCCGTCCCGGCTGCCGTCGTTGACGAACAGGATCCGGCTTTCGGGATCGATCTTTCCCGCGTCCGCCATCCGCGCGATCTGCTCCCGGAAAAGGGGCGCCGTCAGGGGCAGCACCTCCTCCTCGTTGTAGCAGGGGATAACAATATACAGTACAGGCCTTTTATCCATGCTGATTATCCTTTCTCCGGGGAAGACACGGGGACGGTTCTTTTGTCTCTTCCCCCGCTCCGTTCCCGCGCGCGGCACTTTCAGGCGGAGCCTCCGCGCCCCGCATCCCGGCTCAGGCCCAGGGGTCGTCCTTCCGCTCCGTGTCCAGCTCGATCACGTACTGGGGCTTCCGGTTCATGCTGATGAAGATCCGCCCCACGTACTCCCCGACCAGCCCCATGACGATCATCAGGATGCCGAAGAGCAGCAGGAGCAGGGCCATCATGCTGGTCCAGCCGGCGTCGATCTGCTCCCGCAGGATCAGCTTCCGGACGACCAGCACCAGGCCGACAGCCAGCCCGCCCAGCGCGGTCCCCGAGCCCAGGAAGGTGGCGATCCGCAGGGGCTTGACGGAAAAGGAGGTGAAGGCGTTCATCCACAGCCGGAAGAGGGAAAAGACCGTGTAGCCGCTCTCCCCTTCCGCGCGCTCCAGGTGGTCCACCGGCACGTTGATGATCCGGGTCGTGGCCTGCAGCGCCAGCCCGTCCACAAAGGGGAAGGGGCTTTCGCAGCGGATCATCTGGTCGATGACGAAGCGCTTGGCCGCCCAGTAGCTGGCCATGTACAGGTCCTTCGGCTTGTCCAGCATCCAGGTGAACATCCGGTTGGTCATCTTCGAGCCCAGGTTCCGGAAGCGGGAGTGCCGCTTCCGGGGATAGTCCGCGTAGACGATGTCGTGCCGCGCGTCGACGGCGTCGATCAGGCGGAACATCTCCGAGGGCGGATTCTGCCCGTCGTCGTCCAGGGAGACGACGATGTCGCCCGTCACCTGGCGGTATCCCGCCATCAGGGCGGCGTGCTGGCCGAAATTCCGGCTGAAGCAGATCCCGTGGATATGGGGATCCGCCTCCCGCAGCCGGCGGATCAGCTCCCAGGTTTCATCCGGAGGATTGTCGTTCACCAGGATGATCTCGTAATCCAGCTCCGGCCGCTCCGCCAGGGTCCTTCCGATATCCGCCACCACGGGGCCCAGCGTCCTTTCGCTGTGGTAGCAGGGAATCACGCAGCTGATCTTCATTTCCTTCGCCCGCTTTCCGACTGATCAAAGAATGCCCGGACGCCCTCCGTGACCCGCGCCTGGTCCTCCGCGGTGATGCTGTCGTACATCGGCAGGCGCACCAGCCGCTCGCTCTCCCGGGTGGTGAACTCGTCCTCCCCGTGGAACCGGCCGTATTTCAGCCCGGCGGGGGAGGAATGCAGGGGGATGTAGTGGAACACGCACTGGACGCCGCGGTCCTTCATGAAGGCGATGAACGCCGTCCGCTCCGCCAGGTCCCGGCATTTCAGGTAGTACATATGCGCGTTGTGCACGCAGCCCTCGGGGATGTGCGGGACCTCGAAGCGCCCCTCCTCCGCCAGGGGGCGGAAAGCCGCGTCGTAGCGGTTCCAGGCAGCCAGGCGCCGGGCGTTCATCTCGTCCGCCGCCTCCAGCTGCGCCCAGAGGTAGGCGGCGTTCAGCTCGGAGGGCAGGTAGCTGTCCCCGAAATCGACCCAGGTGTATTTGTCCACCTGCCCGCGGAAGAACCGGGACCGGTTCGTCCCCTTCTCCCGCAGGATTTCCGCCCGCTCGATATATTTCGGGTCGCGGATCAGCAGCGCGCCGCCCTCGCCCATGGAAAAATTCTTCGTTTCATGAAAGGAATAGGCCCCGAAATCCCCGATCGTGCCCAGCGGCCGGCCGTGCCAGGAGGACATGACGCCCTGGGCCGCGTCCTCCACGACCTTCAGACCGTGCTTCTCCGCAACCGCGAGGATCGCATCCATTTCGCAGGCGACGCCGGCATAGTGCACCGGCACGACGACCCGGGTCCGGTCCGTGACCGCGTCCTCGATTTTCCGCTCGTCCAGGTTCATGGTGTCCGGCCGGATATCCGTGAACACCAGTTTCGCCCCCGCCAGCACGAAGGCCGTCGCGGTGGAGGAGAAGGTGTAGGAGGGCAGGATGACCTCGTCCCCCGGCTCCAGGCCGCACAGCAGCGCGGCCATATCCAGCGCCGTCGTGCCGCTGGTGGTCAGCAGGGCCTTGGCCGTGCCGAAGCGGCGCTCCAGCCACTCGGCGCATTTTTTCGTGAAGGCGCCGTCGCCGCAGATCCTGTGCGACGCCACGGCCTCCG
The DNA here is from genome assembly GCA_947166705.1 of uncultured Clostridia bacterium. Classification (GTDB taxonomy): domain Bacteria; phylum Bacillota; class Clostridia; order Christensenellales; family Aristaeellaceae; genus Aristaeella. The sequence continues at coordinate 33,510 of CAMVFE010000021.1, forward strand.
CCATATACGCCATCTCCCGGCCTGTATAGGGCGGGATGTTGAACTCCACCATCGCGGTCCCCTCCGTTTCCGCTTTCCGGGTTTTGAAAAGCGCTGCGCCGGACGCGCGGCAAACAGACCGCAGCGCGGCATGCGCGTCCCGTCGATGCTGATTATACACGGAACCGGCGTCCCCTGACAAGTTTTCCCCGTCTCCTTGTAAAAGTTTTTGGAATATGGTATGATTTCGCGGATATACGGACTACAGAAGGGGAGGAAAAACCGATGGATATCATCACCACCCGGGAGCTTAAGGAGCGCCTTTCGGAGCTGCAGGGGCAGCAGGTCTGCCTGCAGGGCTGGATCCGCAATCACCGGAAGCAGAAGGGCATCAGCTTTATCGACTTCTACGACGGCACCTGCTTTAAGAACCCGCAGGTGGTGTACGACGCCTCCCTTCCGGATTACGAGGCCGTGCAGGCCTTCCATATCGGCAGCGCCGTGAAGGTCACGGGAAAGGTGGTTCCCAGCTACAGGGATCCCTCGACCCCCGAAATCCAGGCCTCCGAAATCACGCTGGAGGGCGACTGTCCCGAGGATTATCCCCTGCAGCCGAAGAAGCACTCCCTGGAGTTCCTGCGGGAGATCGCGTACCTCCGGCCCCGGACCCGCCTGTTCCAGGCGGTGTTCCGCGTCCGCAGCGTCGCCTCCATGGCGATCCACACCTATTTCCAGGACCGGGGCTACCTATACGTGCATACGCCCCTGATCACCGGGAACGACGCGGAGGGCGCCGGGAACACCTTCACCGTCACCACCCTGCCCCTGGGCGAGAAGCCGGACTACAGCAAGGATTTCTTCGGCAAGCCCGCCTCCCTGGCCGTAACGGGCCAGCTGGAGGGCGAGACCTTCGCCCTGGCGTTCAGCAATATCTACACCTTCGGCCCCACCTTCCGCGCGGAGAACAGCAACACCAAGACCCACGCGGCGGAGTTCTGGATGATCGAGCCGGAGATCGCCTTCTGCGACCTGAACCGGCTGATGGACATCGAGGAGGATTTCCTGAAGTTCCTGGTGCAGACCGTGCTGGACAAATGCCCGGACGAGCTGGAGTTCCTGGACAAATTCAACGGCGGCGGGCTGATTGAAAAGCTGACTGCCCTGGCCGGCAGCACCTGCGCCCGCGTGACCCACGAGGAGGCCATCACCATCCTGCGCCAGGCCATGGACAAGGGCGTGAAATTCCAGTTCGAGCCGAAGTACGGCGAGGACACCGCCAAGGAGCACGAGAAGTACCTGACCGAGGAATATTTCCACAGCCCGGTCTTCGTCTACAACTGGCCGAAGGACATCAAGGCCTTCTACATGTACCAGAACGACGACGGGAAGACCGTCGCCGCCGTGGACCTGCTGGTTCCCGGCGCGGGCGAGCTGATGGGCGGCAGCCAGAGGGAGGACCGGTACGACCTGCTGGCCGCCCGCATGGACGAGCTGGGCATCAGCAGGGAGCAGATGTACTGGTACGTGAACCTGCGTAAATTCGGCGGCTGCACCCACGCCGGCTTCGGCATGGGCTTCGAGCGCCTGCTGATCTACCTCACCGGGGTGGAGAACATCCGGGACGTGATCCCCTATTTCCGCACCCCCATGAACTGCGATTTCTGACCGGAGGGGGAGGAACCAGGTGATGAAGCATCGCGCTGTCCTGCCGCTCTGCCTGCTGCTGGCCGCGGCGCTGGCGGGCTTCCCGCTTTCCGCCCCCGCGGAGGGGGCGCCCCCCGCTTCCGCGGAATCCGCGGCGGAAGCCTCCGGGACCCCGGGCGCCGAGAGCGCAGACGGGCCGGAGACCGCGGCGGAAGCCGCTTCGGGGCCTGAATCCCCGGGCGCGGAATCCCCGGCGCCGGCCGAATCCCCGGTGATGCTGCGCAACGGCGGCAGCTTTCTCCTCGCCGTGCGGGAGGACGGCTCCATCATCGGCTGGGGCGACAACCGCCGGGGCCAGCTGGGGATGAGCGCGGCGCGGGTCCATACCCGCCCCGTGGCCGCCGCCGAGGGAATCGACGGAAACGCGCTGAAGGACATCCAGTGCGGCAACAACAACACCCTGTTCCTGATGAAGGACGGCACGGTCTACACCTGCGGCACCTACTCCCACGGCACCCAGGGGCTGGGAAAGCTGGACCGGATCGTGAAGACGCCGACCCGGATCCCCGCCCTCTCCCGGATTGTTCAGGTCTCCTGCGGCTTCGGCCACAACGCGGCGCTGGATGGGGACGGGCATATCTGGGTCTGGGGGCGGAACGACCTGGGCCAGCTGGGCACCGGAAACCGGAAATCCCTGGATGAGCCGGTGATGCTGGAGCTGGAAAACATCGTGGACGTGACCTGCGGGGGAAAATTCACCCTCGCCCGGGACGCCGAAGGCCGGGAATACGGCTGGGGCTCCAACGCCTACCGGGTGCTGGAGGACAGCAGCCGGAAGGAGATCCTCTCCCCCGTCCCGCTGACGGGGCTGGAGGGCCTCCGGGTGGTCTCCTTCGCCGGGGGCTCGGACATGGCCTTCTGGCTGGACGATCAGGGCGGCCTCTGGAGCCGGGGGCGGAACGAGCTGAAGCAGTGCGGCAGCCGGGAGGCGGCCTGGAAGACCTCCCCGAACCTGACCCGGGTGGATATCCCGGAGAAGGTCGCGGCCATCATCGGCTACTCCTCGGTGCCCATCGCCCTGACGGAGGACGGAAACGCGTACATCTGGGGCTGCACCACCAACGGGCAGATCGGCAAAGGCAATAATCCCGGCGCCTCCTTTCCGGAGAAGGGCTGGGATACCGGGGACTGCGTCCAGGTTGCCGCGGGGAGCATCTTCACCTCCCTGATGGACGCGGACGGCCGGATCTGGGTCACGGGCTACAACAGCTACGGCCAGCTGGGCAACGGCACCACCTCGGCCACCTTCCACTGGACCTGGAACGGCACGAACGTCCGCCAGACGGGCGATCCCGCGGAGGAGGCGAAGGCCGCCCTGGAGGCGGAAAAAGCCGGCGGGAAATAAATCCGGGCCGCCGGAAGCGGCCGCGCAGGGACGCGGCGCCGGAAGAAAGCATATCGAATACGGAATACGGGCCCGGCGGCCGGAAAGCCCCGGGCATGGAAAAAGGAGCCGCGGAAAAGGGGATTTCCCTCTTCCGCGGCTCCTTTGCGTATCGGGCTTTGCCGGCCCGCTTACTTGGCGTATTCGGTGCTGCGGGTCTCGCGGATCACGTTCACGCGGATCTGGCCCGGATACTCCATCTGCTCCTCGATGGTCTTGGCGATTTCCTTCGCCAGGATGCGGATACCCTCGTCGTTGACGTCCTCGGGCTTGACCATGATCCGCACCTCGCGGCCGCTCTGGATGGCGTAGCACTTCTCCACGCCCTCGAAGCTGTTGGCGATCTCCTCGAGCTTCTCCAGCCGCTTGATGTAGTTCTCCAGGCTCTCGCGCCGGGCGCCGGGACGGGCCGCGGAAATCGCGTCCGCCGCCTGCACCAGCACGGCCTCGACCGTCTGGGGCTCCACGTCGTTGTGGTGCGCCATGATGCAGTGCACCACCGCGTCGCTCTCGTGATACTTCTTCGCCAGCTCGGCGCCCAGGGTCACGTGGGTTCCTTCGCTCTCGTGATCCACGGCCTTGCCGATGTCATGCAGCAGGCCGGCGCGCTTGGCCAGCTGGACGTCCGCGCCCAGCTCCGCAGCCATGAGCCCCGCCAGATGGCTGACCTCGATGGAGTGCTTCAGCACGTTCTGGCCGTAGCTGGTGCGGTACTTCAGGCGGCCCAGGATCTTGACCAGCTCGTGGTGAATGCCGTGCTGGTTCGTCTCGAAGACCGCGTTCTCCCCGGCCTCGCGGATCTGGTTTTCCACCTCGCGGCGGGCCTTCTCCACGGTCTCCT
>CAMVFE010000022.1 GCA_947166705.1 uncultured Clostridia bacterium
CATCATCGCGAGTGCAACTAATAATGCCTGTATGTACTTAATGGCTCTCATACTGAAAAAACGGTGCAAAGGTACACAGTCGGCCAGGCCCACCCGCTCCAGCATTTCCTGCGCCCGGCGGGTCCTCTCCCGCTGGCTGACGCCGGCGTAAATCAGCGGCAGCTCCACGTTCTTCTGCGCGTCCAGCCGGGGCAGCAGCTGGCTGTTCTGGAACACGAAGCCCACGTCCCGGCTGCGGATATCCGCCAGTTCGCTCTCCGTCATGTCCTCGATGACGCGGCCCCGCAGGATATACCGGCCCGAGGTGGCGGTATCCAGGCACCCGATGATGTTCATCAGGGTGCTCTTTCCGCTTCCGCTGGGGCCCAGCACGGAAAGGTACTCCCCTTCCCGGATCTCCAGGTTGACGTCCCGGAGCACCTGCATGTCCTCGTCTCCCATGCGGTAAAACTTGTTGATGTTTTCCATCCGGAAAAAGACGCTCTCCATTACCGGGCGCCCCCGTTTCCGCCCGGATTCCCGCCGGAGGGCGCCCCAGGGGCGTTTCCGCCGTATCCGTTCTGGCGGTTCTCCCAGTTCTGGCTGTTCCGGTTCTGGCCGTTCCGGTTCTGGCGGTTGAACTGCTGCTGGCCGAACATGCCGGTCAGCAGGCTGTTCAGGGAATCCTCCTTCTGTTTGCTGACGGCGTAGACCTTCTCCCCGCTGGCCACGCCGGACCGGATCTCCACGTAGTTTCCGTTGCTGACGCCGATCTCGACCTCCGTCTTCTCCAGGGTTTCGTCCTCCTTCATCTTATAGACGAAGGCTTTGTTCTCCAGGGTGAAGCTCAGGGCGTCCGCCTTCAGCACGACCACGTCCACGGCTTCCTCCTGGGGAATGGTGACAGTCACCTGCATACCGGGATAAACGCCGCCGTCGCCCTCCAGGTCCGCCGTGGCGGTGTAGTACGCCACGTTGCCCGTGGAGGAGGAGATATAGTTGATGCTCCTGACCGTGGATTCAAAGACCTTCTCCGTGGCCGTGGCGGTGATGGTGCACCGGTCCCCGACATGCACGTCGCTGATATCGTATTCATCCACCCGGAAGGAGACCTGCATATGCTCAAAATCGGCGATCTGCACCAGGGTGTCGCCGGCGGCCACCTCGTCGCCCGCGCTGACGCTCAGCTGGTTCACCTGCCCGCTGAAGTCCGCGGTCACCGTCTGGCCGCTGCTCAGGCGCATGAGCCTGGCGTTCTTCTTCACCCGGTCTCCCTCGGATACGTACACATTCCGGACCGTCGCCTTCCCGGAAGCGGTATAGGTCGCACTGTCCTTCAGCGCCAGGCTGCCGGTGAAGCTGAGGGAATTGGAGATGGACCCCGTCGTCGCGGTGTATTCATCGTAGGTCACCGTATACTGGTCCCGCAGCCTGGCCCAGGTATAAACGCCCGCCCCGCCCAGGACGGCCAGCAGGATCAGGGCCACCAGGATCCGCCGGAGAATCCGCTTTTTCTTCTTCCCGTTTTTCCGGGTTCTGGTTTCGCTCATGGATTTCCATCCGCCTCCTTTGACTGAACGCGGAGATCATATCATCCTTTTATGAACAGAAATGCCTTCCACTGTGATAAGCGTGTGAAAAAAACATAAGAAATATCGTTCCGGGCGTACATGAAAAACCGCCGCCCCGCGGGCGGCGGTTTCCTCCGGCCTTCCGGCCGGGTGATCTGCGGCCTTCAGGCCGTTTTTTTCGTCCGGCTGCGCATCAGGATGCCCTGGACCACGGGCACCGCCATGACCGCAATATACAGCAGGTAAATCAGCGGCTTGCTGAATACCGTGCGGTCCAGCGCGCATTCCAGGGCGACCGCGGCGCCGGCGGAGACGGTCATGCAGAACGCGGCAAAGCCCGCGATTCCCCGTCCCCGGCTGTATTCCAGGACCGTGAAGGCCAGCGCGGCAAGCGCCCCGAGGGCCAGAAGGATCATGGACGCCGTCAGCAGCGCCTGGTTTTCACAAAGCACCTTGAACATCAGCAGGCTCAGCGCCGCCGCGAATACGGCGCCGCCGAGGGCTCCCGGCAGCAGCCTGGCCTTCCTGTCCGCCGTGCGCGCGCAGAGCGTGTAGACGCCGGCGGCGAGGATCACCGCGGCCAGCACGTGCTGAAGCCCCACAAAGGAGTGAACCGTCAGGAAATGGTCGTACCGCAGGCTTTCCAGCAGCACGGAGCATCCGCCGAACAGCAGCAGGAACAGCAGGCACGTATCCCCGTCCCTCCGGCTCCGGGCCAGGTCCAGGATCAGCACCGGGATCAGGATCCCCATCACGATGGCCGCCAGCTTCCACGTCGCCAGGTACCAGCCGTCATAGTCGCTGAAGGTCAGAAAGGTATTGTTCAGAAGCGCGGTGGAAAGCCGCCTGCTGTAGTCGAATTCGGGCACGCCGCCCTCTCCCAGGCGTTCCGCCAGCATGAAGCCCGGCAGCGCGCACGCCGCGATATCCATCAGCAGGCCCGCCTTCTGCCGGGTAAGGGCCGCGGTCAGCCGGGCGGCCAGCAGCACGCCCGCGATCAGGCCCATCATGCTCCATCCGCCCCCGGTCAGCCGGAGCCAGTACTTCAGCGGGAAAAAGGTCCCCACCTCTTCCAGGTCCATCAGGCAGAAGGCGATCCGGGAGCACGCCCCGCCCAGCAGCATGGACAAAAGCACGAGCATCGGCGCCGTGCCCTTCCTTGTCCTTTTCGCCCAGCACAGGAATCCCGCAACCGCCGCGGCGGCCGCGGTTCCCAGCAGGACAAACAGGCCGAAGCGGTAGACTTCTATCCCTCCTGCCAGCGTGATCCGCGCCGCCTCCTCATATCCCGTCATGCTCAATCCTCCGGAACCGCGGTGGCGAAATAGATGATATCGTTCAGGCCGCGTTCATCGCCGCCGGGCATGCCCTTGAACATCTTCTCCCCGAAGACCATCTCGGCGGAATTGCCGCCGTCCAGGTTGAACGCCTGGCGGCAGCCCAGCCCGGCCATGAAATGCGCCAGCTGCTGGAAGTTCACGCCGCTGGAGGCGCCCCGGCCCTCCGCGATGGCCAGCACGTAGCTCAGCGTGCCCGTCTGTCCGATCGCCGCGCGGGGCTCAGGCCGGTTCGGATTAAAGCCGTACTTCTCGCTGATCTGCTGCTCCGCCCCGTCGATCACCAGCGCCGGCCCAAAGGTCATCGCGTTGATGATCCGGTGCTCGGCGGCGACGGCGGAAAGCGCCGCGCTCTGCGCCTTGGAGGGCTGGGCGGTCACCAGATGGAAATCGCCGTGCTCGTCGATGATCAGGATATCCTTGGTCTGGTTCGTCTTGCTGCGGACCTTTGCGCCCATGCGGTACTCAAAGGTCTTTTTCGCGGTTTCGCCCTGGAAGTTGTCTCCGTTGATCGCGACGACCGCGTGGTTCTGTTCCGCCATGCCGGCCACGCTGCCCGTCCTGTCGGACATCAGCACGGTCTTCAGCTTCTTCTCCAGCTCCTTTTCGGACGCGGAACCGTACAGCTCGTTCAGCTCCGCGGATCTGCGCGTCGCCGTCCGCAGCTGGGTCGGAGAGGCGATCTCCACAAAGGCCAGGTGCCAGATGACGCCGTCCTCCTCCCGGTCTTCCAGCCGGACGCGGATCGTCGGATCCTCATAGCCGGTCTCCGTGTAGTTTTCCGCCTTCGGGGCCGGCGGCACGCTGAAATCCCAGGGCAGTTCGTACACCGCGGGGCCGAGGGGGGACATCGGTTCCTCCACGGTCTCCTCGATCAGATCGTCGTCCTCCTGCTCCGGTTCCTCCGCGCGGGCGCCCGGGAACAGGAGCCTTCCGAAATCCAGCTCCAGCTCTCCGTCCTCTTCCGGCTCCGCCGCGTCCCCGCCGGCGTCCAGCTCCTCCGTAATCTCCCATTTCACCTCGCTCCTCAGCGCGGGCGAGGAGATCAGGAAGGGCGCGGCCAGCATTCCCAGTGCGCAGAGCGCGCACAGCACGATTCGTTCCGTCCGGTTCATCTTTTCGATCCCTCTTTCGCCGGAAAGCGGATCCCGCCCGGCAGACCGCCCCGGGAAATCCGCTTCCGTCCGTTCTTTCATAAATGCGCCCGGCTCTTTCCGGCCGGGCGCTCCGAATTATTCCTCGCCGTCCTCTTCCGCCAGCTGGGCGTTGGCGATGTCGATCAGCTTCTGGGCCAGGTCGTCGTCCTCCACGGGAACGAACTCCTCGGTTTCCTCCCCGTTTTCGTCCTCGGTGGTATCGATCCTGCAGACGATGGAGCCCTCGTCCTTGACAATTTCCGTTTCCGTGTCGTACTCCGTCAGGATGGCATATTCATCCCCGTTGTAGAAGAAATAGTCCTCGATCACGAAAGTGACCTCTTCCCCGTCCTCCGTTTCAAAGACGATCAGATCATCCTCCATGTCCAGGTTCTCGTCATTGCTGAAATCACTCATTGTTTTTCCTCCTTTCCGGAATCGGCGGCGTCAGTCCGCCCGCCGCCTTTATTATAGTCGAAGCCCCTTCTCTTGACAAGCGGTTTCCCGGGCGATATATTGCTCAGGGCTGCTTCTTCCGCAGCCTGTGCTGCGTGCCGTCCGGGTTCTGGACCACGACGCTGTCCAGCAGTTCCTTCAGGTTGTTCCGGAATCCGGCGATATATTCCTTCCGCAGCGCGTCCTGCTCCGCCTGCTCTTCCGGCGTAAGGCCCCCGGCCTTCCGCCTGCGGGCCAGCTCATTGATGCGTTCAATCTTTTTCGGATCCATAGGATTCCTCCGTGAGGTGAAAGTGATGATTCAGGGTAAATGGTTTCCCCAGGGCGCCGACCTTTCCGATCCGATCTCCGTCCGCCGGGACGTTTTTTCCCGCGGCCGGGATGCGCTGGATGACGGCGCTCAGAATGTCGTGGTCTATCTGGACGGGGTTCCCGCCGCCGCCGGGCGCCTCTGGTGGGAAGACGGCGCCTTCCGGCTGGGGGATATCGGCGTTTCCGCGCCCTTCCGCGGCCGCCTGCTGGGTGATCTCGTCCTCCGTCTGCTGCTCTTCAAGGCGCAGGAGCATTTCGCCCGGGAGGTCCGCCTGCGCGCCCCCTTCGGAACCGAAGGCTTTTTTGCCCGCCTCGGCCTGCGGGAGGTATCCCGCGGGGAAAGCGAAACCGAGATGATGATCCCCGGGGAAGAAATCGATCTGGATACCTGCCGCGCCTGCGGGAAGAAGGACTGCCCGAAGCGCAGGGACTGAAGGCCGCCTTCCCGGCCCTCAGCGGCTGACCCGGCCCATGCAGAGGACCGCCTTGAGTGCCAGCAGGGAGAAGCAGATCTGTCCGGCCAGGTCCGCCGCCGGCACGCCGGTTTGGAGGATCTGGTTCTGAATCAGCGCGATTCCGGCGACGGATAACAGAAACACAGGGACGCACGCGGCGGCGTACCCTGCTTTTCTTTTTTCCCGCAGCGCCCTGGCCGTCCACCAGGCGAGCGTCAGGGCCATCACGCCGGCCGCCAGCCAGCCGGCCGCGCTGATTTCGCCGGCCGGGCCGCCGGGATCCGCCCGGAGGCCTTCCGTCACCATCCGCGCGCTGCCCCACAGTGCCGCCGAAACGCCGGCCAAGTCACCGTTTTCCGGAAGCTCCCGCTTCCGGATCAGCAGCCAGATCACTGCCGCGCCGAACAGCGCCGCCGCCAGCAGGATCTCCGCCCGGACGGGGAGCCATCTCCCCGCGCTGCCGAAGAGCCAGCCGTTCCCGAAGGCTTCGGGAATCTTTGCGCCCTGCGCCAGGGCAGTCCGCCGCTCAAAAATCTTCCAGACCGCGATTCCGGGCAGCAGGCCGAAACCGATCCCGTTCCAGGCCCTGCCCGCGCCGCCTCCGGCGCCGTTTCGGCGGCCCGCGGAGCCGATCCATCCGCTGGCGAAGGCCAGCGCGGTCAGCAGGCTCAGGCCCGCCCCGATGCCGCTGACGCTGAGCCGGAAGCCGCCCAGGGTTTCCAGCGCGTCCCGCTCCTCCGGAAGCAGCCAGGTTCCGACCGCCAGCGCCGCGGCGAAAGCCGCGGCCAGCCCGGCCAGCGCCTGCGCCGTCCTTTTCAGCATGCCCATTCTATGCCTCTTTCTCTCCGAAAACCCATTTCTGCTGGATCCGGTAGCTGAGGAAGTACAGCAGCGTATCGACGATGATCTTCGCCAGGGTGCTGTTCATGCCGATCCGCCCCAGCAGCCACACGCCGCCGGCGCTCAGCAGCATGATGGCCGCCGCCACGACGATGTATTTCGCGATCGCTCCGCCCGTATGTCCCTTCAGGCGGAAGACGAATTTCTTGTTCAGCGCAAAGTTCAGGCTCGCGCTGACCACCCTCGCTCCCGCGGTTGAAAGGGCGATATACTTCATCGCCTTGGCGGCCCCGTTGCCGAAAGCCAGCAGGTTCAGCACGTTGAACAGCAGATGGTCCACCAGGAAGCAGATGATGCTCGCGCCCATGAACCGGACGAATCCGCGGATAATCACCCGGAAGATCCGCATGCTGTCCTTCAGGGGATGATAGTGAGTGCCCCGGTTCTCATTCTCGTAGACGGTCTCGATGGTAATCGGGATCATCGGCAGATCATGCCGCGCGCAGGCAATCAGCACGTTCATCTCGTATTCGAAGCGCTCGCCCTCCACTTCGGTCATGAAGGGCAGGTCCTCCCGCCGGAAGGCGCGAAGTCCGGTCTGCGTGTCCTGAAGCCACTTTCCGTACAGCAGGAAGAACAGCACGCTGGTGAACCGGTTCCCGGTCCTGCTCTTGGGCGGCACGTTTGGCTGACTGAAGTCCCGGCTGCCCAGGTACAGCGCGCGCTTTCCCTTCTCCAGCTCCTCCGCCAGATGCACGCAGTCCCCGACCGTGTGCTGTCCGTCCGCGTCCGCGGTAATCACGCCGCTTGACTCCGGCAGGTTCTCCTGGATCCAGCGGTATCCCGTCTTCAGGGCCACGCCCTTCCCCCGGTTTACCTCATGGTGCAGCACCTGAACCCGGGGATCCGTCTCCCCGATCCGCCGGAAGATATCCTGATAGCTTTCGTCCGATCCGTCATCCACCACGACGATATGCCCGAAGCCGCTGTCCGCCAGCTGCCGGACATAGGCCGGAAGGCGCTCGTCAGGCTCCAGGGACGGGATCAGGATCACCGCGTCCGCCAGGGCTTTCTCCCGCCCTGTTTCCATCTCTTCCATCTGTGCTCCCTTCGCGTCCGTCCGGGACGGACGTATCCATTCCGCGCCGGAGCGCGGTTCAGCTGCATATTATACCCGTTTTTCCCCCGGCCTGCAACCTGGGCCGCAAACGGTGTCCCTGTTCCCGGAAGGCCCGGGACGCTTGGGCGCGGCGAACCGCGGCCAGGCGGCTGCGGCCCGGGTTCCGGAGCGGAATCCATGTTTGACGCTGAAGGTGAATCCATGTATAATAATCAGGCGGATATTCGCGGCAGGGAGGTGCGCCATGGGCGGAAATGTGTCCCGGAATCTTGAGGAGCAGCGGCGGGAGCTGAACGGGATCACGTATTATGACCGCGGGGATCTGACGGGGCGGGACGGCAGGCGCTATGCCCGCTTTGCGATTCAGACCCATTTCGTCGAGGTGGGCGAGGATCAGGCCGCCCTGGTGGAAAGATACGTTCTCCCGCTGTTTCAGCCCGGGGATGTGCTGGCCTTCGGCGCCAAGGTCATGGCCATGTGCACCCGCAACGTCCGGACGAAGGATCAGGAAAAGCCCGGTTTCTGGGCCAGGCTTCTTTCCCCCCACGCCTCTGAGACCGCCGCGGGCATCGGCATGCACGATCCCTACAAGCTTCAGCTGGCGATCGACATGGTGGGCGCCCCGCGGGTCATCTTCGCCTCCATCGCCTCCGCGCTGACCAAGCCCTTCGGGAAAAAGGGAGTTTTCTATCGGATCGTGGGTCCCGGCGTGGCGGGGATCGACGGTTTCTACTACCGTTCCTCCTTCAAGCGGTACCATGACCTGGCGCTGATCAACAACACCAACGCCCGGGAGCTCTGCGACGATCTGGAGCGGAAGACCGGCGTTCCCGTCGTGCTGATGGACGCCAACGATATCGACCAGAACCAGCTGGGAAAGGGTTCCTCCTTTCCCCTGACCGACGATCAGATTCAGGACGCCCTGGCGGACAATCCTTCCGGCCAGGGGGACGAGCTGACTCCCCTGATCCTGATCCGTCCCCTGAAAGACGCATGAGACATATTCCTTCCGCTGATACGCAGCATACGGATATTCTGACCTTTGAGGACGCTCTCCGGCCCGTCGGCGACGGCTATGACCGGGGAGCGTGGCTTTATGTGCCGGACCGTTACGCGGAATACCGGTATATCCTCGGCACCCGGGGAAGCCGTCCCCTCATCTGCGTCGGCGTCAATCCCTCCACCGCGGTTCCCGGCCGGCTGGACAACACCCTGAAGAGCACGGAGCGGATCGCGCTTGCCAACGGGTTCGATTCCTTCCTGATGTTCAATGTTTACGCCCAGCGGGCCACACTCCCGGAGGATCTGGACCGGGAGCTGAACCCATTGCTGCACGCGGAGAACCTGAAGGCCTTCCGGTACGTGCTCGGCCTGGCCGGGGAGCATCCCTGCGTCTGGGCGGCCTGGGGGGCGGTCATTGAGAAGCGCGGATACCTGCCCGGCTGCGTCCGGGACCTGGCCCGCACCGGCATGTCCTTCGGCGCCCGGTGGTATACCGCGGGGCCCCGGAGCCGCGCGGGGCATCCCCATCACCCGCTGTACCTGAAAAAGGACTCTGTGCTGGAGCCCTTTGAGGATCTGGAAGCGTATCTTCAGTCCCTGGAAAAAAAGGAGCGGTCAAAGCCATGAAATTTGTTTCCTGGAATGTGAACGGCCTGCGGGCCTGCATCGGCAAGGGGTTCTGGGACTATTTCCGGTCTTCGGGAGCCGATTTCTTCTGCCTGCAGGAGACCAAGATGCAGCCCGGGCAGGCGGAGATTGCCGCCGAGGGCTATCATCTGTTCATGAACCCGGCGGAGAAAAAGGGCTACAGCGGCACCGCGGTCTTTGCCCGCCGCGAGCCCCTGTCCGTCCTCACCGGCATCGGGGCGGAGGAGCACGACCATGAGGGCCGGGTCATCACCCTGGAGTATCCTTCCTTCTTCCTGGTCACGGTCTACACGCCCAACTCCCAGCGGGGCCTGACGCGGCTGGATTACCGCATGGCCTGGGAGGACGCCTTCCGGGATTACCTGCGCCGCCTCGACGGGGAAAAGCCCGTCGTCATCTGCGGGGACCTGAACGTCGCGCATCGGGAGATCGACCTGAAGAACCCGCGGAGCAATGTCGGGAACGCCGGCTTCACGCCTGAGGAGCGGGAAAAGATGACCCGCCTGCTGGATTCCGGCTTCACGGATACCTTCCGCTTCCTCTATCCGGACCGTCGGGACATCTATTCCTGGTGGAGCTATATGTTCCATGCCCGCGAGAACAACGCGGGATGGCGCATCGACTATTTCCTGGTCTCCGACCGGCTCTGTCCGGCCATCCGGGAGGCGGGCATCGAAACGCAGATCCTCGGCTCCGATCACTGCCCCGTCACGCTGGATCTGGACGTCTGAGCCGTCTCCGCGGCGGGCGTCCGGCCGTCCTCTGAATAGAATACTACGCGCCCATCCTCGTCCGGGGATGGGCGCTTTTTTCGCCGTTCCTCATTCTCCCAGGGGCTTCGCCCTCGGGGTTCCCGCCTTCCGCGGATACAGGCGGGGCGTGCCCGCCGTCTTGGCCGCGGGCTGGATCACGTGCTCCCAGTCCCGGCCCGCGACGGGCGTTTTTACGGGTTCCTCCAGCCTGCCGCCGAGCAGAAACGCGGCCTTCCGTCCCGCTTCGCGCTCCTGTTCCAGCGCCGGTCCCTTCCAGCACAGCATCAGGCCGCCCACCTTCACGTAGGGCAGCAGGTATTCGCACAGCACGTTCAGCGGGGCCACCGCCCGGGCCGCCGCGCGGTCAAAGCGCTCCCGGAGCTCCGGCATCCGGGCTCCGTCCTCCGCCCGGGCGTGCACGAGCCGCACGCCCTTCGCGCCGGTCCGCTCCGCCACCGCCTGCAGAAACGTCAGCCGCTTCTGCTGGCTGTCCAGCAGCGTAAAGCGCATCTCCGGGCAGGCCAGCGCCAGCGCCATGCCGGGAAACCCGGCGCCGGTACCCACGTCGATCAGCGTTTCGGCGCCGGACAGAAGCCCGGTTTTCAGGACCGTCAGGCTGTCCGTCAGGTGGCGGTCCAGCAGCTCCCCCTCCTCCGCTTCGGCCACCAGGTCCATGCTTTTATTCCATTCAGTCAGCAGGCTGAAATAGATTTCCAGCTTCTCCGGCAGCTCCGGCAGGAACGGAATGCCGTTGGCCTCCAGCCTGTCCGCGATGATCCTTCTGTCCATCCTCTTCCCCTGTTCCGTATCCTCCGCGGCGTTCAAAGCTTCAGATGCAGATATTTGTTCAGCCAGTACTTCACCCACGCCAGCGCTTCCCGGGCATGGTTCTTGATCCAGTATTCAGGCTTGCAGGGCGAACCCAGCCCTGCCGCCTCAAAGCCCATATCCGCGGCCAGCGCCATCGCCCGCGGGACATGATAGTCGCTGGTGACGATGACCACCTTCCGCACATCCGGCATTTTCCGGAGGATGCTGCCGGCGTTCCGGAGGTTTTCATTCGTGTTGTAGGAGTCCGGATCCGTCAGGATCATTTCCTCCGGCACGCCCCGCGACGCCAGGTAGTTTTTCATCGCCACCGCCTCCGGCATCGGCTCATCCCTTCCCCGGGCGCCGCAGGCCACAATGGGCACCTCCCGCGCTTGCCAGGCCTCCAGCGCGGCGTCCAGCCGCCACAGCAGCTGCGTGTTGGGCTCCCCGGAGCTCAGCACCTGGGCGCCCAGCACGATGATGGCGTCATAATCCTTCTCCAGGCTTTCCGCCTCCCGCGTCACGTTGTTTTCAGAAATCACCACAAACCCCACCAGTCCGATAAAGCAAAGAATCCCCGCCAGAATCAGCGTTTTCACCAGCCTGAGCAGCGGGCGCCTTCTTCTTTTCCGCCTTCCCATTCCTTCGTCGTCTCCCCTGCAGGTTTTCTCCGGGGCTCCGGGGCCGTCGGCATCCTATCTTCTTCCGCGGGCGCCGAATTCGATGTCCCCGTGCTGCGCCATGCTGTAGGCGTTTCCGCCCGCGATGATCATGTGGTCCAGCACCATCACGTCCACGCCGTTCAGCAGCCGCTGCAGCTGCACCGTGGTGGAAATATCCTCCGCCGAGGGCGCGCAGGTGCCGCCCGGATGGTTATGGCAGAAAAACACGCTGTGGGCGTTGTAATCCAGCACCGTTTCCATGACCAGCCTCGGATAGGCGCTGACCTCGCTCAGGGACCCCGCGGCGATCCTGCGCTGTCCGACCACCCTGCACTGGGCGTTCACGCAGATCACCCAGAACTCCTCGATCCGCTTGCCCAGCTGCAGCCCCTTGCAGTACAGCTCCAGCTCCTTCCGGTTCGGGATCTGGCGGGGATTCTCCATCTCGCACTGCAGCACGATCCGGGTCAGCGGCAGCATCATGGACAGGAGCGTCGCCTGAATCTCCCCGATACCCTCGACCTGCATCAGCTGCTGCGGCATCGCCTCAAACACGCCCTTCAGGTTTCCGTAGGTGGCGATCAGGTTCTTCGCCATCGCCTTGGTATCCTTCCGGGGGCTGCCGTAGGTCAGCACCAGCTCCAGGATCTCATGGTCGCTGAACCCCGAAAAGCCCTGGTTCTCCCGAAAGCGCTCCCGAAGGCGGCTCCGGTGCCCCGCGTTGGGGTTCCCGGACGTCTCCGCGGTTCCTTCGTTTCCGCCCTCCGGCGCATCGCCTTCGCGAAGGCTTCCGCCGGCCGTCCGGAGCCGGGCGGGATCCATGTACCAGTATTCCTGCTCCGCCGCGCGCTCTTCCGCCTCCCGCCTTTTTTCAGCCATGCTCATCCTCCCCTTCCGTCCGGGTCCCGCCGCATCCTTACGCTCCGTAATACCGCCAGATATCCAGGCAGGCCTGCCGCTCCGGCCCTCTTACGGGAACGAACGCCTGCCGGTAAATGCTTTCAATCTCCTGCCTGTCCAGCGGAACGGGATGGTTGCCCAGCCGTTCCGGGTCCACGGCGTCCACGATCCGCTGCAGAACCTCCTCCGGGGGCTTTTCCGGCGCTTCCATCCCCAGGTCGATCAGCATGCCCCGAAGCAGCCGGGACCCCATCAGCGGATCCCCCAGGCGCATGCGGGAAGCCAGCTCCGCCATCAGGGGACGCATCTCCTCCGCCGCGCACAGCCGGTCCCAGAGGACCGGCAGCGTCACCAGGCACGCATGCCCGTGGGCGATCCCCAGCTGCTTCGTCAGCTGGTAGCTCATGGCGTGGGCCGCGGTGGTGCGGGTCCGGAAGATGGCCTTCCCGCTCTGGTTTGCCGCGTCCAGCATCTCCTCCGCCGCGTGCGGATCACCCGCCAGGTAGGCCTTCAGATTGTCCAGCACCCCGAGGATCGCGAGGTACGCGTTCACCCGGCTGTCCTCCGTCGCGGACCGGGCCCAGTAGCTTTCAATGCCCTGGCTCAGGGCGTCCAGCGCGCAGGATTTCCGGTGGTAATCCGGGAGGCTGTCCAGGAGCGACGCGTCCAGGACGACGCCCTCCGGCAGAAGCAGGGGATGCCCGAGGCTGAGCTTGCGTCCGCCCTCGTAGGCCACGGCATTGGCGGTGGCCTCCGCGCCGCTCCCCGCGGTCCCGGGGATCGCGATATGCGGGATCTCCCGCGGCTCAAGCCTGCCCGCCCGGGCCGCCTCCGGGCTTCCGGCACAAAGCAGGGCCTTGATCACCTTGGCGGTATCCATGGCGGATCCCCCGCCGATGGAGATCAGGCTGTCGCATCCCTCCCGGACGAACATCTCCGCGCCCAGCACGGCGTCCTCAATGTCCGGATTGGGATGGTATCCCGTAAAGCAGGGCGCGGCCTGCAGCGCTTCCTGCCTTTTCAGCCGCGGGATCAGCTTTTCGGAGCCCACGATCAGCGGGCGCCGCATGCCCAGCTTTTCCGCAAGCTCTGAAATCCGGTTGATGCTGTCCCGCCCGCGCACGGTCTTCTGGATCATTTGTCCTGTCCTCCGGTTTCTTCTATTTCCCGACGCAGAAGCGCTCAAAGACGGTGTCCAGGAGCCGCTCGTCCGCCTGATCGCCCGTGATCTCCCCCAGCGCCGCCTGCGCGGCCTGCAGGTCCGTCGCCGCCAGGTCCGGCGGCATCGTCCGGACGGTTTCCAGCGCGGATTCCAGGAATCCCGCCGCCCGCCTCAGCGCGTCCAGGTGCCGGGGCTGGGTCACGGCCATCTGGTCCGACAGCGCCGTGAACCGCCGCAGATAGGCCCGGATGCCCTCCAGGCTCTCCGGCTGCAGCGCGGAGCAGCGAAGGACCGTCCGGTCCGTCTCCGGAAGCTCCAGCCGCTGCGGAAGGTCGCCCTTGCTGACCACCCAGGCGCCGTTCTCCGGCAGGCGCGCCATCAGCTCGCGGTCCTCCGCCTGCAGCGGCATGGATCCGTCCAGCACCAGCAGGACGGCGTCCGCTTCCTCCATGGCCTTCCGTGTGCGTTCCACGCCGATCCGTTCCACCTCGTCGCGGGTCTCCCGGACGCCCGCGGTATCCGTCAGCCGCACGCGGACCCCGTCCAGGGTCATCTCGCCGGTCACCGGATCCCGGGTCGTTCCGGGCACGGAGGTCACGATCGCCCGCTCCTCCCCCAGCAGCGCATTCAGCAGGCTGCTCTTTCCGACGTTCGGCCGGCCCGCCAGCGCCACCCTGAGGCCCTGGTGCAGCAGCCGGGAGCTGCGCTCCTGAATGCCCTCCCGGATCTGACGGATCAGGCTCTCAAGCCGCGGAATCATCTCCGCGGCGCCTTCCTCCTCGGAGATCTCCTCCGGGTAGTCCACGCAGGCGGCAAGCCCGGCCTGAATCTCATACAGCCGGTCCGCCGCCGCCCTCACGAAAGCGGTGACGCCGCCCCGCATCTCCCGGACCGCGGCGCGGTGCTCCTGTTCGCCCCGGGCGGAAATCAGGCTCATCACCGCCTCCGCCCGGCTCAGGTCGATCCGCCCGTTCAGAAAAGCCCGCCGGGTGAACTCCCCCGGCTCCGCCAGCCGGGCGCCCTGCTCCAGGCAGATCTCCAGCGCGCGCTGCAGGATATAGCTCCCGGCATGCAGCTGCAGCTCCGCCACATCCTCCCGGGTGTAGCTGCGGGGGGCGCGCATCAGCACCGCCATGCCCTCGTCCACCGTTTCCTCCCCCGCGCGCAGGAAGCCGTAATACATCCGGTGGCTCTCCCAGGGCGCCGCGTCCCCGCCGGGCCGGCGGAACACGCGTTCCAGAATCCGCTCCGCAGCGGGGCCGCTGAGCCGGATGATTCCGATTCCGCCCTCTCCCGGCGGGGTGGAGATGGCGGCGATTGTGTCCGTATCCATCTGTCTTTCTTCCTTCTGCTCCTTTTCCGCGGGTATGCTCAGACGCCTTCCCGCCCGTCGCCCATCCCGTGCAGGCGGCGGATCAGCCCCTTCGGATCCTCCGCGGTATAGACGGCCGTCCCCATCACGGCGACGCTCAGCCCCTTCCCGATCAGGCGGCCCAGGTTCTCCTCCGTCACGCCGCCGTCCGCCTCGATTTCGCCGCGGTAGCCGGCGGCCCGAAGCTCGGCGATCTTCCCGGGCACCGCCTCGTTCAGCACCTGCCCGCCGAAGCCGGGCTCCACGGTCATGGTCAGGATCAGGTCCGTCTGCTCCAGGTAGGGCATCACCGCGCTGAGCCCTGTTCCGGGCTTCAGCGCAAGCCCGGCCTTCGCGCCGCGGCGCCGGATCTTCTCCAGCATGCCGCTGATATCCCCGCCGATCTCCGTATGGATCGTCAGGATATCCGCCCCGGCGTCCAGGAAGGTATCCAGATAGCGTCCCGGCTGATCCATCATGAGATGGACGTCCAGCGGCACGGGAGAGATCTCCTTCAGCCTGCGCACGACCTCCGGGGAATAGGCCAGGTTATGCACGAAGTGCGCGTCCATGATATCCACGTGAAGCCAGTCCCCGCCGGCATCCGCCACCTTCCTGACATCCCGCTCCAGGTTCAGCACGTCCGCCGCCAGAATGCTCGGCGCAATCTTAATCATATCGATTCCTCCAGATTTCCCGGGTTTCCGCCAGCAGCTCCCGGTATCTTTTCCATCGCTCCGGATGAACGAGTCCCTCCGCGGCCGCCCGGGCCACGGCGCATCCCGGCTCCCGGTCGTGCAGGCACTCCCGGAACCGGCATTTTCCCTCGAAGGGGATGAATTCCGGATACCGTTCCTTCAGTTCCTCCGGCGGCAGATCCTTCTCCGGCTCCAGCAGGGAGAATCCCGCCGTGTCCATCACCCTCATGCCGTTGCGCAGGATCAGTTCCGCGTGCCGGGTCGTGTTCTTTCCCCGGGCGATCCTCCGCGAGATTTCGCCCGTCTCCAGGTTCAGATCCATCAGCGCGTTCAGCAGCGTGGTCTTGCCCGCGCCGCTCTGCCCCGTCAGGCAGCACAGCGATCCGCGCATGGCCTGCCTGAGGGGCTCCAGCCCCGTGCCCTCTGCCGCGGACACGGCGAAAACAGGTACTCCCGCCGGCGCGTATTCCGCCCGAAGCCTGTCCGCCAGGTGGCCGTCCAGATCGCTCTTGTTCACGGCCAGCACCGCCTTCATCCCCTGATGAAAGGCCCGGGCCAGCTGCCGGTCCACCAGCAGCAGGTCCGCCTCAGGCACCGGAGCGGCCACGATCACCAGCATCTCCACATTGGCTGCCGGCGGGCGCAGGCAAAGGGTTTTCCGGGGCAGCACCGACTCGATCCAGCCGTGCTCCTCCCCCTCTCCGGGGGTGAATTCCACCCGGTCCCCCGGCAGCGGGGTGATGCGCTCCCGGCGGAACTTTTTCTTCGCCCGCAGCGTCCAGGTTTCCCCGGTCCGCTCATCCAGCACGGTATAGAAGCTGCCGACGCCCCGAAGCAGGATGCCTTCCCTGTTCTTCTCCATCATTCCGCCCCGATCTCGATCCGCTGAGGCAGCTGGCCGTCCTGATAAACCATGCAGACATAGGCGCGGTCGTCCGGCAGCTCCACGGTCACCAGCTGCGTCCGGTTCATCTCCGGCGTGCAGACATAGTTCACGTAATTCCATTCCATCGTCGATCCCTCGGCCTGCAGCGTGATCCGGACGTTGATATCCTTCACATCCTCCTGAACCGTCACGGAGATCTCCCTCCGCCGCAGCAGCGGCTGATACCGGTAAAGGCTCAGGGAAATCGGCGTCTGGTAGACCACATGGGTGTCGGAAACGGGCGTCTGGCTCGCCACGCGGCCGTGGAGCGATTCGTTCTCCGTGTCCGTATAGCTCAGCTGGCCGACCAGCGTCAGCTGATGATCCGGCACATAGATTTCCGCCTCCGCAAGGGTCATCATGGCCAGGTCCGGCACGATGATATCCCCGCCGCAGACCGTCAGCGTCACCTCGGTATCCCGGTCAATCGTCTCGCCGGCCGCCGGTTCGCTGGAGAGGACCACGTCCTGGGCGTATTCGTCGGACACGACGCGCTCCCGGGAAACCGTGGTAATCCCCATGCTCTTCAGCAGGGTTGCCGCGTCCGAGAAGGAGGAGCCGGTCAGCGGCGGCATCTCCTGCTTGCGCGCCCCGGTGGAAACCAGCAGCTGCACGGGCTCGCGCCCCTTCTGAACCGTTTCCCCCGCTTCGGGAACCTGCATGATGACCAGCCCGGCCTCATATTCGTCGCTGGACACTTCCTTGGTCATCACCTGCAGCCCGGCGTTCAGGATCCGCTCCACCGCCGCCGCCTGGGTGGTGCCCTCCACCATCGGCACGACGACGGTCGTCGCGTAATGCCGGATGATCGCGCGGATACCGAAGAACAGCCCGATTCCGGCCGCCAGCGCGGCGATGAGGCTCACGGCGCGCCAGATGCTTCTCCATCTCCTGCTGATCTCCGGCTTCTCCTGGGTCCTGCCGGACTCCTGGCCGCCTCCCTCATCCCGCAGGATCGGCTTGGGCATCAGGACTTCCTGGTTCGGATCGATGGAAACCGGCGCGTCCGCCCTCTCCTCCAGCGCCGCGCGAAGGTCCGATGCCATCTCCCGGGCGCTCTGATAGCGCAGTTCGGGATTCTTCTCCATCGCCCGCATGCAGATGGCCGCGATGGCGGGAGGCACGTCCGGCGCGAGGCTCTGGATCGGAACCGGCTGCGCGTGCAGGTGCTGCATCGCGACCGCCACCGGGTTTTCCCCGTCGTAGGGAACCCGGCCCGTCAGCATCTCATAGAGCACCACGCCGGTCGAATAAATATCGCTGGTCACGTCGGCGCCCTCGCCGCGGGCCTGCTCCGGCGAAAAATAGTGGACGGAGCCCATCACCATGTCGCCCCGGGTCAGGGTTGCGGAATCCGCGATCCGCGCGATGCCGAAATCCGCCACCTTGATATGCCCGTCCGAATGGACCAGGATATTCTGGGGCTTGATGTCCCGGTGCACGATTCCGTTTCGGTGGGCATGCTCCAGGGCGCTCAGAATCCGGATGGCGATCTGGCAGGCGAGCGGCGCGCTCAGCTTTCCGCGCTCCTGAATCACTTCCTTCAGCGTCTTTCCCTGGACGTATTCCATGACCAGGTAGCGGCTTTCCCCGTCCATCCCCACGTCCAGCAGGTTGACGATGTTGTGGTGCGTCATCTTGCTGGCGGCCTCCGCCTCCCTCTGAAAGCGGGAGACAAATTCCGCGTCCTCGTTGAATTCGGGGCGCAGCACCTTCACCGCGACGTTGTGGCCCGTTCTGAGGTCCACCGCCTTGTAAACGATGGCCATGCCGCCGATGCCGATCTGCTCGACCAGCCGGTAGCGGTTCGCCAGAATCCTGTCGCTCATTCGGCCACCTCCCCGGCGGCCGGCGCTTCATCGCTGATCAGCACCAGGGAGATATTGTCCCTGCCGCCCCGGTCCAGGGCTTCCCGCATCATCTCATCCGCGGCCTCCTCGATGCTCTCCCCGGACATCAGTTCCTGAAGCTCCTCCCTGCTCAGCAGGCCGTGCAGCCCGTCGGAGCAGATCAGCCAGCGGTCCCCCGCCTGCCGCTCAAAGGCAAGGCAGTCCACATCGATCTGGGGTTCGGTGCCCACGGCCCGCGTGATGTAATTCCGCATGGGATGCACCGCCGCCTGTTCCTCCGTCAGCAGCCCGCGGCGCACCATGTCCGCCACCATGGAATGATCCCGGGTCACCTGCCGGAGCGTGCCGTCCCGAAGCAGGTAGATCCGGCTGTCGCCCACGTGGGCGACCAGCATCTTTTCCTCCGCCGGCCAGATGACGCTCAGCGTCGTGCCCATCCCGGAGAGGGCCTCGTCCTCCTCCTGCTGCTTCCACAGCTCGAGGTTGACCGTCCGGACGGCTTCCTCCAGCGCGTCCTGATCGGGCTTTCTGCCCGCAAGAATGCGCAGCAGCCCGTCGCGGGCACCCGCGGAAGCCGTTTCTCCGCCGTTGTGTCCGCCCATCCCGTCCGCGACGCCCATCAGGCCTTCCCCGAGGATGACCGCGTCCTGGTTGTTCTTCCGGACCAGTCCCACGTCCGTCCGGGTGGTCACCCGCAGGCTCCTCTTTTCCGCCTGCTCCGGCCCTTTCTCCGCGGCGGCCTTCTCCTGCCCCTGATCCTTTTCCGGGGCTGGCTTAGCCGCTTCCATCATCCTTCTGGCCGCCAGGCTGCTGATCTTAAACTTGCGCATCTTCTATCCCCTGTCCGCGTTCCGGAGCGTCTCCTCCTGCATGGTCTTTCTTCTCAGCTGGCCGCAGGCGCCTTCGATGTCGTCGCCCATTTCCCGCCTTCGCGTCGCGGAGATATGCTCCGCCTCAAGCGTCCGCAGGAAGCGGCTCACCGTCTTCTCCGTCACGCCCTTCATATCCCGCTCCTTCACGGCGTTCAGGGGAATCAGGTTGACGTGGCACTGCATTCCCCGAAGCCGGGAGGCGAGCTCCCGCGCGTTCTCCTCCGAGCTGTTGACTCCCTCGGACAGCGCGTATTCGAAAATCACGCGCCGCCCCGTTTTCCGGATGTAGTTGCGGCAGGCCTCCAGCACCTCGTCCATCGCGTAGCGGTTCGCCACGGGCATGGTCCTGCGGCGGATTTCGTCGTTGGGCGCGTGCAGGCTGACGCAGAGCGTCACCGGCAGGTCTTCCTCCGCAAGCCGCCTCATCTCCGGAACCAGCCCGCAGGTGCTCAGGCTGACATTGCGCAGGCTCAGCTGGATTCCCCCCGGCTCCCTCAGAAGGCGCAGGAATTTCATGACCTGGTCATAGTTATCCAGGGGCTCTCCGCTGCCCATCAGCACCACGTGGCTGACCCGGGGCGCCTGTCCGTCCTCCCCGCCTTTTTCCCGGAGGTAGCGGTTCGCGGCCAGCACCTCGCCGAGCATCTCCCCGGCCGTCAGGTTCCGCACGCAGCCCTCCAGCGTGGAGGCGCAGAACCGGCAGCCCATGCGGCAGCCCACCTGGGTGGAAATGCACAGGCTGAACCCGTAGTGGTAGCGCATCAGCACGCCCTCCACGCAGTTCCCGTCCTCCAGCGCGAAGAGGAACTTCACCGTCCCGTCCAGCGCGCTGACCCGTTCCGTCCGGATCCTGACCGGCTGCGCCGCGGCGGTTTCCTTCAGCCTCTCCCGCAGTGCGGCGGGCAGGCTGCTCATGCCGTCAAAGTCCTCGCCCCGGTGGATCCACTCGAAGATCTGCCTTCCCCGGAAGGCGGGAAGCCCCGCTTCCTTCGCCCAGGCTTCCAGCTCCGCGCGCGTCATGCCCGTCAGTTCCGTTTTCATTCCGTCCTCCGCCGCATCCGGCAGATATAAAATCCTTCCACGCCGTCCCGGCAGGGCAGCAGCTGCAGCCCTAGCCCCTGGTATCTCCGGAACTTTTCCGGAATGCTCTCCGGCAGATCCTCCGCCTCGTATTCCGGATGGGCCTTCAGGAAGGCGCGGACCTGGTTCTCGTTTTCGTCCTTCAGCAGGCTGCAGGTCGAGTAGACCAGCGTTCCGCCGGGCCTGACATAGCGGCACACCGTGTCGAGCAGGCGCGCCTGCAGCTCCGTGAGGCCGGCGATCGTTTCCTCCGTGACCCTCAGCCGGATGTCCGGCTTCTCCGCCAGCACGCCCAGCCCGCTGCACGGAGCGTCCAGCAGGACCGCGTCCATCCGGTCCTGCAGATCCTCCCGGTACACGGAGGCGTCCCGCTGGATCGGCCGGATGTTCTCCAGGCCGAGCCGCCGCTGCTGGGCGGCGATCAGCTGCACCCGATGGGCATGGAGGTCCCAGGCCTGCACGCGTCCCGTGTCCCCCATCAGCTCGGACAGGAAGCTGCTCTTCCCGCCCGGAGCCGCGCAGCAGTCCAGCACCTGCATGCCCCTCTTCACGTCCAGGGCCAGGCAGGCCATCATGCTGCTCTCGCTCTGGATGGAGAATGCCCCGGAGAGGAAATCCGCGTCCCGGGAAATATCCATGGCGCCGGTGATCCGCCATGCGCCGGGCAGATCGCCCTTCTCCCGGCCCCAGACCTTCTTTTCCAGCAGCTTCTCAAACCCCGCCTCATCCGTCTTCAGCAGGTTTCTGCGGATGGTCACCGCGCCGCCGTGGTTCCGCCAGGAGGCGATGGCGTCCGCCCCGTCCCCCCAGTCCGCCCGCAGGCGTACCCAGAGCCAATCGGGCAGGCTGTACTTCACCGCGAAGTACCTTTCCGGCTCCTGTTCCGGATCCGGCATCCTCAGCTCATCCTTTTTCCGGACCAGATTGCGCAGAATGCCGTTGCAGACCCCCTTCAGGCCCTCGATCCCGTTCTCCGCGCACAGCTGTACGCTCGTGTTGGTGGCCGCGCTTTCGGGAATCCGGTCCTCCGCCAGGATCTGGCAGGCGCCCAGCCTCAGGATGTTCCGCAGCCGGATGTCCGTATCCTCCCGGGCCATCACCTGCCCGAGCATCCAATCCAGATAGACCATCCGGTCCAGCGTATCGTACACAAGCCGGGCGGCCAGCCTCCTGTCGGCGCCGCTCAGCCCGCTTCCCTGCAGGGCCCTGTCCAGGCTCAGGGACGCATAGGCGCCCTCCTCGGTCACCTCCCGCAGGACCTTCAGCGCCGTCCGGCGGGCCGCCAGGCCTTCCATCCCCGTCCGTTCCGCCGGCGCGCCCTGTCCGCGGGAATCCCGGCGCGCACCGTCCCGCGGGGCGCCCGCGGGCTTTCCGAAGCCTGCGCCGCGTTTTCCGCCGTTCCCTGCGCCCGCCGGTTTTCCGAAGCTTCCGCTCCTCTTTCTGCTTTCGTCCGCGCCCGCGGGCTTTCCGAAGCCTGCGCCGCGTTTTCCGCCGTTCCCTGCGCCCGCCGGCTTTCCGAAGCTTCCGCTCCGCTTTCTGCTTTCGTCCGCGCCCGCGGATTTGCCGAAGCCTCCGCCGCGCTTTCCGCCGCTTCCGGCGCCGTCCCTCCGGGGTACCGCAGTCCGCCTTTCAGGATTCTGGTTCTTTTCGCTCCCGCTCATGGTCTCTCTCCGGCCTTTCCCTTTCATTCGTCCTGCAGCATCTCTCCCGCCGGGATCCCGTGGCCCCGCAGGAAATCCTCCGCGCGCATTTTCCGGCCTCCCGGCGCCTGGATCTCGAGGATCCGCACCGCGCCTTCCCCGCAGGCCACGATCAGGCCGCGCTTCGGATCGGAGGCGAGCACCTCTCCCGGCCTGCCTTCTCCCTCCGCTTCCGCGGCCCTCATCAGCTTCAGCCTTTCCCCGTTCCGGATCAGTCCGGCACAGGGCCAGGGATTCAGTCCGTTAATCCGGCAGCGGACCAGCCTTGCGGGCAGGCTGAAATCGATTTCCCCCATCTCCCGGGTCAGCATGGGATCATAGGTCATTTCCGCTTCGTCCTGGGGAATCCGTCTGAGGGTTCCCGCCTGCAGGCTCGCCAGCGTTTCCGCCAGCAGCTCCGCGCCGATCCGGCTCAGCCGCTCCGTCAGCTCCCCGCAGGTTTCCGTCTCCCCGATCTCCGTCTCCGCCTTCAGCAGCATATCCCCGGTATCGATCCCCCGGTCCATCATCATGGTCGTGACGCCCGCGGTCCGGTCCCCCTGCAGAATGGCATGGGCAATCGGGGCAGATCCCCGGTGGCGGGGCAGAAGGGAAGCGTGTACGTTGATGCTGCCCAGAGGCGGAATATCCAGCACCTCCTGGCTCAGGATCTGGCCGAAGGCCGCCGTGACGCACAGGTCGGGGCTCAGCCTCCGCAGGTCCTCAAGCCCGTCCCGGCGGATTTTTTCCGGCTGGAACACGGGAATGCCGTGCTGCTCCGCGCATTGCTTGACCGGGGAGGGCGTCAGCCGGTTTCCCCGTCCCCGCGGGCGGTCCGGCTGCGTAAATACCCCCGCGACCCCGCATCCGAGCGCAATCAGCTTTTCCAGGCTGGGAACCGCAAACTCAGGCGTTCCCATGAACACGATCCGCATCAGGCCTCATCCTCCGGAATCCTTCCCTCGATCTCTTCCTCCGTCAGCTCCCGGTCCATCACGTCCACGTACAGGATGCCGTCCAGATGGTCCAGCTCATGGCAGACCGCCCTGGCCTCAAAGCCTTCCGCCTCGTCCTCCGTCCATTTTCCGTGGCGGTCCTGGTACCGGAAACGGACCTTCATCGGCCGGGTCACCACGCCCTGCCTCTCCGGCACGGAAAGGCAGCCCTCGCGCCCGGTCTGGCTTCCGCTCCGCTCAATGATTTCCGGATTCACCATTTCCTTCAGCCCGGTGTGGTCCTGCGTCACGTCGACCACGGCAACCCGCCGGAGAATCCCCACCTGGGGCGCCGCAAGGCCCACGCCCTCCGCCTTGTACATCGTATCCGCCATATCCTTGAGCAGCAGCGCCAGCCGCAGATCGAACTTTTCCTGCCTGCGGCACACCTTTCTCAGCGTTTCATCCCCGATTTTAACGATTTTTCTGGTTGCCATTTCCTGTCCTTCTCCTTTTTTCGGGTTCCTTCCCGCCTTCCGCGGGAGTCTGCCTCCGTCCTATATCATGGAGGTGGGGTTGTATTCAAAGCAGCCTGTCACGCCCGGGCGGGGCGCCTCGGCCCGCTCCGTCAGAAATCTGCAGAGCATTTCGGTTTCATTCCCGGTCAGCAGCTTGAACAGGATCTGCCGCCGGGCCTGCCCGCGCAGAAAGCGGATCCCGGGCGGCTCCGTCTCCATCATCAGAATCCGCTTCTCCCATTCCGGATGCGTCCGCAGCCCGTCGCGGATTTCCTTTTCCGCCTCCCGGACCGCGTTTTCCGCCGCCGCTTCCTCCGGGCCCGCTATCAGCACCCTGGCCAGGATCGTGAAGGGCGGATACAGGGAGATCCGCCGCCTGCGGAACTCATCCTCGAAAAACGCCCGGTAATCCTGCCGCGCCGCCATCCGGATCACCGGATCCTCCGGCCTATAGGTCTGGATGACGACCCGCCCGGGTTTCTGTCCGCGTCCCGCCCTGCCCGCGACCTGCGTCAGCAGCTGAAAAGTCCGCTCCCGGCTCCGGTAATCCGGCAGGTTCAGCGTCAGGTCCGCCGCGATGACGCCGACGAGCGTCACCTGGGGAAAATCCAGCCCCTTGGCGATCATCTGCGTGCCGATCAGGATTCTGGTTTTCCCGCTCCGGAAAGCCTCCAGAATCCGGGCATGGCCGTCCTTCCCGCCGGTGGTGTCGATGTCCATCCGGCCGCAGGCGCAGTCCGGGAAAAGCCTCCGGATCTCCGCCTCCACCTTCTGGGTCCCCGCCCCGAAGTAGCGGATGTAGGGGCTCCCGCAGGAGGGGCACTTTTCCGGAATCGGCTGCGTGCTTCCGCAGTAGTGGCACCGAAGCAGCGTCTCCCTCCCCGGGGGCGCGCTTTCCTCCACATGGCAGGTCATGCTGATGTCGCACTGGCTGCATTTCACGACATATCCGCATTTCCGGCAGCTGACGAAGGAATGGTATCCCCTCCGGTTCATCAGCAGCATCGCCTGTTCGCCCCGGCTCATGCATCCAGAAAGCTCCCGGACCAGTTCCCGGCTCAGCACGGAGCGGTTGCCGGTCTCCAGCTCCTCGCGCATATCCACGATGCTGACCTCCGGCATCGGCCGGTCCGCCACCCGCCGAGGCATTTCCAGCAGCATATAGTCGCCCCGGCTCGCCCGGGCGAAGGAAAGGATGCTGGGCGTCGCGCTGGCCAGGATCAGGCTGGCCCGCTCCCTCCGGCACCGGCTCTCCGCCACCTCCCGCGCGTCGTACCGGGGATGATGGTCGCTGAAATAGGTGCTCTCGTGCTCCTCGTCCACGACGATCAGCCCCAGGTTTTCCGTCGGGGCAAACACGGCGCTCCGCGCGCCGATGACGACCCGGGCGTCCCCGCGCCGGATCCGCCGCCACTCGTCGTAGCGCTCCCCCGCGCTCAGCCGGCTGTGAAGCACCGCGGCCACCGGGCCGAACCGGGCCCGGAACCAGCTGACCATCTGGGGCGTCAGCGCGATCTCCGGCACCAGGATCACCGCGCTCTTTCCCATCTCCAGCGCCCGCCGGACCGCATGGAGGAAGACCTCCGTCTTTCCGCTGCCGGTCACCCCGTGCAGCAGGAACCTTCCGTTCCCCTCCTTCAGCGCCGGAAGCACCTCCTCCAGCGCCTCCTGCTGTTCCGGCGTCAGGGGATGCCAGTCGCTCCGGGCGTCCTGAAGGCCGCCTCCGGGCGTGCGCAGGGCTTCCTCCCGCTCCAGGCGGATCAGGCCCGCATCCGCCAGGCTTCTCAGCGCCTCCCGGGGATCCTTCACCGCCTCCGCGATCTCGCTGACCTTCCGGGGGGATCTTTCCGCCAGCAGCTCCAGGATTTCCCGGCGTTTCCGGCTCCTCCGCTCCTCCCTGGCCGCCTTCAGCGCTTCCTCCGGGGCGGCGGCCAGGGCTGCCCGCAGCTCGGTCTTCTCCCGCACCCGTCCTCCCCGCATTTCCGCCGGCATCATCAGCCTCAGGGTTTCCGCGAGGGGGCAGTGCGCCTTCTCCGCCATCTCCTCTGCCAGCGCCATCAGCGGCGGCAGCACGGCCGGATAGTCCTCCAGCGTCCGCACCACGCTCCGGATCCTTTCCGGAGCGATCTCCGTGCTTTCGCACAGGGAAAGCACGATCCCCTCCTTTTCCCGGGAGCCGAAGGGAACCGCGACCCGCTGGCCCGGCGTCACGCGCAGATCCCCGGGAATCAGGTAGGTGAACGGCCTGGCCACGCTGTCATGCGTAATATCCACAATGACCTGGCAGTACATTCCCCTCCTCCTTTCCGGGCACAGCTGGACATTTTATTATACACCGCGGGCCCTTGGAAAGGCAAGAAAAAAGGCGCTCCCCTTTTCGGGAAGCGCCGGGCTTTTCCGCGCCCGCCCTATACCCACTGCCGCTGCTGAACGCTCTCCGCGTCCCAGTTCAGGCGGCCGTACCTTCTCGTGGTTTCAAAGATCCGCTTCTGCAGTTCCTCCGTCAGATAATCGCCTTTCAGCCGCCAGTGCCAGTTGCCGGGCAGCAGGGCGGGATCGTTGATCCTGGCCTCATGGCCCATGCCGAGCCAGTCCTGGATCAGGATCACGCAGGTTTCCGCGCGGCACATCATCGCGGCACGCACGAAAACCTCATGCATCCGGCCATTCGCCAGCTTTTCCGCCCCGAAATATTCCCGGACCATCCGCTGTTCGTTCTCCCCCAGCGCGGCGAACCACCCGTTCACGGGGTCATTGTCATGGGTTCCGGGATAGACGACGCAGTGTTCCGGAATATTGTGCACCAGATAGTCGTTGCTCGACCCGATATCCTTTTCGTCGAATCCGAACTGCAGCACCTTCATGTTCGGGAAGCCTGTTTCCCGGACCATCTGCCGGACGGAGTCCGTCATATAGCCCAGGTCCTCCACGATCACCGGCTTATAGCCCATGTTCTGCCACATCTGCCGGAAGAGCGCCATTCCCGGCCCCTTCTCCCAGTGCCCGTTCAGGGCCGGCTCGCCCGCGGGGATGGAAAAGTATTCATCCAGCCCGCGGAAATGGTCGATCCGAAGCATGTCGCACTGCTGAAAGTTCATCCACAGCCGCGCCATCCACCATCCGTAACGGTCCTCCCGGTGCTTCTCCCACCGGTACAGCGGCGTGCCCCAGACCTGGCCCTCCGCGGAGAAGGCGTCCGGCGGGCAGCCCGCGACGGCGCTCTGCCGGTTGTTTTCATTCAGCTGGAACAGCCCGGAATGGGCCCAGACATCCGCGCTGTCAAAGGACACATAGATCGGAATATCTCCGATGATCCGGATATGCCGGGCGTTCGCGTAGGCCTTCAGCGCGTTCCACTGCTGGAAGAACTTGAACTGCGTGTATTTGTGAAACTCGATGTCGAAGTACAGCAGCTGATTGTAATAGTCCAGGGCATACCCCCAGTGCCGGCTGATATCCTCCGGCCAGTCCGGCCATTCCGCGTCCTGAAAGAAGCTCTTCAGCGCCATGAACAGGGCGTAGTCGTCGAGCCACCAGGCATTCTCCCGGATAAACCGCTGATAGTCCTCATTCTCCGCGATGCGGCTGCGCTCATAGGCCTTGCGCAGCAGGGGAAACCTGAGGGCATACAGCTTCCCGTAATCCACGTGCTCCGGATCCGAGCCGAAATCAACGGCCTCCACTTCCTCCCGGCTCAGCACGCCCTCCCGGATCAGCGCGTCCAGGCTGATGTAGTACGGGTTTCCCGCAAAGGCGGAAAAGGACTGGTAGGGAGAGTCGAAGGATTTATGGTGATTCGGGGGATTCAGCGGCAGAATCTGCCAGTAAGTCTGCCCCGCTCCCTCCAGAAAATCGACAAAGCGGTATGCCTCCTGCCCGAAGCTTCCGATGCCGTACGCGCCCGGAAGCGCGGATACCGCCATCAGGATCCCTGACGCACGTCCCATGGTCGTTCCCTCCGTCCGTAATGTCCGGCTTCGTCTTCGCCGGTTTTTTGTATCCTTCGGCTATCTTACCATTCTCCCGCCTGTTTCGCAAGCCGTTCCGCCGCATCCTGCAAATACCGCCACAGGCGGCGTACCGGCCCTGTGAACAGGTGCGGCGGGAAAGCTTGAGTTTCCGGCCGGAAAGGAGTAAGATGGGAAGAGGAAAGGAGCCTGCCCGCCGCCCGGCCGGCGGCTCCGCAGCCTGATGAAAGGGGTCGAACGTCCATGGCCTATTTCCGGGAACCCTCCGGGCAGGAAGACGCCTATGCCCGCCAGTTCAGCCCTCCCCCGGCGGATGAGCAGGAGGAGGATTTTTACGACGGCTACGACGACGGATTTGACGAGCTGACGGAGCAGGAGGTGCCGGAAGCGGACATTCCTCCGGAGGAAAAGGCCCGCGAGCGCCGGCGCCTCTTCCGTATTGCCGCAGGCTTCGGCGATCTGGGCGCTTCGATCCTGGGCGTTTTGGTCATCCTGGCGCTTGTCGCCTTTCTGATCGCTCTGCTCCGCTTTCTTTCCTCCGATTTCAGCCAGACCTTCTCCCTCTGGCTGAACCGGCTCTGATCCGGGCGCCCGCATTCCGCGCGGCGCACAGAGCGGGGGAACGCCGCCGGCGTTCCCCCGCTTTTTTTGCCTGTTTTGATTCCCTCCGCGGTCAGGGATCAACCCATTCCTGGACCACCTCGTCCCCCGATCCGCCGTCGTCCGCCGACGCGGCCTGGACCGCCCCGGTAAAGGCGTCCACGGAGAAGCCCGAGGACTTTCCGACGCCGGTGACTTTCACGTTGATCACCTTTCCGGCATCCGATTCCTGTACCGTATACTCCTTGTTCATGCCCAGCAGGACATTCTCGTCCCGGAACCACACGGCCGTATACTCCGCGTTCGAAGGGGTCACAATGATCTTCACCCTGTCGCCGACCTTGGGGTTGAAGGGATCCAGCTTCACGTTTTCGATATCGATCCTCTCCGGAGTCGGTTTTTCCGTCGGCTCCTCCGTCGGCGCCTCCGTTGGTTTGTCCGTCGGTTTCTCGGTCGGCTTGTCCGTCGGCTTGTCCGTCGGTTTCTCCGTCGGCTTGGGCGGCGGCGTCGGCTTCGGCGTCGGCGGCGCGTAGGAGGACGTCAGGAATTCCGACATCATGTAGCCGTATTTTCCGTCAATACTGATATAGCTCCAGCCATCGTCGGACCTGCGGATTTCCCGCACGGTTCTGCCCACGGGGTAGAGGCCCATCACGTTCGTATCGTTCACCGTGGGAGAGCTGCGCATCCGTACGCCCTTGCCGTTCTGGCTGATCACCTGGGCGGTGCGGTTCACGTCGGTCCAGGTGCGGGAGACGGGAGGGGGCGGCGACGTGGGCTGCGTGCTCCCGATCCGCAGGAATCCCGTATCCATGTAGCCGATCCGGTAATCCGGGGTAATGACGCGGGCCCACCCGTTGCTCCGGTTCAGAACCGTCACCACGGTTCCGGTCCTGTAGCTGGTGATGACCGCCGCGTAATAGCTCGGATTGGCCCGAAGGCGGAGCCATCCTCCGAAAACCGTGCCGTAGGTCGCCGCGAACGCGGGCGCTGCCCACAGGCAGCAAAGCAGCGCGGCGGCGGCAAGCGCCATGAATCTGCTTTTTTTCATTTTCCGTTGAGCCGGTCTGGGACGGCTCTCCTCCTTTCGGCTGTTTTCAGGATGAAATCATGATACTCAGCCCCGGGATCGATGTCAAGTCTGTGACCGAAATGTTACATTTCGGTGAATTCCGAATCAGGGGTCCCCGTTCCCTCACCGGAAGGTTCCGCGCAGCTCGCGCACCAGGGGGATCAGCGTCCGCAGCGTCTCGCGGATTTCCGCCTCCGTGGTGCGGTCGCCGAGGGTCATCCGGAGCCCGCCCCGGGCGGATTCCGGATCCTGTCCCAGCGCGGTCAGCACATGGCTGATTTCCGTGGACCCGGAGGTGCACGCGCTTCCGCCGGAGCACGCGATTCCCGCAAGGTCCATCCGCAGCAGCAGCGCTTCTCCGTCCGCGCCGGGGAAGGAGAAGTGGACGTTTCCCGGCAGCCGGTTAACCGGATCCCCGTTGAGCCGCGCCTCCGGAAGGGCCTCCCGGATGCCGTCGATCAGAAGGTCCCGCAGGGCCCGGATCCGCTCCGTCCTGCTTTCGAGGTCCCGCACCGCCTCCTCCGCCGCCTTCCCGAGCCCGACGGCGCCGGGCAGGTTCTCCGTCCCGGCCCGGAGGCCCCTCTCCTGGGCGCCTCCGCGGATCAGAGGCTCGATCCGGATCCCCCTGCGGATATACAGCGCCCCGATTCCCCTGGGGCCGTGAAACTTGTGGGCGCTGATGCTCAGCAGGTCGACCGGCATCGTCCTCATGTCCAGGGGGACCGCGCCTAAGGCCTGCACCGCGTCCGTGTGGAAGGGGATCCCCCTCTCCCGGGCGATGGCCCCGATCTCCGCCACGGGCTGCAGGGTTCCGATCTCATTGTTCGCCGTCATGATGCTGATCAGGGCCGTATCCGCGCGGACGGCCCGCTCCACATCCGCGGGGTCCACCCGGCCCGTGCCATCCACCGGCAGAAACGTCACCTCGTACCCCTGCTTCTCCAGCTGCCGGCAGGGACGCAGCACCGCGTGATGCTCGATGGCGCTGGTGATGATATGCCTGCCCCTTCCGGCGGCCGCGGCTCCGAAAACTGCCCAGTTGTCGCTCTCGCTGCCGCCTGAGGTGAAATAGATTTCCTGCTTTTCTGCGCCGATCGCCTTCGCGGTCCGCTCCCGCGCCGCCTCCAGCGCCCGGCGGGCCTCCCGCCCCGTCGCGTAGACGCCCGACGGGTTTCCGAAGCATTCCGTCAGGTACGGCATCATCTCCTGCAGCACCTCCGGAGCCAGCGGGGTGGTGGCCGCGTTGTCCAGATAAATCCGGTTTCTCATCTGATTCCTTTCTTTCGCTTTTCGCTTGCTGTTTTTCCCCGGATCCGTTACAATGGGCATGCATTCAATCATTGATCCGGAGGGGGTGTTCGGCCTGAGGCGCATTCGTTTTCCGGCGCTTCTTCTTCTCTGCGCCCTGCTTTTCTCTTCCGCGCGGGCCGCTGCCCTTCCCTTCCGCCCCGCCTCCGAGGGGGACGCCCGCCGGGCCGCCCTCTCCCTCTTCTGCCGCTGCGCCTTCCATCCCGAATACGGGGAGGATGAGGAGGAGCCCGCCACGCTGATCCGCTGGGAACAGGAGATCACCCTCTGGGCGGGCGGCGCCCCGACCCGGGAGGATCTGGCCGTCATCGACGGCTTTCTGGCCGAGCTCAGGGAAAAGGTTCCCGGCCTTCCGATGATCCGCCGGGTGAGGAAGGACACGGATGCCCTCATCCGCGTCTGGTATATCCCGGAATACCTGATGGGGCATTACCTGGAAGGCTATGTGGACGGAAACTGGGGCTTCTTCACCTGCGAGCATCCGAAGGGCCCGATCGTCTCCGCCCGCATCGCCATCGCCGCCGACGCGGCGGAGCAGCCGGAGCGGAACCATCTGTTCCTGGAGGAGCTGGTCGGCGCCCTCGGGCTGCCGGGGGATCATCTGGTTTATTCGGACAGCATTCTGTATGATCCCTGGACGGTGACCCAGTCCCTAAGCGATGTGGACTGGCGCATGCTGAACCTGCTTTACAGCCCCGCCGTCTCCGTCGGGATGACGGAGAGCCAGGCCCGGGAAGCGCTGAAAACGGAGATGGGAATCTGACGGTTCATCGGATCCCGGTCTCCGTTTTTTTGCGTTCTTTTCTCAGTTATCCGACAGATTGAAGCCGTTCTTCATGTGTTCGCTGGCGTCCGCAAGCACCTTGCCCAGCGTCTCCGCCGTCAGCTCCCTGGCCATCTCGCAGAGCTTCGCGTTCGCTTCCTCCAGCGTCCGCTCGTCGTTCGTCTGCTTCCGGTCGTACTCCGCCACGATCTGCCTGCCGCGGGCCGCCATCTCCTCCCGGTACCTGCCGATCTGCTGGATGCAGGTTCCGTAGTTGGGATCCGCCAGCGCGGCGATCAGCCGGCTTCCCCAGTACCAGTTCTCCGTGGACACCTCCATCCCGACGCGGCTGACATAATCCGGCATTTTCCTCACGTTCGGATACAGCGGCAGGAAGCCGCCGAAGGTCGTGGATCCGAAGCAGATCCATTCCAGCCCCTTCTGCGCCCTGTCCGGGCGGATCTGGCAGATGGAGGTCACCCCTGTGCGGTTGATGCCGATGGAACGGTAGATGCCGCGCCTGCCCGTATTCTGATGGCTGTAGGGATCATAGGGCGTTCCCTGGAAATGCCCGGACAGCAGGTATGCCACGTCCTCCACGGCCACCTTCCGGTCGGGGACAAGGCTCCAGGGAATACTGTCGCTCTCCGGGTGAAATTCCGCGTCCGGACCGTCCCATCTGTGGGATTCCGGCGTCAGATACCGGCCCATCATCCAGGCGCGGGGCGTATTGTAGATGTGGTCCATATCCCGGCGGGAACCGAAGATATACCGGGGATTGAATTCCCCGTTTCGGTTCAGGTCCAGGTGATTCTCCGCGATGAATTCGGGAAGGTCCCGGGAGCAGAGGTTCTCCTTCCCTTCGCCGAAGGCGTCCTCCGGGTCAAAGCAGTCGAGCCCGAACTGGTTGGGCATCAGCACCACACGGTCGTCCGGCACCTTCCTCGCGATCCAGTGGTGGCCGCCGATGGTCTCCATCCACCAGACTTCCTTCTCATCGTTGAAGGCGATCCCGTTGCTCTCGTAGGTTCCGTACTTTTCCAGCAGCTCTCCCAGCCGGGTCACGCCCTCCCTCGCGCTGCGGATGTAGGGCAGCACCAGGACGACGATATCCTCCTCGCCGATCCCGCCCGGGACGTCCTTCTCCCGCCGGTTCTTCGCCCTGCGGTATTTCACCGGCGGGTCCGCCGCAAGCACCCGGGGGTTGGAGGTGATGGTCTCCGTGGCGGTCATGCCCACCTGGGCCGCGTTGATCCCCGTGGCCGCCCAGATGCCGTTCTTCGGGTCCACGCTGGGGCAGGCGGTATAGCGCATGGGATTCTCCGGCAGGGGAATGCGCAGATGGGATATTTTGCTTTCATAGTTCCGGGGCTGCTTCTCCGGCTCCACGACGATGATCTTCTTGACGTCGAAATGTCCGTCGTCCGTGCGGGCAATCATGGTGGAGCGGTCGCTGCTGGCATCCCGTCCGACCAGTACCGTTGTACAGGGCATGGCTGTTTCCTCCTCATCTTCCGATGGCATTATGATATCGGATTCCTCCGGGGAAAGCAAGCGGATCCCCGGAACGGGAGAACCGTCCGGGGTGTTCCCGGACGGCCTTCCTATGCGATTCCGTAGATTTTTGCGGCGTTCCTGAAGGTCTGCTCCGCCAGCGTCTCCGGGTCCTCTTCCCGGATTTCCGCCAGCCTGGCGGCCACGAACCGGACGTTCGCCGGTTCGTTTCGCCGTCCCCGCACGGGTTCCGGCGCGAGATAGGGGCTGTCGGTCTCGATCAGCAGCCGGTCCGCGGGCACCAGTCTCGCGGCCTCCTGCAGTTTCGGCGCTTTTTTGAAGGTCACCGGCCCCGCGAAGGAAATGCAGTACCCCAGCTTCAGGTATTCCTTCGCGATTTCGGCGCTTCCGCTGAAGCAGTGCATGATCCCGGGGGTCAGATGCCCCTTCATGCTTTTCATCAGGTCCAGCATGTCCTGGTGCGCGTCCCGCACATGGAAGGCCACGGGCGCGCCCAGCTCCCAGGCCAGCTCCATCTGCATCCGGCAGACCTCCGCCTGGGTTTCCCGGGGGCTCAGGTCGTAGTAGTAATCCAGGCCGATCTCGCCGATGGCCCGGGCTTCCCCGCTGCGGATCCATGCCGCGATCCGGTCCAGGTCGCCTTCCCGGTATTCCTTTGCCTCGTG
Organism: uncultured Clostridia bacterium; assembly: GCA_947166705.1. Lineage (GTDB taxonomy): Bacteria > Bacillota > Clostridia > Christensenellales > Aristaeellaceae > Aristaeella. The sequence continues at coordinate 32,942 of CAMVFE010000022.1, forward strand.
GGGATGGATTCCCACCGCGCATACCGCTTTTTCGTGGCTTTTCACATATTCCACGCACGCCGCGGAGGTCGCCATGTCGGATCCGATCACCGCGTACCGGGTGACGCCGTGCTCCGCCATCCGGCGGAGCACCTCCTCCCGGTCGTCGTCAAATTTTTCCTCGTTCACGTGGCAGTGGCTGTCAAACAGTTCCATCATCCGACGATCGCTCCGTCCTCCACGCCCTCGCCGACGGTCATCAGGCGCAGGTTCCCCGCGTCGTCCAGGGCGGACAGAATCATGCCCTGGCTTTCGATGCCGGCGATTTTCCGGGGTGCCAGATTCGTGATGGCCACCACCTGCTTTCCCACGAGCGTCTCCGGCTGATAGTATTTCGCGATGCCGCTCAGGATGGTGCGCTCCCCGTCCTTCCCGAAGCTGAGGCGGAACTGAAGCAGCTTGCTGCTCTTCTCTACCTTGACGCATTCCAGCACCCTTGCTACCTGCATTTTGCACTGGGCGAAGGTATCGAAGGGGATCTCCGCCGGGAATTCCGGTTCCTCGTGCTTCTTCTCCGCCTTTTCGGCGGCCTTCTGTTCCTTCTTCGCGGCCTTTTCCGCGGCCTTCGGCGCTTTTTCTTCCGTGGGCTGGTCGCGCTCGATTTCCTTCTGGATGTCCAGCCTGGGGAACAGCGCCTCGCCCTTATGCACCTTCAGCCCGGCGGGCAGAACGGCGAAGGGAAGGTTCACGGATTCCCAGGTTTTCAGCTCCGGCGCTTCGACGCCCAGCTGCGCAAAGATCCGCTCCGGCGTCCTGGGCATGACGAAGCTGACGCAGACCGCCACCCGTCGCACGCATTCGGCCAGGGTATAGAGCACCGTATTCAGCCGCGGCCGGCCTTCCTCGCTCTTTCCGAGCACCCAGGGCTGGGTCTGGTCGATGTAGCGGTTGCAGTCGCCGATCAGCTTCCAGATTTCCTGCAGCGCGCCGGAGAACTGGAAGGCGTCAACCTCCTGCTCCACCCGGCCGGGCATCGCCTCCGCCGCGGCCCGGAGGGCGGCGTCGATCTCCTCCTGAGGGCCAGCGGCGGGAATCTCGCCGCCGCAGTACTTCTCGATCATGGCCACCGTCCGGCTCACCAGGTTGCCCAGGTCGTTGGCCAGGTCCGCGTTCACCCGGGTCAGCATCGCCTTCAGGGTGAATTCCCCGTCGTTGCCGAAGGGCATCTCCCTCATCAGGAAATAGCGGACCGCGTCGCTGGAATACCGGTTGCACAGCACCACCGGATCCACCACGTTCCCGACGGATTTGCCCATCTTCTTTCCGTCGATCACCAGCCATCCGTGGCCGAACACCTGTTTCGGCAGGGGCAGCCCCAGCGCGTGCAGCATGATCGGCCAGTAGATGGTATGGAACCGGACGATTTCCTTCCCCACCAGATGCACGTCCGCCGGCCAGTATTTCCGGTACAGTTCATCGTGCTGCGTGCCGTATCCCAGGGCGGTGATGTAGTTGCTCAGCGCGTCGATCCAGACGTACACCGTGTGCTTCGGGTCAAAGTCCACCGGGATACCCCAGCGGACGCTGGTGCGGCTCACGCACAGGTCCTGAAGCCCGGGCTTCAGGAAGTTGTTGATCATCTCGTTGGCCCGGCTGGCCGGCTGAATAAATTCGGGATGCTCCTCGATGTACTGAATCAGCCAGGGCGCGTATTTGTTCATCCGGAAGAAATAGCTTTCCTCCTGGGTCTTTTCCACGGGCCTCCCGCAGTCCGGGCAGCATCCGTCCTTCAGCTGCAGTTCCGTCCAGAAGCTCTCGCAGGGCGTGCAGTACCATCCCTCGTATTCCGCCTTGTAGATGTCCCCCTGGTCGTACAGCTGCCGGAAGATCTTCTGGACCGCGGTCACGTGCCGCTCGTCCGTGGTCCGGATAAAATCGTCGTACTCGATGTCCATCAGCTTCCACAGGTCCTTGATGCCCGCAACGATTTTGTCCACATAGGCCTGCGGGGTCACGCCCTGGGCAACGGCCTTCTTTTCGATCTTCTGTCCGTGCTCGTCCGTCCCGGTCAGGAAATACGTATCGTATCCCGTCAGCTTCTTGAACCGGGCCATGGAATCCGCCGCCGTGGAGCAGTAGGCATGCCCGATATGCAGATTGTCAGAGGGATAGTAAATCGGTGTGGTAATATAGAAGGTCTTCTTTCCGTTCGTGTTCGTCATGGCTTTTCCCTGCTTTCCGGAGCGCGCGCCCCGCGTCCTGTATTTCCCTTTCCTTCCCGTTCCTCCGGGCGGTATGAACAAAAAAGGGCTGTTGCGACGCAACAGCCCTGAAAAAGCGACTCCTTACTGAGCTTCGGCCGCGGTATCCACGGGATACACAGAAACCTGCTTCTTGTCACGGCCCAGGCGTTCGAACCGGACGATCCCCGTCTCCTTGGCGAAGAGCGTGTCGTCCTTGCCAATGCCCACATTCAGCCCGGGATGGATTTTGGTTCCCCGCTGCCGAACCAGGATGTTGCCGGCCAGGGCCAGCTGGCCGTCGGCCCGCTTCGGGCCCAGACGCTTGGACTCGCTGTCCCGGCCGTTCCGGGTGGAGCCCATTCCCTTTTTATGGGCAAACAGCTGCAGATTCATCTTCAACATGGTCATTTCCTCCGTTCCTTGATTTCGAATGTCAGATATCCGGGATAGGCCTCCTGCAGGTCGGACAGTCCCTGTCCCAGGGCTCCCATCAGCAGCTGCGCTCCTGATGCCCGGTCTCCCTCCAGCGGCGGAAGGTCGAAGCTCATCAGCCCCGTCTCCCCGTCCGTCTCAGGATCCGTTTCAACGCCCAGCAGGCTTTCCAGCGCGTTCACGCAGGTGATGCTCAGCGCCGAAACCCCGGCGCAGACGATATCGCTCCCGGCCTCCGCGTATCCGCTGTGGCCCGAAGCCCGATAGCCCGTGTAGCGCCCGTCCTTCCGATACAGGATGGCGGAAATCATTACGCGTTGATGGCGGTGATTTCCACCTTGGTGTAGGGCTGGCGATGGCCCTGCGTCCGATGATACGTCTTCTTGCTCTTGTACTTGTAAACCCGGATTTTTTCACCCTTGACCTGGGCCAGCACCTTGCCTTCGACCTTCGCGCCGTCCAGAACGGGATTGCCGACCTTGACCTCTCCGTCGCCGCCGATCATCAGCACGTCGAAGGAAATCGCGGAATCCGCCTCCTGATTCACCTTGTCGATATAGATCACATCACCCTGGGAAACCCGATACTGCC
>CAMVFE010000023.1 GCA_947166705.1 uncultured Clostridia bacterium
TCCCATCGACGGTGGCTTCTCCGCCTATTCCGGCGTGTAAACGGGTAAAAACAGAAATCTTATCCTGCAAATTGATACAGTGCGTTGCATGAGCGTTTCGAGAGTGAACCCCGAGTACCGAAAAATGGCCGTCCGAGGAATTCTTATCTTGTAAATTGATACCATCCTCAAACTGGAATTTTCCCGCCCTGAACGATTTCTCGTATAAAGTCAGCATAGCAGGCCGCATGGTTGATCGAGAATTCACCGTGCCTGAGGCCGGGCAGACGGTGCAGCCTGCAGGCCGGGCGCATCCTGCAGATGGCTTCTGCTGAGCGCAGGATGACGCGGGTTTCCTTTTCCCCGACACATATATGCACCTCCGCGGCAGCCTCCGGGAATGCATCCTTCAGTGCATAGGATGTGTTCGCCCTCAGAAAAGCAATCATGTCCTGCTTCCGGATCCGGCAGGTATCCCGGTAATAGTCTTCAAACAGTTCCGGCTTGATGTGCAGGGATTGAAACTGCAGCCGGGCAAAGCTTCTGCGCCTGATCAGCCCGTAGCTGCTCCCGAAGGCAGGCGCGATCAGGGCATGGGTCAGCTTTGACGGAATGACGGCGGCGCTCTCAACTAATGCATGGGAGCAGAGGTCTTTGCGCTGCGACAGCATTTCAAGCAAAACCTGTCCGCCCAGAGAAAGACCTCCGATCAGGGAAGCGGAGCCACCCAGCTGTTCGTCGATGAAAGAGATGATCCCGGAGGCGTTTTCCTCAATCGATGTAAAGGGACGATCACTCCCTGCGTGTCCGTCCAGGATGGGCAGGATGATGCGGAACCGATCCTGCAGAAGCTCGGCTGCTTCCCGATAGTTCCACCATGACAGTCCGCCGCCGTGGAGCAGAAGGATTGCGGGATTCTGCTTCTGCCCATATTCCTGAAACTTCATGGAGTTCACACCTCACCGAATCCCGATATGACGGCCTCTTCGATCAAACCCATTATAGGCTGAGCATGAGCTTACTATCAAGCCCATACCTGTTGTTTCGCCGCAAACGGAAAAACTCCTGTCAATGCGACAGGAGTGAAGGTGGATCGGGCCATCAGATTCCAATAGATCAGGAGATACATGGCTCAGCATCCATAAATGAGTTGAAAAGCCTGATAATGGGCTTCTTCGCCACCTTATACAATAACGTGCCTGCCGCGTTTCCGATAAGCGGCCCCACTTTGTATGGCATCATTTCAAACAGTCCCCTTTCATATCTTCTTCGTCACCGCAATCTGCGGTTTACCGGATCAGAGCCACGGGAGCGATCCGGGCTTCATTACAGAAGGAAGATGAGCCCCAGGAACATAATAACCTGACATTTTCATCAAAGCCGAAGGAAAAAGGAGGCACGCAGCCCCGTGCCTCCTTCCGGTTACGGCTGCCTGTGGCAGGATCCCGCCATGGGACAGCTGCCGCAGCTGCAGCCGCAGGATGATTTCCCCTGCCGCCTGTCCTTTCTCAGCTGAAGGATAATGGCTGTGACAACCCCGATCAGAACGAGCGTAACAAGAATGGTTCCCGCATGCTTTGCAATGATCTCCGGCATTTTTTCACACTTTCCGGGTCAGCCTGGCGGCCTCATGGTACTTCTTGAAGAACAGCATGTAGATCATCGCGCCCAGCACGGCCACCGCCGCGATCAGGCCGGGAACGTTTACACGGCCCGTGAAAAGCAGGCCGAACTGATTGATCATCAGCGCAACGGCATAGGCAAACGCGCACTGATAGCCAATCGCGAACCAGGTCCATCCGGCGTTGTTCATTTCCCGCTTGATGGCGCCGATCGCGGCGAAGCAGGGAGCGCACAGCAGATTAAAGACCAGGAAGGCATAGGCGGCAATGCCGGAGAATGACGCGGCCAGGTTGGCGTAGGTTTCCGTACCGCCGTAGAGGATCCCCATCGTGCCCACGATGTTCTCCTTGGCGATCAGGCCGGTGATGGACGCGACCGTCGCCTGCCAGGTGCCGAATCCCAGCGGTTTGAAGATCCAAGCGATCAGTCCGCCGAATCCGGCCAGAATGGACAGCTCCAGTTCCTCCTCCTCCAGCATCCGGAAAGTGCCGTCCGCTACGCCGAACCGGCTCAGGAACCAGACCAGGATGGTAGAGAGCAGAATGATGGTCCCGGCCTTTTTGATAAAGCTCCAGCCGCGTTCCCACATGGAGCGGAGCACGTTTCCGGCGGTCGGCCAGTGATAGGCCGGCAGTTCCATCACGAAGGGGGCAGGCTCTCCGGCAAATCGTCTGGTCTTCTTCAGCATGATGCCGCTGACAATGATCGCCGCCATCCCGATGAAGTACGCGCTCGTGGCGACCCAGGCCGACTTGTGGAAAACAGCGCCGGCGATCATGGCAATGAAAGGTACTTTCGCGCTGCAGGGAATGAACGTGGTGGTCATGATGGTCATGCGCCGGTCGCGCTCGTTCTCAATGGTTCGGGAGGCCATAATGCCGGGCACCCCGCATCCCACGCCGATCAGCATGGGGATGAAGGATTTGCCGGACAGGCCGAACTTGCGGAAAATCCGGTCCAGTACGAAAGCGATACGCGCCATATATCCACAGGCCTCCAGGAAGGCCAGCAGCAGGAACAGGACCAGCATCTGGGGCACAAAGCCCAGCACCGCGCCCACGCCTGCGACAATGCCGTCCAGAATCAGGCCCTTCAGCCAGTCCGCCGTTCCGATTCTGTCCAGGGCGCGTTCAACCAGCGCCGGGATCCCGGGTACCCAGGTGCCGTAATCGGCCGGATCGGGCGCGCCGACATCGGATTTGTAGTCCTCCCCGGTGCTCAGATATTCCGCCGCGGCAGCCTCCAGATCCGCCTTCCCGGTACCGGGATGCTCCTCGACGGCCAGGTTTTCCTCATCCTGCGTGATGTAGGTCACGCTGGCGTCGTCGGGTGTCGCGGCCAGGAGCGCTTTCAGGGATTCCTCGGGGTTTTCGCTATCGAACGCCACGCCGTACTGTTCCGCGAAGGCCTCGATAATCTGATCCGTGTCGCCGTAGCGTTCTGCCGCCGCCTCATAGGCCGCGGTACCGTTGCCGAACAGGTGATAGCCGTCTCCGAACAGCCCGTCGTTGGCCCAGTCCGTCGCGGGTGCGCCGACAGCCACCATGGCAATCCAGTAAACCGCGAACATGACCAGCGCGAAGATGGGAAGCCCCAGCCACCGGTTCGTAACCACCCTGTCAATCCTGTCGGATGTGCTCAGGCCGCCCGCGTTGTGCTTGCGGTAGCAGGACCTGATCACCTCCGAGATGTAAACGTACCGCTCGTTGGTGATGATGCTCTCCGCATCATCGTCCAGTTCCTTCTCTGCGGCGGCGATGTCAGCCTCGATGTGCTGCCTGGTCTCGGCAGGAATGCTGAGCTGCTCAAGCACCTTGTCGTCCCGTTCAAACACCTTGATGGCATACCAGCGCTGCTGTTCTTCCGGCATCCCGTGCACGGCAGCTTCTTCGATATGCGCAAGCGCATGCTCCACCGGTCCGGAGAAGGTGTGCTGCGGGATGGTTTTTCCTCCCTCGGCCGCCTGAATCGCCGCTTCCGCGGCCTCCGTAACGCCCGTTCCCTTCAGCGCGGAAATCTCTGTCACCCTGCAGCCCAGCTGTCTGGAAAGCTCGTCGGTGTTCAGCTTGTCGCCGTTTTTCCTGACCACATCCATCATATTGATGGCCACGACGACCGGGATTCCCAGCTCCACCAGCTGGGTGGTGAGATACAGGTTGCGCTCGAGGTTTGTGCCGTCAATGATATTCAGGATGGCATCCGGCCGCTCGTTGATCAGGTAATTCCGTGCAACGACTTCTTCCAGCGTATAGGGGGACAGGCTGTAAATGCCCGGCAGGTCGGTGATAACAACGCCCTCATGCTTCCGAAGCCTGCCTTCCTTTTTCTCCACGGTTACTCCGGGCCAGTTGCCCACAAACTGATTGGAGCCGGTCAGGGCATTGAACAGCGTGGTTTTTCCGCTGTTGGGATTGCCCGCCAGGGCAATGCGGATATTCATCGTGCATTCCTCCCGTTTATTGTAACTAATTTGTCATTGCTAACTCTATGGTAAAAAAAATTATTCCACTTCAATGCTTTCGGCATCCGCCTTGCGCAGGGAGAGCTCATACCCGCGTACGGTAATCTCGATGGGGTCTCCCAGGGGCGCGACCTTCCTCACATAAATCTCCGCACCCTTCGTGATACCCATGTCCATAATCCTCCGCCTGACTGCCCCTTCGCCGTGGATTCTGACGACCTTCGCCCTGCTTCCGACCGGAACTTCCCTCAGATTGTTCATGTCCGCACCTCCATTTATACCATAATCCTGCGCGCCATTTCCCCGTCAATGGCCACGCGTGATTCCTTCACTTTCACAATCACATTCCCGTTCAGGGATGAAATGACGGTAGCCGTACCTCCCACGACGAAGCCCAGATTCTCCAGGTGTTTCCTTACCTCCGGGCTCCCGCCGATCTTCCGGATCACCGATTCTTCACCCGGGTTTGCATAGTTTAATGGCATCATCCGATCTCCTCCAAGTTCACTCAGGTTTCCTGCATATCGGACGTTAGCTCTTGCTAACTATTGGAATTATAATTAGGCTTGCCTAACTTGTCAAGAGGTTTCTTCGCTGTTCTGTTCCGTTTTTGCCCGTAATATGTTTCCCCGTGATCTTTTATATTATTCGGAATGACCCGGCCTCATCAGGGCATCCCGCCCGGAATCCCGTCTGAAGGCGCGGCCTGCCTTTTTCCGCGGTGCCGGGATCCCTTCACCCCCGGATATTCTGCAGTCCCATCAGTCCCAGGCAGATCAGAAGCGTGCCGGCCAGCATGGCCAGGAATGACGCCGGCCATTTCCCTCCCCTGTTGAAGCCGTAGAAATCCTCCCAGCGTTTTCCCTCCGGCGCAAAGACGGTTCTGTAGAGATAGTACGGTCCGTACAGCGCCACGGGCAGCATGCCCCACAGGGCTTCTCCGAAGGCCATACCGCGCCTCTCCCAGAGCCCGAACGTCAGCAGGGCTGCCAGGGGGGTCAGCAGATGAAGAAAAAGCTCCGCTCCCTGAATCAGCTTCCGCAGGCCTCCCATTGTCGGCGCCAGGAACAGGAGTACCGTCATCATGGTCACGGTCACCGCCGCCGTTCCGATATATTTCAGCATCCGGAAAAGCCTGTTTTCCGGCGCAATGCACATAAGCAGCGCGGAAACAGCGCAAAGCACATTGCTCAGCGTGGTGAAGAAGCGGAAAGCGGCTTTCCCCCGTCCGGGATTCCATTTCCCGTTCTCCCGGAAAAAGCGGATCACCAGGACCAGCGTGACCGCAAAAATCATTCCATTGATCATTCTGTCCGTCATACGGCATGCTCCCCTTCCATCGTCAGGTCCTTCAGGCTTCGGATGATCCGGTCCTCCTGTCCCGTCGGAATCACACAGGAATCATCCGGCAGATACAGGACGGCCTGCACCCCGGCGTCCTTCGCGCAAAGCACGTCCAGCGACCTGTCCCCCACGTAGGCCGTATCCTTCCTGCCCAGGGCATATTTTTCCAGCAGATATTTTACGCCGTCCCCCGAAGGCTTCGGGCGGAATCCCTGATCATGCGTCACGATCTCCGCAAAAAAGGAGGCAATTCCGAGGCGGTCCAGCAGCGGCAGGGTGGATCCTCCCCTGTGCGTATAGACAAAATGCCTGGCTCCCTTTTTCCGCAGTGCTTCCAGCGTTTCCGCGGCGTCAGGGATCAGGGTGATTTCGTTCAGTTTCCGATGGCTGACCGCCCGGTACTCCCGGAACAGCTCCTCCGATTTCCTTCCGCTTTTCGCGGACAGGGCCCGGAGATATTCCGTGACGGATCCCCGCTTGACCGTCCTCATGATCGTTTCAGCGGAATCCTCAGTCCCGCAGTTCCCGGCCACTTCCGAAAGGCTGGACACAATCGACCCGTAAGAGTCAAACAGGGTGCCGTCCAGATCCCAGATATATGCTTTCAGCATATCCTTTCCCTCTTCTCTCCGTTCGCTTCACGGCAGGCAAAAAAAGGCCCGCCGGATTTTTATTCTCCCGCAGGCCCCGTACTGTGTCAATCTTTTTTTGTCCGTTTCCGGCATTACTTCTTGCTGCTTTTCCCCAGGTAGGCCTCCTGAATCGCCTCGCTGGAAAGCAGTTCCTCGCCCGTGCCGCTCATGGTAATCCGGCCCGTCTCCATCACATAGGCATAGTCGCAGGCGTGAAGCGCCGCGTTGGCATTCTGCTCAATCAGCAGCACGGTCATGCCCGTATCCTTCAAAGTCTGAATGATCCGGAAGATATCCTTCACCACCAGGGGCGCCAGCCCCAGGCTGGGCTCATCCATCATGATCAGCTTCGGCCGGGTCATCATGGCCCTTCCCACCGCCAGCATCTGCTGCTCACCGCCGGAGAGCGTGCCTGCCAGCTGCCAGGAGCGCTCCTTCAGGCGGGGGAAGAGCTCATAGACGTACTGGATATCCTCCTCGATGACGTCCCGGTCCTTCCGCAGGTAGGCGCCGATCCGCAGGTTTTCCAGCACCGTCAGGTTGGCGAAAACCCGGCGGCCTTCCGGCACCATGGCGATGCCGGTTTCCACAATCTTCTGGGTTCCGTAATCGGTGATGTCCCGGCCCTCAAAATAGATCCGGCCTTCCCGGCCCTTCACCAGGCCGGAGATGGTACGCAGGGTGGTGCTCTTGCCCGCGCCGTTGGCGCCGATCAGCGTCACGATCTGACCCTGCTCCACTTCGAAGGAGATGCCCTTCAACGCTTCGATGCCGCCGTAGCTGACGACCAGATCCGTTACCTTCAGCAGGCTCATTCTTCCTCCACCCCCAGATACGCCGCAATGACCACCGGATTCTGCTGCACTTCCTCCGGGGTGCCCTGCGCGATTTGCTTTCCGAAGTCCAGGACGTAGATCCGGTCCGAGACGTCCATGACCAGGTTCATGTGGTGCTCGATCATCAGCACCGTCAGGTTGAAGCGGTTCTTGATGTCCACGATAAACTCGCCCAGCTCGTCGGTCTCCTGGGGGTTCATGCCCGCCGCCGGCTCGTCCAGCAGCAGCAGCGTGGGATCCGTGGCCAGCGCGCGGGCGATCTCCAGCCGCCTCTGCTTGCCGTAGGGCAGGCTGGTGGCCAGCTCATTCGCTTCGTCCTTCAGGCCGACCGTCTCCAGCAGGCTCATAGCCTTTTCCCGCATAGCCAGCTCCTCCTTCCGGTTCAGCCGGAAGGTCGCGGTCAGGAAATTGCTGGTTCGCCGCAGGTGCGTCGCGATCAGCACATTTTCGAAAGCCGTCTGGCTTTTGAAAAGCCGGATATTCTGGAATGTCCTGGCAATTCCCAGCGCCGTAATCCTGTCCGCGGACTGGGAAACCACCGGCTCCTTCAGATACTTCTCCGCGTTGATCCCGGCGTACTGCTTCGTCATTTTTCCCTGCGGATGGTTGACCACGATGGGCTTGCCGTGGAAAAAGACGGCGCCGTTGGTCGGCTCGTACACGCCGGTAATGCAGTTGAAGGCCGTGGTCTTCCCCGCGCCGTTCGGCCCGATCAGCGCCACGATCTCCCCTTGGTTCACTTCCATGCTCAGATTGTTGATGGCCACGACGCCGCCGAACTGCATCGTGATATTCTCCAGCCGGAGCACATTCTTTCTGTCCTCGCTCATGCCTTCTTCCTGCCTCCCTTCGCGCCGCGCCGGGCTCCGATCTCCCACAGCTCACGGTCGCCCATGATGCCCTTCCGGAAGAACAGCACCACCACCATGATCACGACGGAGAACACCACCATCCGGAATCCGGGAGCCAGCAGCGGAACCTTGAAGTTCCCGATCAGCATTTCCGAATCCAGGAAACGCATCCACCATTCGCTGGCCGCAATGAACAGGAAGCTGGCCATGACGCTTCCGGAAACCGAGCCCAGGCCGCCGATCACGACGATCAGCAGGATCTCATAGGTCATGGAGCTCTTGAAGCTGTTGGCCTGCAGCGATCCCTGGTACATGGCCAGCAGGGCGCCGCCGATGCCGGCGAAGAAGCTGGAGATGACAAAGGCCATCTGCTTGTGGTGGAAAAGATTGATGCCCATGGCCTCCGCGGCGACCTCGTCGTCCCGGATGGCCTTGAAGGCGCGCCCGTAGGTGGAATTAATCAGCAGCAGGATCAGCCCGATGCAGATGCCAACCGCCAGGAAGGTAAACAGCACCGTATTGCCCGGCATGATGTTCTTCAGGGTCGGATAGGTTTTCAGCAGGTTAGACCCGTTGGTCAGGGGGCCGATACCGTCCCACTGCACGATGGCGCGGATGATTTCCGCAAAGCCCAGCGTGGCGATGGCCAGGTAGTCGCCCTTCAGCCGGAGGACGGGCATGCCGATCAGCGCGGCGAACAGCGCCGCCGCGGCGCCGGCCAGCAGCAGCGCCGGAAGGAACCCGATCGTGAACTGGACCCAGCCTCCGTTATAGTACTGGTAAACCGCGGCGCGCTTGGCCATGGGAATGGTCAGCACCGCGTAGGTGTAGGCGCCCACCAGCATGAACCCCGCCTGTCCCAGGGAAAAGAGCCCCGTAAAGCCGTTCAGCAGGTTCATGGAAACCGCGATCAGGGCATAGACCGCGCCCTTCTGCAGTACGGTGACCGCCATGGACTGCGTCCCCTGTGTCTGCTCCACCAGCCAGGCCAGGAAAAAGAGCGCCGCGACCGCCAGCAGGGAGATGATCAGCTTCTGATTCTTCTTCATGTCTCTCCCTCCTTACACCTTGTCCGTTGTCTTTTCCCCGAACAGGCCCGTGGGCCGGAACAGGAGCACCACAATCAGCAGGGCGAAGGTAAAAGCGTCCGAGAACGCCGTCCAGCCCGCCGCCTTAATGAGGTTTTCACTGATGCCGATGATCAGTGCGCCGATCATGGCGCCGGGGATCGATCCGATGCCGCCGAACACCGCGGCGACGAACGCCTTCAGGCCCGGCATGGCACCGATGGTGGGCGTGACCGCCGTGTAGTTGGTGAAATACAGCATGGAGCCGATCGCCGCCATCGCGGATCCGATCACGAAGGTGACGGAAATGACATTGTTGATCTTGATGCCCATCAGCTGCGCCGTCTCGAAGTCCACGGACACCGCCCGCATGGCCATGCCGATTTTCGTATGGTTGATCAGCAGGACCAGCGCAATCACCAGCCCGATGGTCAGGAAGGGCGTGGCAATCGTCACGATCTTCGTGGAAGCGCTGCCGATCTGCACCGTTTCGGACAGTCCCGGAAGGCCGGGATACTGCTTGGCCAGTCCTCCCGTCAGATACCACATCAGGTTCTGAAGCAGGTAGCTGACGCCGATGGCCGAGATCATGATGGACATGCGGGGCGCGGTGCGAAGAGGCTTGTAGGCCACCCGCTCCACGGTGAAGCCAAGGATCACCGTCAGGATAATCACCAGCGGCACGGAAATGCCCACCGGCAGACTGGCCGCCAGATAGACCATAAAGAAGCCGGCCGCGGTAAAAATATCCCCGTGGGCAAAATTGATCAGCCGCAGAATTCCGTAGACAAGCGTATAGCCCACCGCGATCAGCGCGTACTGGCCGCCCACGGAGATGCCCGCCAGCAGATACGGCAAGAGTGTGTTGAACATGCTGTTCTCCTTTTCCCGGAGCTTTCAGGCCCGTTAATCAGGAAAAGAGGGGGCAGCTGCCTTGCGCAGCGGCCCCCTCTGATCTCATGCGTTTATTCCGCTACGCTCTGGGTCTTCACGAAATCGAACGCGCCGGTCTCCGGATTGGCAAACTTGATGTAGGCCATATCCTTGCGGGCGTCGCCGTTCTCGTCGAAGGCGATGGCGCCGGTCACGCCGGTGTAGGTCACACCCGGCAGCGCCGCGGCGATGGCGGCGGGATCCGCGCTGTCGGCGGCGGTGATGGCGGCCAGCGCGACGTTGTAGGCGTCGAAGCCCAGGGCGGAAACCGCAGCGACGATGTCGTTGCCGCCGTTGTTGGTCTTCTTGCCCTCATCCGCGTTCAGCCAGGCCTTGAAGCCGGAAACGAAGTCCGCAGCCGCGGCGGAGTCGTCATTCTCGTCAAAGAAGGTGGAGCAGTAAACCTTGACGTCCTTGCCCTTCGCGGCGTCCAGGATCGCGGAGTTCTCCCAAGTATCGCCGGCCAGGATCGGGAAGGTCACGCCCTGGGAGGCGGCCTGCTCGATGATCAGCGCGGCATAGGTGGTGGCGCAGGGCGCGAAGATCACGTCGCATCCGCCGTTCACCGCGTTGTTGATGTAAGCCGCGAAGTCGCCGTTGCCTTCGGTGAAGTTCTCTTCGATCACTTCGCCGCCCAGCTTCTGGAAGGCATCCACGAAATACTTGCCCAGGCCCACGCCGTAGTCCTCACCCAGCATGGTCAGCACATAGGCCTTGGTGGCGCCCAGCTCCTTGGCGAAGTTCGCCATGACGGTGCCCTGGAAGGGATCGAGGAAGCAGATCCTCCAGTAGTAATCGCACAGCAGGGTCACGTTGGGGTTGGTGCAGCTGACGCCGATCGCCGGAACGCCCGCTTCCGCAAACACGTCGCCGCCGGCCATGGAGGCGCCGGAGCCGTAGGAGCCCAGCACCACGGAAACATTCGCTCCGACCAGGGACTGCGCGGCGGAGACCGCCTTGTCCGTCAGGGACTGGTTGTCCGCGATCTCCAGCTTCACCTGGTATTCCTGTCCGCCGATCGTCACGGTCGGGGTCAGGCTGTTCGCGTACTCAATGCCCAGGATCTCCTGCTTTCCGCCGGCGCCGTTGTCGCCCGTAGAGGGTTCAAAAACACCGATCTTGATCACATCTTCCGCCGCGGCGAAGACCGGAACAATCATCATTACCGCCACGAGCAGCGCAAGCAGTTTCTTCATTTCTTTATCCTCCTTCTTTGTCTTCCCTTTGGGATAGTGAATTCAGTATAGCCCCCGCATCCTTGAAAAACAAGTCCTGAACAGAAGAAAGACAAAACAGGAAAACGCCGGGGCTGCGTTGAACCGCTGCCCCGGCGCTTTCCATTCCGGATGAATCTCCGCCCGCTTACTGCGGAAGCTGAATGGAGGCCACGATGCTGGCCTTCACCTCATCCCATCCGTCCTCGTTCAGGGGGGAGAAGGTAAAGGTAATAAGGGTGGTGCTGTCCACCGGAACGATCGCCATGTCCAGGTCGTCGTCAGGCTTTTCCGCGGAGATCACCTGAAGGCCGTTGACCATCATAAGATTCGCGGTATCCGCGACGCCCTGCGCGTTGATATATTCTTCCAGGCTGTTCACCCGAAGGGCAAATACGGACACGGAGTATTTTGAGTCCTCGGTCGCAAAAGCCGCGATCGGACGTATTTCGGGCGCAATCGCGCTGACATCCGCCGGAGCCAGGTTGGAAGGAATCCAATAGTTCAGGGTCAGTTCAGGATCCTGAATCGAGATGGCCTGGAACTCCCCGCTCTCCAGCAGCTTCTCGGTATCCAGATCGCTCCAGTTCAGTTCCGGCGGAGCGTCTTCAGCCCACGCCAGGGAGCAGAGCAGCCCCAGTGCCAGAATCAGTGCAAGCAGTTTCTTCATTTGTTCCTCTTTCCCGGGCCGAAGCCGGCCCAAATATAATACTCCCTCCGGGAGCTTTCTTTTCTTACAATAACCGCTTCCCCGGCTGAAATCAAGTCCGTGCGGGGCTCCGGCTGTATTTTCTGTGTTTTTCCGGTTCCTTTCCCCTATGCATTTTCCCCTTTCCGTCCTGCGGCCGCCGGCAGTCCGGCCGGGCCGTTCCGCCCGGGCGGAGCCGATCGGTTCTAAATCAGCAGCGCCCCCGCGATCAGCGCCGCGCTGAACACGGCCGCCGCCAGGTCCAGCGCCGTAAAGGGATACCGCTTGTAAGCTGACTGGCGCGTGCGCAGGCGGAAGCCGCGGAGCTCCGCGGCCGCGGCGGTCTGATCCGTCCTCCGGACGGAGGAGATCAGCAGCGGTGCGCACAGCGGCAGAATCATGGAAAACTTTTTCAGGCCCCTGGCCTTGTCGAATGCCACCCCGCGGGCGGTCTGCGCCTCCATGATGCCGTTCATTTCCTCCAGAAACTGGGGAATGAAGCGGATGGCGGTGGACAGGGTAAAAGCGTACTGATAGGGCACATGCAGCACCTGCACGAAAGAATTGGTCAGGTCGCTGATTCGGGTCACCGCGAGCACCAGGGCCAGCGGCATGCAGACGATGACCAGGCGCAGCACAACCCTCACCGCCGTCAGCAGTCCCTCGTCCGTGATAATCCAGAAGACCGGCGTGCCCCGGCGGATCATCAGAATCTGGAGTGCAAACAGGAAAAGGGCAATCTTCAGCAGCCCGCGGAAAATGGTCAGGGTCTTTCCCGGCACGCCGGCGGCAAACCCGATCAGCAGGTCGACCGCCAGCAGGCCGGCCAGGTAAGCCAGGTTGTCGGAGATGAAGGCCGCGACGCAGACCGCGATCGTCAGAAAGATTTTGGTCACGGGATTCAGCCGGTGAATCACGGAATTTCCGGGAACGTATCCGAACAGGTTATTCATGCTTCGCGCCTCCTCTCCGGGCGTCCAGCACGGTCTGGACGATGGTATCCGTAGAATCGCACTGTTCAAAGCCTTTTCCCAGGCGCAGGCTGAGTCCGATCATCTGCGGCGGCAGGATGGAGGCGGCCTCCATCAGCGCGGCATCCCGGAAGATCTCCCGCACGCCGCCGTCCGCCAGCAGCCTTCCTCCGGCCATCACCAGGGCCCGCTTCGCGTAGTCCAGCACAACCTCCATGTCGTGGCACACCATGACGACCGTCACCTGTTGTTCCTCGTTCATCCGGCGGATACGGTCCATGATATGGCAGCATTCCAGGTAATCCAGCCCCGTGGTCGGCTCGTCGAGAATCAGGATCTCGGGCTCCACCGCCAGGATGGAGGCAAGCGCGACCCGTTGGCGCTGTCCGCGGCTGAGGGAAAAGGGTTCTTCGTCCCCCGTGAAGGAAAAATCCTTCAGGATTTCATCCGTCCGCGCCTGCAGCGCTTCCTCCTTCTCATCCCCGCGCACGCTGCGCAGCCCGAAGAGGATCTCCTCCCGGACCGTGTTGCGGCAGATCTGCCGGTCGGGATTCTGAAACAGGAAGCCGACGCGGCGCGCGCGTTCGCTGACGGAGCTCTCCGCCGTATCCGCGCCGTGAATCAGGACCTTCCCCGAATCCGGTTTGATCAGGCCGTCGATCAGGCGGACAGTCGTCGTTTTTCCGGCGCCGTTGGCGCCCAGAATCGCGATGAATTCGCCCTTCTCCGCGTGAAAGGATACGTTCTGAACCGAAGGGCCCTGGCCGCGGTATGAAAAACTGACATTTTCAAGCCGGATCATTTCATCAGCCCCCTTACCATGGCCTCCGCCTCATCCAGGTTGATGCAGACAGGCTGTTCCCTGCCCGTCCCCGCGCTCAGCGCGCGGGAAAGCGTCGTCACACGCGGGATATTGATGCCGAGGTCCTGCATTTCTTCCGCGTGGGCAAGCACTTCCCGGGTTTCGCCCTGGAACGCGATCCTCCCCCCGTTCATCACGGCCAGCTGCTTCGCGAACTCGCACAGCAGCATGATCTTCTGCTCAACAACGATCACCGTGACCCCCTGTTCCTCGTTCAGCTCCTTCAGCAGCGAAAACACCTGCAGGCTGCTGTGAGGATCCAGCTCCCCCGTGGGCTCGTCCAGCAGAAGCACGCGCGGCCTGAGCGCGATGATGGCGGCGACGGCGGTTTTCTGCCTCTGCCCGCCGGAAAGGGAAGCGATATCCCTGTAGCGCAGATCGGGGATGCCGACCTTCCGGAGCGCCTCCCCGATCCGCTCGGGTATTTCCTCCCGCGGCACGCCGAAATTCTCCAGCCCGTACAGCAGCTCGTCCTCCACCATCGGGGAAATGATCTGGCTGTCCACATCCTGGAACACGGTGCCGACCTGCCTGGAGATTTCCGCCAGGGAGGTCTCGAAGGTGTCCATGCCGTTCACCGTCACGCTTCCGTAAAAGTCTCCGGGGTACAGATGCGGAATCATCCCGCTGACCGCGCGGATCAGCGTGGTTTTTCCCGCGCCGGCCGGGCCAGTCACCCCGAGGAAGCCTCCCTCGGGGATATCCAGGCTGACCTCGCGAAGCGCCGGATTCTTTTCATCCTTATAGGTAAAAGTCAGATCCCTGATTGCTATCATTTTTCTCTCCCCCGGCCTTGATGTTTTCAGGCTGTCGTACGCAGGCGGATATTCAGCGCTTCAGGACCTTTTTCAGCGGAAGGTACAGCAGCTGAACGATGACGCTTCCGATGGCGGCGGTGCCCAGCACGATCGGAATGTACGCCACCATGCTGGAGGTGTCCGCGCCCATGAACGCCAGCAGGCATACCACGAAGCTGCCTCCGGAAATCACCGTGGAGACAAAGGTGGACAGCAGCGGATTCAGGTCGAGCTTTCCGAAGCGGAACGGAATCCGGATCATGAAGAACATCGCGGCGGCTCCCAGCAGCTCGGAAATCAGGTTCAGCCACGGCGTTCCGGGCAGGAACTGGCAGATGGCGCCCGCCAGGATGCCGATGATCAGGCACCCGATCAGCTTCGGCCTCACCAGCAGAATCGCGAGGCAGTAGGACGCGATGATGAAATTCGGTTTCATACCGAAGAAATTGATGACGCTGCCGACGAACAGCTTCAGCACCGTGCCCGCGGCCAGAAGCACGGCCACAACGATCAGCTCCTGGATGGAAAAACCTTTGTTTGCTTCTTCTCTGAGCACTCTCTTTTCTGTCATGGGAATCCTTCCTTTCTTTTCTGTCCTTTGGAGGACTTTGTTTCCCGCCGGTTCCCCGGCCGGGTTCTTTCCGGGACAGAAAAGACCTGTCCCAGTTATTTTGCTGGGACAGGTCTGAAAAAAACAGCCTGCGGTGCCACCCGGCTTGGCGCGTGCGCGCCCACTCATGCGTACCGTCATACGCGGACCTTTGATTACGGAGGGTCGTCTCCGTCTCGCATACTCGGCGTCCCTTTCTGCTCGCCCTCAGAAGCCCATTCCCTTTCCGCTCCCTGCCGCGCTTCCACCGCCGGCGGCTCTCTGTGAGGGATCACCGGAAAAGTACTCACTCTTCCTCAACGGTTTACGGGATCATAACATAGCTTTTTACCATTTTCAAGAGGTTTTTGGCCCCCGGATTGTTTTTGCTGTGTATTCCCTCACCGGAGAGGGAAGGTCCCCCGATTCCTCTTCCCCGCTGTTCTTCTGAAACCGTGCTTTCGGCGGCGCGTTTTCCTTGACAGCCCGGGCTGTCCGTAGTACATTGTTCCTGAGCTTTCAGATGTCAGATTATTTCGGGCGTAAACGCCGGACGGATTATTTCTGCCGCGGTTTCTTTCATTTTTTGCCGGCAGGGACGGTATCGTGCCTTTTGCCCTGTTCCGGCCGCGGGCCAGGTTCCGGCGTCCTGAAATGATCTATGAAAAGGAGGTCCCAGATCATGGGAAGCGGTATATTCGGAACCTTTTTCCAGAACGATCCGGAAAAGCCCCTGGCCTACGGCGAGGTGAATCTCATCAATCCTCCCCGCCGTCGTCTCCGCGGCGAACCTGAGAAGGAAGGCATTCCGGTTCAGCCGGTGATCGTGGGCTTCTGCGGGACGGACCATGAGCTGATGATGATGGGAAAGCGGGGAGAGCTTTCCCCAAAGTTTCCTGCCGGGCAGAACCGGCTGATCAACGGGCATGAGGGCGTGGTCTGGGTGCCCTCTCAGGATCGGTTCGCCATCGTGCTGATCCGGGGCGGGGACAGCATTGACCCCACGCGCTACACCGAGGAAGAGAGCTATTTTGAATACGGCTGCGACCAGGCGGACGGCCTGTTCTGCGACCGGATGTATGTGAATCCGGATATGCTGCTGGAAATCCCGGAGGGGCATGTACACGGCGGCCGGCTGGATCTGAGCTTCGCGAAGAAAATGGTCTTTCCGGATCCCTTTGCCTGCATGCTCTTTCAGCTTGAGCGCATGGAGGATCTCGGATCCGCTCATCTTTTCCGGCGTACGGCCCGGCGCCTGGGCTGCGGGGAGGTGCAGGCCCGCGCGGCCGCGGCGGAGGAAATCTTTGAGCGCACCGTGATCTTTGGCCTTGGAACCGCCGGCATGTTTATCGGGGACCTGATCCGCCGGGCGCATCCGGATTCCCGGATCGTCTTCGTCGCCAGAAGTCCGGAGGACAGCCCCAAGGTTCGGTTTGCACTCAGGCAGGCAGGTGGGACCTATGTCCGCAGCTGCCACAGCCGCCCGGAGGACCTGGCGGCGGATATCTGCGCATCTCTCGGCGGCCGGGCCACCGTCTTCATCGGGGTCAGCGGCTCCGCCGCGGAGCATGAGATGGCTTTCCGGCACCGTGTGCTCGGCTGCAACGGCCTGTACAACAGCTTTTCGCTCGGGCCGAGGATCACCTTTGATTCCATGCCCTTCGGCTTTGAAAACCACCTGATCTTCGGATCCATCAACTTCCGGCAGGATCATATGGAAAAAGCCATCCGCATGCTGGAAGCCAGCCCATACGATCAGATCGTCGAGCTGATCGATAAGGACGAGTTCACCGCTGACCCGATCGGTTCCTATGAGAACCGAATCTACTGCAAAAATGCTCCGATGAAAACGGCGGTTGTCTGGAACCGGAGCAGGATCAACCCGGAAGGCTGAGGAGGAACCACAGATGAAAGCAATTACCATCGTCGCGCCGCATCGGATTGAGATTCGGGATATTCCCATGCCCCGGCCCGCTCCCGGCGAAGCGCTGCTGCAGGTTCAGTACTGCGGAATCTGCGGCGCGGATGTTGCCAGCTTCACCGGAAATCAGCCCTTCACCACTTACCCCCGGATCCCGGGGCATGAATTCTCCGCCCGGATTGTTTCCGTTCCCGAAAACGGCCGCGGCCTGAAGCCGGGCGATCTGGTCACCTGTAATCCGTATTTTAACTGCGGAACCTGCTATGCCTGCAGGAAAGGCCGCGTCAACGCCTGCATGGATAATCAGACCATGGGGGTCCAGCGGGACGGAGCTTTCTGCGAATATATCGCCATGCCCGTTGAAAGGATCATCCCCGGCTGCGGTCTCAGCGCAAAACAGCTCGCGCTGATCGAGCCCTTTGCCATCAGCCGCCATGCCATCAGCCGCGCCGAGGTGCTGCCGGGCGACCGGGTGCTGGTGGTCGGCGCCGGGCCGATCGGCCTTTTCGCCCTGCTCGCCGCCAAAGCCAGAGGCGCCGAGGTCACGGTCTGCGACCTTCTTCCCGGCCGGCTGGACAAGGCCGCGCAGTTTGGCGCAGACCACCTGGTGCTGGCGGGCAGGGAGGACGAAGCCGCTCAGTACGCCGCCCTCACCGGAGGCAGCGGCTTTGATGTCTGTGTGGAAGCCTGCGGTCAGTCCGTCACCTTCCTGAAATGTATCGAGCAGGCCTGTCACGGCGCGTCCGTGATCCTCATCGGCAACGGCAAAACCGAAACTACCTTCCTCCATTCCATCCTCCTGAAGAAGGAGCTGAATCTCTACGGCAGCCGCAATGCCTACACAAAGGACTTTGAGGCGCTGATCAGCCTGATTGCCTCCGGCGCCGTTCCGGTCACGGATATGGTCAGCGCGGAATACGGCTTCCGGGACGCGGCTTCCGCATTCGACGCCCTTACGCATAACGACGGAAGCCTGGAGAAGGTTCTTCTCCGGTTTTCCGATCCGGTCTGACAAATCCGGAAGGGGGATTGCCTTCATGATTGACGCGCATGCGCATCTCTGGCTGGAACAGCACGGGGTCGTGGACGGCCTTCCCGTTTTCGCGCTGAGCGGCGGGCGGAGCCGGTTCGGCCGGGAAATCCGGCAGATGCTTCCCCCTGCCATGGCGGACGGGATCAACAGCGCGGAGCGCTTCCTGGCCCATATGGATTTTTCCCGGGTGGGTGGAGCCGTGATCACCCAGGAATATATTGACGGAAATCAGGACGCCTATCTCCGCGCGGTCAGGCGGACCTGGCCTGAACGCTTCCGCGTCTGCGCGCTTTATGAGGAAAGCGGCGTCCCGGACACGGAGGGAATGGACGGCATCAAGATCTGCGGAAGCCGTCTGAAGGAACCCGACCTGCTCCGGCATGCCGCCGTCTTTGCGGAAGCCGACCGCCGCGGGCTTTTCATCAGCATAGACATGGCGGACGGAGCCCTGCAGACCGAAGCGCTCCGGGAGCTTGCCCTGTCGCATCCCGCGCTTCGGATCGCCGTCGGCCACTTCGGCATGGTGACCCGGCCGGGATGGGAGGAGCAGATCCGCCTCGCCAGACTTCCGAACGTATTTATCGAGTCCGGCGGCATCACCTGGCTGTTTAATGCCGAGTATTACCCCTTCCCCTCCGCGGTCCGGGCCATCCTGACGGCCAGGGACCTCTGCGGCATCGGCAAGCTGATGTGGGGTTCGGATTATCCCCGGACGATGACGGCCGTCACTTACCGGATGAGCTGGGATTTTATTGATAAGTCCTCCCTCCTGACGGAAGAGGAGAAGCGCCTGTTCCTTCACGAAAACGCGTATGGATTCTATCATTTCAAAAAGCTTCCGGATCTTCCGCTCATCCGCCACATGGCGGAGTGAAGGCGCGGGCCGGGCCCCGTCTGAGCAAGTCTCCGGGAAGCCTGGAAAGGCCGCTTCCGGCTGCCCTCAGAGTTGACACCGGGGGCGATGCCGGAATAAAATACCCCTGAGAAATGTTTTGCTCTTACATTGCGGGGATATGAAGCACATGGAAAAGATAAACGGAAAAAAAGGCAGCGGCCGTCTTGATGCGGAGAACCCGGTATCCGGTTATTTCCGCCTCTCTCTTCCGGTGGTTTTGGGTTCGATCGTTACGATAGTCTACAATCTGGCTGACACCTATTTTATCGCCCGGACGGGGGATGAGCTCCTCGTGGCCGGGGTTTCCGTCTGCGCGCCGGTCTTTATGATCCTGATGGCTTTCGGGAATATCTTCGGCCAGGGCGGCAGCTCCCTTCTCTCCAGGCTGCTGGGCGCGAAGCGCCTGGCGGAAGCCGCCCGGGTCAGCGCCTTCTGCTTCTGGGCTGCGCTGATCTCGGGCGCCGCCGTCGGCGGGCTTCTCCTGGTTTTTCGGGATCCGTTTCTTCTGCTGCTCGGCTCCAGCGGGAACACCCTTCCCTACGCCAGGGAATACGGAACCGTGCTCCTGCTCGGCGCGCCGCTGATCGTTGTCAGCTTCATTCATATGAACCTGCTGCGCTGTGAAGGCATGCCCCAGCTTTCCATGGCGGGCACCATCATCGGCGCCGTCGTCAATGTGATTCTGGATCCGCTGCTGATTCCCGGAATGGGAGCGGCCGGCGCCGCGGCCGCGACCGTCATCGGTTATGCATGCACCGACCTTTTCCTGCTGGCTGTGGTTCTCCGCCGCAGCGCCGTCCTGTCGATCCGCCCCGTCCTGAAAATCGAAGCCGGCTTTCTGAAGGATATCCTGTTCATCGGCGTGACGGCCGCGATCACGAATATTGCCTCCAGCCTGTGCACCATCCTGATGAATCAGAAGCTGCTTCCCTTCGGCGACGGCCGCATCGCGGCCATGGGAATAGTCCTCAAGGTCACCATGATCGTCCAGATGATTCTTGTCGGTTTCTCCTTTGGGGGCGTGCCGCTCTTCGGATATCTGAGCGGCGCCGGGGAGCAGGACCGGATCCGGAAGCTGCTCCGCTTCTGCCTCTGCTTCCTGAGCGCGCTCGCGCTGGGGATGACCTGCGTCCTCATCGCGGCGGCCGGCCCGGTCATCCGGGCGATTACGCCCGATCCCGTGCTTGCCGAAGCCGCGGTTCCCATGCTGCGCTGGCAGGTATCCGGCAGCGTTTTCGCCGCCGTCGTCATGCTGATGACCTGCCTGTGCCAGGCTTCCGGAAAAGCGCTTCCGGCGCTGATCCTTTCCCTGAGCCGTCAGGGCGTCGTCTACGCGGCCGTTCTTCTGGCCGCCTCCGCGCTCTGGCCCTATGACGGCATTCTGGCATCCCAGTGTATCTCGGACGTGCTCAGCGCCGCGCTGGCGCTTCTGCTGGCCCGGCGCTTCGTCTTCAGGAATCCGGCCGGCTCCTGAGGAGGGAGGAAAAACCGCGCCGCGACGTCCGGTCTCTGATCCCCATACCTGGTTTTTTTCGGCACATTGTCAGCGCTGTGCCGGGAGAATAAACAGCACCCCAAAGTCAAGGAGGATTGAACCATGGAACGCAAAGTCAGGACAGCGGTTATCGGATGCGGTATGATCAGCAAAATCTACATCAAGAACCTGAAGAACCTGTTTTCCATCATTGACCTGGTCGCCGTGGCCGACCTGAACCGGGCCGCGGCGGAGGGAAAAGCCGCCGCCTATGGTGTGGAGCGTGTCATGACCATCGATGAGGTTGCCGCCGACAGGGATATCGAACTGGTCATCAATCTGACTCCCGCTTTCGTACACTATGACATCATCCGGCGGATGCTGGAGGCCGGAAAGCATGTCTGGACCGAGAAAACCCTGACCGTGACGGTGGAACAGGGGCGGGAGCTGGTGGCGCTGGCCGATGAGAAGGGGCTTTATCTGGGCGTCGCGCCCGACACCGTGCTGGGCGCCGGAACGCAGACCGCGCGCCGCGCGCTGGATACGGACATGATCGGAGAGGTGACCTCCGGCGTGGCGGTCATTAACCGCAATCAGTCCCTGAACGCCGAGGTCTTTACCTTCCTGCGCGGGAACGGCGGTTCCCTTCCCTTCGATGTCGGAGTCTACTATATCGGTACGCTGATCAGCCTGCTGGGTCCCGTGGAATGCCTGCACGCCTTCGGCGCCCCCGCCAGGCGCCATGAGCCGGAGTTCCTCTTCCGCAACGCGGAAGCTGAGCCCTGGACGATTCCCGGAAGCAACCTTGTCAGCGCTTCCCTGAAGTTCGTTTCCGGAGCGCTGGTCAGCGTTCATTTTGACGGCAACACCATCGGCGCGGAGCAGCACAACATCACGCTCTTCGGAACCCGCGGCATTCTGAAGGTCGGCGACCCCGACAAATTCAACAGCCCGGTTTCCCTGATCTACGCGGGCCAGCCGGAATGCACGCTTCCCTTCACCCATGGCTATGACGGCCAGAACACGGTCGAGGCAACGCCCTTCGACTTCTACGGCCACAGGGGCGTCGGCGTGGCGGAAATGGCCTACGCCATCCGTCAGGGCCGTCCCAACCGCTGCAGCAAGGAGTACGGCCTGCACTGCCTCGAGATCCTTGCCGGCATGGAACAGTCCGTCCTCTCCGGTGAAACCGTGAAAATAGAGTCCCGCTTCGACATGAAGCCGCTCGCGCCCGGTTATTATTCCGGCTTTGGCTCCGGCCGCGGCGACGCTGAAATGTCTCTGGTTCACTGAGAGTCCGCCCGCGGTCGCGTTCCCTCCGGGGTCGTCCTGCCGGAGCGCTCCTGATTTTGAGAAAAGAGGACATCTGCATGAAAATCGGCATCAATCTCTACGGGTTCCTCCTGAACCGCCGTGACACGCTTGCCGCCCTGAAGGAATTGCGGGATCTGGGTTACAGCAGCGTGGAGCCCTGTATCGCGCCGTCGTCCTTTGAGGGGCTGGAGCACGTCTTCTGGCCCGCGGACTGGCTGAAGGAACATATCGGGGAGATCCGCGTCCTGGGGCTGGAAGTTTTTTCCGTCCATCTCGTCGGCTGGAATCCCGCCCTTCAGCGCCAGGCGCTGAAGGAACTGGCGGCCGCCTGCGGCATCCGGCATTTTGTGGTCAAAAGCCCGGAGGACCTGAGCGCAGTTTCCCTGCATGAGACGGCGCTGGCTTATACCATGCTGGCCGAAGTCCTGGCGGAAGCCGGGGCGGAGCTCCTGATTCACAACGAGCGGAACGACATCGCCGCCCGCATCGGGGAGAAGACCGCTTTCGAGCATCTGATCGGCCTGTGTCTGGGCACGGTGGGCGCGCAGGTGGACGCCGGCTGGGCGCTGGCCGGCGGCGAGGATCCGGAAAGGCTGCTCTGGCGGTTGGGAAACCGGGTCCGCAGCCTGCACTACAAGGACTTTTCCATGGGCGGCGGCGAACCCGTTCCCGCTGTGCCGGGCCGGGGCAGCCTGAATATTTCCGCCTGCCTTCAGTTTGCCCGCTTCAGCGGGATTCCCCAGCTGGTGGATCTGGACGCCTTCGGCCCGGATCCCGCGGCGGATCTGACGGAAAGCCTGCGCGCCCTGGCTTTCCGTACCCAAGAGCGGGAGCCCTCCGTCAGCTTTCTCAACATCCTGGACGTGGAGACCGGGGAAATCCGAACCCTGCGCCGTTTCGACCGCGTAATCGAGGCGCCCAACTGGCTGAAGAACAGCCGCGCCATGATCTTCAATTCGCAGGGAAGGATTTATCGCTACGACCTGGACACCGGCGCGGAGGCCATGATCGACTCCGGGGACTGCGACAGCTGCAACAATGATCATGTGGTTTCCCCGGATGAATCGATGATCGCTGTCAGCTGCGGAAGCCGGGGCGGCGGCTTCACCTCCCGGATCTATGTGCTGCCGGCCGCCGGCGGCGAGCCCCGTCTGGTGACGCCCAACACCCCCAGCTTCCTTCACGGCTGGTCCCCGGACGGAAAGGAATTTGCCTACTGCGCCTTCCGGGACTGCGGCGGCGTTCAGTCCGTGGATATCTATACCATTCCCTTCGAAGGCGGCGAGGAAAAGCGTCTGACCTTCGAGGGCTTCAACGACGGTCCCGAGTACAGCCCGGACGGGCGGCACATCTGGTTTATCTCCACACGAACCGGGCTGATGCAGGTCTGGCGCATGAACCGGGACGGCAGCGGGCAGACCCAGATGACCTTCACCCGCAGAAACAACTGGTTCGGCCACGTATCCCCCGATGGGAAGAAGGTCGTCTACCTCTCCTACGGGCCCGACGATCTGGAGCCGGCGGAGCATCTTCCCAATATGCGGGTCCAGCTGCGGATCATGAACGCGGACGGCAGCGATGACCGCAGGCTCCTGACATTCTTCGGCGGCCAGGGCTCCATCAACGTGAACAGCTGGGCCGGAGACAGCCGGCACATCGCCTTCGTCAGCTACGAGCTTCTCCATCCCTGATCCTCTTTCGGTCCAGGCCGCATATCCTTTCATTCCCGGAACCTGTCCCTGATGGCCTGCCGATCAGCAGCCCTGACAAAGAAGGAGGAAAACATCATGAACAACCCCCATGCCAACTCCGATGCGATTGCCCGCAAGTATCTGGATTCTCTTGTGATTGAGCAGCGCGTCCTCGGAGCCGTAACTCCCAGCGCGAAAGTCACCTTCCTGGGCAGGGAATATGAAACGCCCATCATGACCGGCGCCCTGAGCCATCTGAAGAACGGCATGGCCGGCTATGCCGAAGGCGCGCGTCTGGCCGGCGCCGCGGCGTGTATCGGAATGGGTGATAATGAGGTGCTGGGAGCCTGCCTGGATACCGGAGCCAGCGTCGTCAAGATCATTAAGCCCTATGCCGATCGGGATGAAATCTTCTCCCGCCTCCGTTTCGCCGAGGAACACGGCGCAATCGCCGTAGGCATGGACAGCGGCCATGCCATCAAGCCCGAATCCCCTGCCTTCGACACCATTGTGGGCAGCCCCATGAAGCTTCCCACGCTGGACGAATTGAAAGAATACATCTCCTCAACGAAGCTCCCCTTCTTCTTCAAGGACATTCTCAGCGTGCAGGACGCGCTGCTGGCCCGGGAAATCGGCGCCGCGGGCGTCATCCTCAGCCACCACCACGACCTGATGCACTGGGCTGTTCCCCCGATCTTCCTGCTTCCGGAAATCCGCCGGGCCGTCGGGAATGACTTTATCCTGATCGCCGACGGCGGTATTGAGGACGGCTTCGACGCCTTCAAGGCGCTGGCTCTCGGGGCGGACATGGTCTGCACCGGGCGCGCGCTGATGGGGCCCTATGCGAAGGAAGGCGCCCAGGGCGTCGCCGCTGCCCTTCGGACCATGACGGACGAGCTGCTGTCCATGATGTACCGCACGAACGCCGCGGATGTGAAGAGCATCGATTCCTCGGTGATCCACGAAGCCCGCTGGCTTTGATCTCCGCGGGAATCCTCCGTTTCCGCCCTCTCGCCGCGGGATATTCGGAATATTTGACCATTGGCCCTGTCCGTAGTATGATATCCTCCGGCGGGTGGGTGTCGTTTCTCCGCCGCTGATTATCTGCTGTGCAGTCGGAAAGGATGATTGGAATGCTTTGGCAATGGATTATTAAAATTGCGCTCTGGACGCTGGCCGGTTATCTCGGCAGCCGGATCATGAAGGACGGAAAGCCCAACGGATGGCTGGGCAATGTGATTCTGGGCCTGGTCGGCGGGTTAATCGGCAGTTTTGCCTTCGGGCTGATCGGCCTGGGCGCCAGGGGAATTGTGGGAGACATCCTTGTCTCCGTCGTCGGATCCTGCCTGGTCATCTGGCTGGTCCGGAAATTCAATCTCGGCCGCTGGTTTGACTGATTCCCGCGGCAGGCCTGTTTTTGAAATGGGAAACCCGGTCATGGAGCCCTGCGGCTTGCGGCCGGGTTCTGAGGCAGAGAACCGCGCTCTGCCTCTTTTCTTCTTTCTCCCCTGCTCTCTCGCCGCCCGGCGCTGGAAAAGGCGATCCCCGATATCAGCCCGGTCTCTGTCCTCCGACCGCTGTAGATAAGGAGCGTATCCGATGCCGTTCACTGCTGAACCCTCCGCCCTGCAGAAGGATTGCATTCGCAGCTGTGAGATCTATCTGAAATACCTGGAAGAAAACCGTGAAAACGGAAAGGGGCTCCTTCGCGCCCAGGTCAGAAGCTCCCAGGCTTCGCTGCTCGACAGCAGCGTGACGCTGCAGCTGGACCGGGAAATCCGCGGCGCCGACGGAATCAAGCTCCGAATCGGCGGCGCGGTCTACGAAAACACGGAGGATCAGACGCTTTTCCTCGTGCAGAGCGTGGACCGCCGTCGGATTTCCCTCATCCCTTCTCCCGAACTGACGGAGCGGCTGGCCGGCGCGGAAAGCGTGGGAGAGAAAACCTTCGTGGAAATTGATCTGACCTTTCTGGTCAGCCGGATCAGGGATTGGTACAAAAAGCACGGCGGGGAAATCGAACTCCCCTCCTTCCGGTCCGGATGCCGCCTCGCTCCCGATAACCCCATCATGCTCAGCGACGAACAGTACAGCTGCGCCGAGACGGCGATGTCCCATCCCCTTTCCTATATCTGGGGGGCTCCGGGAACGGGAAAGACCAAGCATGTGCTGGCCAGCTGCGTGTACAGCTGCATTCAGGCCGGGAAAAAGGTGATCCTCGCAGCCCCGACCAACAACGCGCTCGAGCAGAGCCTGGAAGGCCTGCTCCGGGCCCTGGCTGAAGCGGGAATCAATCCCGACGGGCAGGTCCTGCGGATGGGATATCCCAGCGAGAGCTTCCGGGCTGCCTGGCCGAACATCTGCGAGGCCGGGGCTTACCGATACCTGAAATCCCTGGACGATGAGGAAATCGGCCGCCTGAACTACGAAAACAGGCTCCTGGAGGAAAGTCTGAAAGTCCGCGCCGGAAGGGCGGAGGCAGGCATGGAGGACCGGTATCCGAAGGCCGGCGCGCGGTCTGTGAAAGTACAGATCAAAAAAAACGCGGAAAGGCTTGCCGCGCTTCTGGCTCAGAGCCATGGCATGGCGGAAGGCGGGAATGTCCCGCCGATGATTTCGCGGTTCGCCGTGATCGCCTGCACCGTGGATGCCTGCATCTACCGTCTGCCGCCCGGGGGCGCCTTCCGGCCCGACCATGTGTTTCTGGATGAGGCGGGCTACTGCAGCGTCATAAAGGGGCTGCCGCTGACCGCCTTCGGCTGTCCGCTGACCATGCTGGGCGATCACAGACAGCTCCCTCCGGTCTTTGACTGTGAGGACCGGGCTTTGCTCCAGGATCCCGAAAAGCGCATCATCCGGCTCTGGCAGATCAGCACGCTGTATCTGGAGGATACCGTAGAGGATGAGCGCAGAGCCCGGCTCTGCTTCCGCGAGCCCGACCTCCCGTCCTTCAGCCGGACGGAAGCCTGCGCTCTCCGGGAAACCTACCGGTTCGGTCCTTCGCTGGCGCGGATCCTGGCCGGCAGAGTATACGGGCGTCAATTCCGCAGCCTTGCCGCGGATGAAACCCGCATTCTGTATGTCAGCGCGCCGAAAAGCGAGGAAGACAAAGGGCGTGATGCATCCGGCGAATACAGGCGGATCAGCGTCAGCGAACGGAAATGCATCCTGTCGCTGATGGAGCGCAACCTGTCCCATTGGGGCTATTCGGTCGGAATTCTCACGCCCTATGCCAAGCAGCGGAATCTGCTGGCTTCCGGTCTGAACCGGCTGATGAAAAAGTACGGACGGCCGGACGACATGGACGACGACGTGGTCACCGTACACCGTTCCCAGGGCAGGGAATGGGATGTCGTTCTGTTCAGCGTCACGGATTCCTTTGATGAGAAGTGGTCAACGAATTCAGCCAGGCCGGACGCGCTGAAGCTCATCAATACCGCAGTGAGCAGAGCCAGAAAGCTGCTGATCCTCGTGGGAGATGCGGCGGACTGGATGAAGCGTGACGGGCAGCTGATCACGGATCTGTTCCGCGCCGCGCGGGAAGTGAATCCGGATATTCTGTTCGACCGCTTCCTTGATCCAGGCTAAATAGCCCGGATCCGCAGGACTCAGGCAAAATATTTTTTGATTTATTTTACCAAAACAACATTGGATTCTGAGGACAAACGCTTTGGACAGGAAGGCATTGCTCAGGTACTTGTCTGCATTGCTGCTCTTTGGCCTCAATGGCATCGTAGCAAGCCAGATTGCGATGAGCAGTTATGAGATCGTGTTTTTAAGGACGATGATCGGCAGCGGCAGCACCTGGGGACTGTTTTGCGGTGCCATGTCGGCCTTGATGTACTTTTTCATGGTGACCCTGAACAAACAATCCCGCCGGATCACCGGTCTGGAAAACGCAGTGATTCAGCTGACTGTCAGCTTTCTTACTGTTGCTGTATTTGTTGGATTCAGGCAGGCTTTCGTCCTTCATGTTCCGGAAGGTGCATGGCCCTGGATATTGATTCTCGGCATTGTGAATACCGGAATAGGATGCTATCTGTATTTTTCTCCGCTGGCAAAGCTGCCTGTTCAGACCGTTGCGATCTGTGGATACCTTGAACCGCTTTCTGCGGTGGTTTTTGCGGCGATCCTGCTGAATGAAAGGATGACCATGATCCAGATTGCCGGTGCAGCCTGTATTATTGGCGGTGCCATGGTTGGCGAACTGATTAAGCCAAAGCATCCTGACGTATAGTAACTGAATGATGCAGAGACAACCCGGAATTCATAGAATCAATAGCTTTTGAGTTAAACGAATATCGACCAATCGGGATTCTAATAAAAACATTTTAGGCTTGATTATATAGTTTTGTCAAGTGTTATGGAATCGCCGAAGTTCCTTGAAATCACGGGGATTTATTGATGTAATATCTCCCCATTTTGCCTCTTGGTATCATAGCTTTTCATAAATACTATGGCACCTTCGAAGGGAAAAAGCAAGGGAAATATTGCAAACAAAAAACCGGCAACGGGTCATGTGATTATTGTGCAAACAGCAAATCAGGCAAGGACTGTGAAAGCTCACAGCCTTTGCCTGATTTCAAGCATGTCCATCTTCTATCTCAAAAAACAAATCAGGTTTTAGGAGGATCTCAACCGAAGAGAAGGCGATTTTATGTCGCGTCGCGTCCTCGCTCATTCCCCATCTGAACTCAATTCAATGTGAAGCGCATCGTGTAGACCTTAAATCCGCTGTAGAAGAAATCCAGCGTGTAGTCTCCCGGCGGATAGCCGCCGAATTTCTCCAGCAGACGATATTCATCGTGAAAGATGTTCAGGAAGGTGTATTTTGCGTCTCCATACATGAGTGACTCTTTGATGAAGTTCATGACGTGGAAGCCGGGTCCGCTCAACATCTCGGAAAACGATAGCCACCTCGCGTCGGGATAATACTGCTTCTCCCAGTTTATACGGTACATTATATCGTCCGTTTGTTCCACGAGGATCTCTTCCCCCAGAAACGCTTCCGACTCATTTTCGGCCCACTGCCGCAGCAGATCGTTCAGTGCCTGCGCGGATGTAGGCGCATATTCGCTGGCATACTTGTGTACTGTCTGCAAATCGCTATTGAGGCGCGCATCTGAGCATGCTTTCCAGCCATTAACGGTGTTCCACTTCAAGAGCTTAACATCCGTAACGGTAAAGGGCGGCGCGTCCGGGCTTTCCTCGAAGAAATAAGGCTCGGACGCCCAGTAGGCGCTGCTCTCGAACATCGTCGCCGCATTCACGAAGAAAGCGGTGTAGCAGCCGGGAATCACTTCCAGCGTCACCGTGTCCTCCGGCGGTTTAACGACCACCTGGTCCCTGGGCAGGATGTACAGCATGGCGGTGCCGGGCGGCTGATACTGAATAAGTCTCTCCGCATCCTTGTCCGGGCCGAGGCAATACCAGTAGATGTTGTACCTGTCTGCGGGCTGGTTGATCTTTAACTTTATCGTTGCAGTACCATTACGATTGTCCGTCACAGTGTCGATCATCACTGCAGGCTCGGCCTGTGGTGCTTCCGTGGCATGCGGTTGAGGTGCGGCTTCGGGTTGCGACGCTGCTTCGGGTTGTGCTGTCGGTTCAGACGTCTCGATCACCGCCAGCGGCTCCACCGTTGGCTTGTTTGCCTCCACGCTCTTTACGTAGTTGTCGGCCAGGAACCTTCCGCCCAGGGCAGCCAGAACGACGATCAGGATCGCTATCCAAACACCGCCCTTCTTCTTTTTCTTCGGCGGTTCCGGGGCAGGCGGGGGCGGTGGCGCGTAGGCTGTTCTACTCTCCTTCACCGGCTCGGGGCGGAGCGCTTCGGGTTCGACTCTGCGCTTCGGCGGCGTATAGGTTTTGGGCATTTCCGCCGTCGATGGGGTTTTTACGGCGGCATCCGCCTCGTCTCGCCTGCCGTCGCCGCAGATTTCGCAGACCGTGTTCTGCCAGTCGTTCAGCCCATCGCAGTACGGGCAGCGCCAGCGCTTGTTCTCTTCGCTCATAGTTCCCACTCCTGTATGATCTATAATGGATCAGTCGTTCAGCACACGCTGCTCTTGTATTGAGAAAGAGCTCTCAGAGACATCAGAGCCTTCCATAAGCATAGTCGCTGAATGTATAACCCTTGTCGGTATCGGTCAGTTGATTGCCAAAGCCAAACAAGCTCAGGTTGTATTTGACAAAGTGATTGAAATCATACTTGCCCTTTAGGAAAAACTGGTATTCGGTTTCGCCTTTGCCCAGATCCCAGGTCGCGTCAAGGTAGTAACACTTGCCGCCCAACTTGACAAAGTTCCAGGCGTGGGTCGAACTGGTCACCACGCGCGCCTCCAGCCCGGCGGTGTTCGCCATGTAATAGAACAGGTCTGCGACGCCGGCGCAAACTGCCGTGTGATTCTTCAGCGCCGCATAGCCGGTGTATTTCAGCGTATAGCCGTCGTCGTTCAAGTGCGCTTCATCATAGGTCACATTCGAGCAGATGTACTTGTAAATCGCGCGCACCTTTTCGTAGTCGGACATGCCGTCGACGCGCAGCTGCGCCAACACCTTTTTGACAGCCGTATCAAACTCTTTATCCTGCTCGGCAGTGGTATAATACTCGGTCTTGATGCTCAGGTTCAGGGTCTGCAGCTCTCTGATTCCCTGCTTGGTGAGATAGCTACGGCGTTCGACGGGGCTGCACACCAGCGCGAGATGATCGCCGTGGCGTGGGTCGCCGTCATAGGTGAAGGACGCCTTCTGCATCTTCATCATGACGTCGTCCGACAGGAGGTTCAACGCGAGCTTGGTCTCTCCGGCCTTGTAGGGGGACAGTTCTCCCTTAAAGCCGTCTACGTTGAAGGCAACGATGACCGGGGATTTGTGGTCGACCATTTGGGTCGCGGCGGCTTTTCCGGCGGAAGCGTAGTCCGTATAACCTTCGCCGACAAAATTGTCGCCGATCCAAGAGACGACCGCCCAGATGAAGACGGCAATCAGCGCAACGGAGAGCAGCCTGTTGATCGGCCCCGGCTTCTTTTTCGGGCTTTCCGCTGAGGGGGCAGAGGCTGTCCTGCCGTCGAAAGCGGTCGGTGTAAAGTTTCCTCCGGGTGCGCTGCTGTCCGAAAAGGTCAGCTTTGCGCCGCAGTTCACACAAAAGGCATCGCCAAGCTCCGTCTTTTTGCCACAATTGGGGCAACAGCCGCCGCTCATGCGAAAATCGCTCATGGATGTCGCCTCCGTTATAGCTTCGCGCCGCAGTTCACGCAGAATGCATCTCCGGGCTCAACCTTCGTGCCGCACTTGGGGCAAAAGCCACCCCTTGTCGCCGCTGGACGTGCGTCCGTCGAGGTCGCCGCCGAAGAGGCGACGTAAGTCGCTGACGCGGTCGCCGCAGGTGTGGCAGTAGCTCGCATCTTATCATACTTGCGCTGAGCCAGCCAAGCCGCCAGTTTCCAAAGGGCGATGCCCACGACCGCAAAGACCGCCGCGACGAGCAGGCTTTCGCCCAGCGAGTCGTTTTCGCTGCGCATGCCCTCCCAGTTGAATACATAGCCCACTGAAAAGAAGAGCGCGATAATGAAGCAAAACGTTGCCATGAAACTGACACAAGTGGCAAGCGGGGCCTTTTTATAGCGCCGGAAAAATACAGGGATCATGTAAAGATCCTCCCTCAAGCATCATTCCTTGATCTTTGCGCCACAGTTGACACAGAAGGCATCATCCGGTTCCACTTTCGCTCCACACATTGGGCAAAAGCCATTGGAAACGCCCGAAGATGCCGCGTGAGGCGCACCGGATACCGCAGCGGCATTCCCAAAGAGATGCGCCCGCTTGTTGTAATAAATCCTGTTTACGATGATCATCACGACGCTTGATACGATGGAGGTGAGCGTCTGCGAATTCGCCAGATCGCCGATGGGTCTTTTGATCGTGCTGGATACTGCGATCATGTACCCCAGGAAAGCGGCAAGCTGAACCACATAGGCGATGGTCAGCTTATTGGGCGCACCTTCTTTGAAACCGGCCAGTTGGAAACGCACATAGATGAGCAACGCAGCGGTGATAAGGTAGAGCACGCCGAAGATGCTGTCCACAGATTTTAAGCCTCCGTAGACCCGATACACCTGTTCGGCGGTGCCATCGGCGCCATAGATGCTGCCGGTCAACAGTTGTATGGCACTGGCAACGCATAAGATCGCGCCGGCCCACAGGCTGAAATAGATGAGAAACTTGTGCCATTTCATCGGCATATCATAGCTGTTGGTATTCATAAGTATCTCCTTTACAAGTCGCCAGGGTCAGAGAACCACTCGTCGAATTGTCCGTTGGAGCTGCTGGATTTCGTCTCTCCCATCGTGACGACCAGCTTCGGAGCCTCCACCGTCTCCGTCGGCGGCACGTAGATGACGGACTTTCCAGAATCATCCCGCATCAGTAGCGTCTTGACCTCCTCGACGGGCGTCGAAGGCTTCGCCGATTCGACGGACTTGGCGGGGGGCGTCGCCGCGGCAACCGCTGTCGGCGCGGGCGCGCCGCATTTGGCACAGAACTTTGCTCCCGTCCTCAGTTGCGTTCCACACTTTTTACAGAACATAGCTATCCCCTCCTCAAATGCTGTTGCAGATCGCATCGACGATCTCCTTGTAGGTGTACTCCGCCAGGCCTTTTCCCGCCGTGGACGGATAGTGTATGACGTTGTTCCAGGTAGAAGTGATCTGCTGCCAGTACGGAGCGTTCGGTGCGAACAGCACCAAGCGCTTGGCGGCATTCTTGATGTAGGGCTCCATCTGGCTGTCGCCCCACCACTGGGTCAACTCGTTGAAATCCCTGGGCATGCCCTTGGGATACTTGAGCTGATCCTTGGCGTAGCCGATCTCATGGGTGGAGGCGTCCGTCCAGACCACGATGACGTTTCGCCGCTTGGTGCCCTCCTTGGTCCAGTCGGAGCGAATGGCGTAGGCCAGCGCCTCCAGGCCGTCCTCTGGCTCGTCGCCGCCACCCTTAGCCTCGATGCTGTTGATCGCGGCCTCAAACTGCGCGGCCTGAGCGGGCAGATCGAAAAACTTGCTGACCATCATCGGTTGCTCATCGGCCACGTAGTCGCGGAACACGATCACGCGCACCCGCATGTTGTCCAGGCTCTTCTGCTTGCGCGCCATCTCCTCGGTCACGTCCTTGTAAAAAGACAGTGCGTTTTCCTTCACCTTGGAGATGACGGGGCCCATGCTGCCTGTCGCGTCGATGCAGAAGCACATATCCACGTTGTAAGTCATCTTCAGTGCCATGTTTCTTTCCTCCTGTATGCTTGGTCGTTATATCAAATCGCCCGCGGGCATGAGATACGTTTCAACCGTCTCGCTTTCGGCAGCGTTCGCCGTGCCCTTCAGCACGCTCTCCGCAGCGTCCAGGCTGATGCGTACCTCCGGGTCAGCCTTCAGCATTTGGCAAATCAGCCGCCGCCATTCGCTGGGCATCTCCTCCGCGACGGAAAGCTCCATGCCGTCCAGCGCCGCTTCAAAGGGATAATCGTATTGCGCCGTATCAAACCCCGGCGTTCGCCCGGTAAAGATTTGGTGGAATACGATGCCCAGTGCGAATACATCAATGGCCCGGCCGATCGTACCCTCCTCCGTCTGCATTATCATGAAGGTCTCCGGAGCCATGTATACCAAATCGCCGTGAATCTCCTCGTCTGGGCGCGGTGGCTGCTTTTCCCAGAAACAGCTGTCAAAATCGGTCAGCTTGCCTGTCACTTTACCTGACGGCAGACGGCGGAAGAGTATGTTATCCAACTTGATGTCCGCGTGTACGATGCCAGCTTTGTGTAAGCCGCTCAGGCAGTGCACCAGCGCTTTACACACCCGCAGCTTGTCCTCCTCGGTGATGCGCTTCACCTGGTCGATGCCGATGGCGTCCACCTTTTCCATGACCAGGTAATAGTGGCTGCCGCAGCGGAAGAAATCCTCAATGTAAATCAAATTGCCGTCGGAGCAATCGTTGATGGCGTGATACAGCAGCCTGCTCCTGTCCTCAAACTGCTGGCAAATGTCCCGCTTGCGGGCCAGTACCTCCGGGCTCAGCAGCCCCACGTCCACGGGATAAACCGGGTCGATCAGTTCCTTGATGAACACCTTCTTGCCACCCTTTTCCGCGAAGCCCCACTTGGAAAAGCCGCTGTTGGTGGTTTTCAGCTCGCCGTTCAATAGGTATCCGTTGATTTCTTTCATGTTCAACCTCTTTCAGAACCGTCATCATTGCCGGACATCATACTTTCATAGTCGGATTTATAGGCCTCCCACTGGTCAAAGAGCGCTTCCTCTGACTCCACCCGCGGGTAATTCCCTTCGATAAATACCAGCCGATCGCGGAAGGCTCGTTTCATCTCCCGGAAATCATTGAAGCGATGCGGCCACGCGATCAACGTGTAGTCGTCGCCGGATACGCGACCAATTTGCGCGTCAAGCCTGCGCTTCCATTCTTCGATGCCGGAGGATTGCGCCATGGTCTTCAGCAGAAGCCTTTCAAAGGCCATTGGCGAGGGCAGATATCCAAAGCAGCCATCCGTCGCGGCGAATATCACTGCGGGCTGACTGATTTTCAGCCGTTTTTCATGGAGCTGGAAGGGCTGGGAGGCACTGGCGACGTTGGTCATCGGCGCGTCCTCCCGCAGGTTGCGCATGGCATCTTGTATGGCAACATCGTCTGCCGTCACCTGATGGAGTCCGTCCGCGTCCAAGACATAACACCGCGAATCTCCGCACCAATAGAAGTCGGCAAAATCGCTCTCAATTTCCTTGCAAAATGCGGCGACCGTCGTTGGGAACTCTTTGCTCAGGTTGCCCAGCAGCACCTGCCTAGCAGGTTCATGGGATTTGCACGCTTGCAGGGCATTGTTCAAGCAGGCCGACAAATCGGAATCCTCTTGAGCATCCTCGAATGAAGCTGACAGAAACCATTCCCGTGCCGCAATGGTCGCGGCCCTTGAGGCCGCCCAAGCGCCGGTATGCCCGCCAAAGGAGGCGTATGTCTTCCCTCCGCTGCCGCCGCAGCCATCGAATACACCGAGAAAGACATATTGCCCTTCCCGTGCCGCCAAAAATGAATCCTCGCAGCGATCCTTCACCTGTGCCCGATAGACGACCAGCATCTGCTTGTCGTCCGTCGAACCGGGCGTGTCCCGCAGCAAGGAATACAATTCGTTCTCGGCAGGTTCACATTGCGCCGTGTCCTCCCGCTCTTTTCCCAAGCCCATATTGCCGCGCCTGATAGGCGCCAGCTTTGAGAGCTTATTCAAAATCTTATCTATTTCCATCCAGTACACTCTATCAATTCGTCTTCATCCAAAGCAAGTCGGGATTATAGGGGAAATCCAATCATGGCATACGCGCGGCGCGCAAAGTAGAATATGTGCACCGCACATTAACTATGCATGTGCAGCGCTCTAAAATGCAGAAAACGCCTAAATCCCTTTTTTACCCATCGATATGATTTTACCATAGTAGGCGCATAAAGTCTACAATAATATCCAAAATTAGTTTTCATAATTGTTGGTTTGTCAAACATAGGTTACACATTTTCCCTGTAGCAGGGTCAAGGCA
>CAMVFE010000024.1 GCA_947166705.1 uncultured Clostridia bacterium
CCTCTGATGGATATGGTCTCCTGACAAAAACTCCGTAACAACTTGACACGGTCGCTCCGGAGCCGGAGGTTGCAAAGAACGGAAAATGCTGATACAATACCTTCCGTTCCGGATCCGGGCGCATGCGCCCGGGAAGATTCAAGGAGGCGGATAAAATGGCACAGAATCCTGTGTTTACCATTGTGATGAGCGACGGCCGCGAAATGAAAGGGGAGCTGTATCCCGAGACCGCGCCGCAGAGCGTCGGTAATTTTGTGGCCCTGGCGAACAGCGGATTTTACGACGGGCTGATCTTTCACCGGGTGATTCCCGGGTTCATGATTCAGGGCGGGGATCCCAAGGGCGTCGGATACGGCGGGCCCGGGTACTGCATCCGCGGGGAATTCAGGGCCAACGGCGTGGACAACCCGCTCCGGCATACCTACGGCGTGCTGAGCATGGCGCGCAGCTCGGATCCCGACTCCGCGGGCAGCCAGTTCTTCATCATGACCAGCGACAGCCCCCATCTGGACGGCCAGTACGCGGCGTTCGGAAAGGTGCTGGAGGGCATGGATGTGGCGGAGGACATCGTCAACGCGCCCCGGGACCGGATGGACAAACCGCTGCAGGATCAGACCATGGCGCGGGTCCGGGTGGACACCTTCGGGGCAGTTTATC
Source organism: uncultured Clostridia bacterium (assembly GCA_947166705.1). Classification (GTDB taxonomy): domain Bacteria; phylum Bacillota; class Clostridia; order Christensenellales; family Aristaeellaceae; genus Aristaeella. The sequence continues at coordinate 658 of CAMVFE010000024.1, forward strand.
CCTTTGAGCAGATTTAAGGACGGTTCGAAAGGCGCGGGAAGAGATGGTTCTTTCTGCGCTTTCCTTTTTTTTCGGGCGGAACGGCATCGGAAGGAGCGGAAGCATGGAAAAGCAGAAGATCAGCGTGCGGGTGAACGGGAAGAATTACAACCTGGTTTCCTCCGATCCCCCGGAATACATCCGGCGGGTGGCGGCGCTGGTGGACCGGCGGCTGCAGGAGATGGAAATCGCTTCCGGGCTGCCCTCCCAGCAGGCGGCGGCCCTGGTCTGCTTCAACCTGGCGGATGAGCTGCTGAAGGCCAGGGATGAGATCACGGAGCTGAAAAAGCGGATGCAGAAAATGACGGCGGAAAAGCGGCAGGAGTGAGAAGCATGGAGATACTTGCTCCGGCGGGAAGCCGGGAGGCCCTGGAACGGGCGCAGGCGGCCGGCGCGGACGCGGTCTATCTGGGGTATTCCGCCTTCAGCGCCCGGGCCGGCGCGGGAAACTTCAGCGAGGAGGAGCTGGACGCGGCGATCCGCTTTGCGCATCTGCACCATATGCGGGTCTACGTGACGGTGAACACGCTGGTCAGGGACGCGGAGCTTGAGGAGGTCTGCAGCGTGCTGCGGATGCTGCAGCGGCAGCGCGCGGACGGCGTGCTGGTCCAGGACCTGGGCATCCTCAGGCTGGTGCGCGACCGATTTCCCGGGCTGCGGATTCACGCCAGCACTCAGATGGCGATTCACAACGCGTCCGGGGTGCGGTGGTGCGCGGGGATGGGCATGAAGCGAGTGGTGCTGGCCCGCGAGTGCAGCCTGGAGGAGATCCGAAAATGCGCGGCGTGCGGGGTGGAGATCGAGGTCTTCGGCCATGGGGCGCAGTGCGTGAGCGTCAGCGGGGAATGCCTTTTTTCCAGCATGGTCGGGGAACGGAGCGGAAACCGGGGACGGTGCGCGCAGCCCTGCCGGAAGCTGTACCGGCTTGAGGGCCGGGAAGGGGCGTGGCTGAGCCCCCGGGACCTGTGCCTGCGGGACAGGATGCCGGAGCTGGCGGAGGCCGGGGCGGCGAGCCTGAAGATCGAGGGCAGGCTGAAGCGGCCGGAGTATGTCTATACCGTGACGAAAAGCTACCGCCGGGGAAAGGACGGCCTGGAACGGGGCGGCTTCCGCCCCGCGGACGAAGCGGAGCGGGAAGGCCTGATGCAGGCCTTTCACCGGGGCGGCTTCATGGAGGGATATGCCTTCGGCGCGGAGGACGCGGGGGTGATCAGCCCTGAGGAAGCGAACCATCAGGGCATCCCGGCCGGCACCGTGACGGAGAGCCGGGACCGGCTGGCCAGGGTGCGGCTGGACAGGACCCTGCATGACGGGGACGCGCTCCGGATCCGCGGCGGAAACCGGTCCGGAGAGCTGATCTACGCCGGAAAGGAAGTTCCCGCCGGGGGGACGGCGCTGATCCGCCTGCGGGACGGCCTGCGGGCGGAGAAGGGGGACCGGGTTTTCCGGCTGACCGACGCCCGCCGGAACGCGGAGGCTATGGCGGCGGAGGGCCCGAAGATTCCGGCGGACCTCACGCTGGAGGCCTGGCCGGGGAGGCCGCTGACGCTCCGGCTTTCGGACGGGGAATGCGAGGCCGCCGCGGAGGGGGAAGAGGTGCAGGCGGCCCGCAGCCGGGAAACATCCGCGGAGGAAATGGAGCGGCAGCTGGCGAAAACCGGCGGAACGCCCTTCGAGGCGCGCCGGATATCGGTCCGCACGGCCGGGGCCTTCGTGCCCCTGTCCGCCGTCAACGAGCTGAGGCGCGAGGGGCTGCGGAAGCTGGCCGAACTCAGGACGGAGCGCTTTGCCTTTCCGGACGCCGGGGAGCGGGCACCCCTGACGCCCGCCTCGCCGGAGGAAGCGGCGGTCCTTCTGCCGGACCTGATGGTCACGGTCCGGAATCCTGCCCAGGCGGAAGCCTGCCGGGGAGAAGGCCGGATGATCATCCACTATCCGGAGGATTTCCGGGCGGAGGCAATGGAAAGGCTGGCCCGGGAGATGCGGCGGGGGGACTGGCTGCGGATCCCGGAGGTGTGCGAAGAGGAAACCCTTCGCGGAATTGCGCGCTGGGCGGAATTGAACCGGGACAGGCTGGGAGGCGTCGTGCTGGGAAGCGTGGGACAGCTGGGCATGGCCTGGGAGGTTCCGAAGGCGGCGGGCCCCGGGATCCCCGTCATGAACCGGGAAGCGGCCAGGCTGCTGAAGGAGCAGGGCTGCGCGTTCGCGACCGTCAGCCCCGAGCTGACGGAGGAGCAGGCCCGGGAGCTCATGCGGCCGGAGGTGGGCCTGCCCGCGCTGGTACTGCCGGTTTACGGCCGGACGCAGCTGATGCTTCTGCATCACTGCCCGGCGAGAACGCTCCAGGGATGGGACCGGGGACACCGGGGCTGCGCCCTGTGCGACGGGGAGGATCCCCGGGCGCTGCGGGGGAAGCAGCTGGAGGACGAAGGGGGGCGCCGGTTCCCGATGCTGCGGATCCGCCTGCCGGAAGGCTGCCTGGTGCGGCTGATGAACACGGTGCCCACCGACCTGGGGGACCAGAGGACAAGCGGGCCCCGGGCCGCCGAGATGACGACGGAGACCGCGGAGGAAGCGGCGGAGACGGCCGCCCTGATTTCCGGATACAGAAAAACCCCGGGCGAAAGTACCCGGGGCCACTGGCACAGGCCTGTGCTGTGATGATCAGGCTTCCTATTTCCGAAGGAGGAGCAGGAGAACCGCAAGGAGCGCGGCGAAACCGAGCAGCGAGACGCCGATGATCCGCAGCGGACGGGACGGGGGGACCGCTTCGGCGGCCTCCCCGTTTTCATGGGGTTCCTCCGCGTCCTCCTCCGCGGCGGCAGCGGCTTCCTCCACGGCGTAATCGGCTTCATCCGAAGCGTAATCGGCTTCTTCCATGGCGAAATCGGCTTCGTTCGCGGCGCTGAAGGCCGCCGCTTTCTTCGCAGAGAGGGCGGAAACCTCCGCGCCGCCCGCGGCCGGGGCTTCCGTCCGCGCCGCGCCGGAGAGCGCCGCCTGCGGGGAGAGGGAGTCCTCCGCGGCGGAGACGGCGGGGACTGCGTCAGTCCGGCCGGCGTCCGCGGAACCGGCGGATTCCGGCGCCGGGGTCCGGATCAGGGACAGGGAATCCCCTCCGAGAAGAACGCCGCCCAGGATGAAGAGGAAAACGGCGGCGGCGCTGAGCGCGCGGCGCCAGGGCCGGATACTCCGGGCGGAAACGCGGCGTGCGGGCTGGGGCGCGGTTTCCCGTTCCCGGCGCTTTTCGGCGGCGTCCGCCCGGACGGCTTCCCGCCATTTCTGCCGGACGGCTTCCGGCATCTCCGGAACCTCCCGGGACATGCGCTGAAGCTCGGAATCAAGGGCGGCCAGGGCGGGGTCCACGGATTCGTTTCTGCTCATGGCCGGTTCCTCCTTTCCTGCCTGGTCCCCGGTGCCGGATGCCGGAACCGGGGTTCATGATCTTGGACGGCGCCGGGAGAAGAAAGTTCCCCGGACGGCCCGAAAAGCTGTTTCAGTTTTTCCCGCGCCCGGCTGACCCGGCTTTTGACCGTGCCGGGCGGGACGGAGAGAAGTCGGGCGGCCTCCTCGCAGGGCAGGCCCTCCAGCTGCGTCAGAACCAGGGCGTCCCGCTGCTCCTCCGGCAGGGCGGCGACGGCCGCCCGGAGCCGGGCGTGCTCATCGCGGCGGAGGGCCTCGCCCTCGGGCCCGGGCTTCGGATCGGGCGGGTCAAAGCCCTGCTCCGCCAGCGGTTCCAGGGAAAAATGCGCGTTCCGCTTTTCCCGGCGCAGGAAATCGAGGCAGCAGTTAGCCGCGACGCGGTACGCCCAGGTTTCGAAGGCGCTGTCTGACCGGAAGGAATCCAAGCTGCGCCACAGCCGGAGCATGGTCTCCTGCACGCAGTCGGCGGCGTCCTCCCGATTGCCGGTATAATGCCAGCAGACACGCCAGACCAGGGGCTCCAGGCCCCCGACCAGCGCTTCAAAAGCCTCCGGATCTCCGGACCGGGCTCTCTGCAGCAGCAGCTCATCCATGGGCGGGATCCTCCTCTTCAGATACCAAACAGGTTATGCCTTTTCGCGGTGTTCCGCTGATGCCTATTGTATAGGCCTGCGCCCTGAAAATCAAGCGGGCGGGACGGGGAACGGCCGGGGGCGGGAAGGGAAGCCGCGGCGGCGCTCCGGAAGAAAAAGCGCGCTCCCGAAGGTACAGAAGGAAAACAGGGACGGTTTTTTCCTCGGGAGAACTTTGCCGGATAGACACAAGCCGGAAGGTTTGATAGAATATGGATATGAAGAGAGGCAGAGCGGTTGAATTGTTCGTTTGAGGATAGAATTTGTTTATTTCATCAATGATTCATTCGTTCTGCCAGCTCAGATATAACAGGATACACCTGTCACCTTTGTACCGGCCCGGAAGGAATACAGGGTCGTCATACTGCAAAAAATGTGACCGGACCGGTTTAATGAGCCGCTATTCGAAGGAGACGAACATGAAAAAACAGGTTTTTGTGTGGCTGACGATGCTGATGCTGCTGTTGACGCACGGGGTATATGCAGAGGTGAATCTGTCCGCGCTGCCGGGCAAAAACATCGGCGTGCAGACGGGCACTACCTTTGACAAAATCGTGCTCGAAGCAATACCTGACGCGAAGATCAGCTATTTTAATACCAATTCGGATCTGGCGGCTGCTCTGGAAACACATAAGATCGATGCTTTCCCCTGCGACGAACCGGTTCTTCGCCTGATGATGGCGGAAAACGATCGGCTGGAGATCCTGGACAGGCGGCTGGACAACTTTGAATTTGCTTTCGTACAGCCCAAAACCGCAGCCGGCGAAAAGCTGACGGGTGAACTGAACGCCTGGATCAGAAGCATGAAAGCCAGCGGCGAGCTGGACGAGATTCTGCGTAAGTGGACGGATGGGCCGGAAAGTGAAAAGACCATACCGGATTACCATTCCTTTCCCGCGGAAAACGGAACGCTGAAAATGGTCACGGAAGGCGCCTACGCCCCGATGGCCTATTTCCGGGGCAATGAAATTGTAGGAATGGAAATCGATTTGGCGGCCCGGTTCTGCCAGGCCAACGGGTACGGCCTTACTGTGGAATCGTTGAATTTTGACGGTATCCTGCCCACAATCCAGGCAGGCAAAGCGGATTTCGCTGCCGCCGGGATCAGCATAACAGAGGAACGCCGGGAAAGCGTTTATTTCTCCGACCCATACTACACGGGCGGCACGGTTCTTGCCGTGCTCAAGACGCAGACGGCGCCGACGAACGGCAGCTACACTTCTGTTGAGGAGCTGCGGCAGAAAAGGATCGGCATTCAAACCGGAACAAGCTTTGATCTGCTGATCCGCAACGCATTCCCCGACGCAAAGCCGTCCTACTACAACAATCAAAGCGATCTGCTGGCGGCCCTTACCGCCGGGAAAATCGACGCTTTTCCATCGGACGAACCGGTTATACGGTATATTATCAATCAGGGGTATGCCGGTATTACTTATATCCCGGAATACATAGACAGTTTCGATTTTGCGTACTGCTTTTCCAAAACAGATGATGGAGAAAGGCTGTGTGCAGAATTCAGCGAATTCATCAGTTCGCTGCAGGCAGACGGAATGTTGAGCAAACTGAAGGAGAAGTGGTTCGGTGCGGATGAAACAGGCAAGCAAATCCCTGATTACCGCACATTTCCTGCTCCAAAAGGTACGCTGATCATGGCGACGGACGGCGACTATCCCCCCTTTGAATATGTCCGTAACGGCGAGGTGGTCGGTTACGACGTTGATATTGCCGCGCAATTCTGTGAGGCCTACGGCTACGGGCTTCAGGTCCAGATCATGAATACGGACGCTGTACTGCCCGCAGTTCAGTCGGGAAAATGCGATTTTGTTGGTTCCGCGCTCACGATTACACCCGAACGGGCGGAAAGCGTGCTGTTCTCCACACCAAACTATTCCGGCGGGGTGGTTTTGGTCGTACGGTCGAACACCGGAAACCAGGAGTCCACTTTCTGGTCCGGAATAAAGAGCAGCTTCGATAAAACCTTTATACGGGAAAAACGGTGGAGCCTTTTCCTGGAGGGCATCACAAACACGCTGCTGATCACAGTTATGTCCCTGCTCTCCGGCACTGCACTGGGCTTCGGAGTATTCATGCTGTGCCGGAACGGAAACCGCATCGCCAATGCGATCACACGTTTCTCTATGTGGCTGGTGCAGGGTACGCCCATGGTGGTGCTGCTGATGATCCTCTTCTATATCGTCTTCGGCAAGGCAGCGATCAGCAGCATCCTGGTGGCGGTGATCGGCTTTACCCTTACCTTCGGGGCGTCAGTGTTCGGCCTGCTGAAGATGGGGGTCGGCGCGGTAGACAGCGGACAATACGAAGCGGCATATGCGCTGGGCTACCCGAACCGTCGGACATTCTTCACCATTATCCTGCCCCAGGCGCTGCCCCACGTACTGCCAGCCTACAAGGGTGAGATCGTGAGCCTGATCAAGGCCACCGCCATTGTGGGCTACATCGCCGTGCAGGACCTGACAAAGATGGGAGACATCGTGCGAAGCCGTACCTATGAGGCTTTCTTCCCGCTGATCGCGGTAACGGTGATTTACTTTGTGCTGGAGGCATTGCTGGGATTTGCGATAAACAGGATCGGGCTCAGTCTGGATCCCAGGCGCAGAAAGCCGGAAGATATCCTGAAGGGAGTAAAGACCGATGATTAAAATCGAACATCTGAAAAAAGAGTATTCCAACGTCACACCCCTGAAGGATATCAGTACGGAGATCCATGACGGCGATGTGATCTGCGTCATCGGGCCTTCCGGCACCGGTAAGAGTACGCTTTTGCGCTGTATCAACCAGCTTGAAAAGCCGACCTCCGGGAAGATCTGGGTGGACGGAGTGGAAATCACCGACCCCGGATGCGATATAAACAAAGTGCGCCTGAAGATGGGCATGGTGTTCCAGCACTTTAATCTTTTCGGCCATAAAACGGTGATTGAGAACATCATGATGGCTCCCATGGACCTGCTGGGGAAGCCGAAACAGGAAGCCTACGATACCGGAATGAGGCTGCTGCGCACAGTGGGTCTGGCGGAAAAAGCGATGAACTACCCCGACGAGCTTTCCGGCGGCCAGAAACAGCGCATTGCCATTGCCCGCACCCTTGCCATGGATCCGGAAGTTATTTTGCTGGACGAGCCCACCAGCGCGCTTGATCCCACCATGGTGGGAGAAGTGCAGGCTGTTATCCGGGAACTGGCAAAAACCGGCAAAACCATGATGACTGTCACCCATGAGATGAACTTTGCCCGGGCCATCTCAAACCGGGTGTTCTATATGGATGAGGGCGTCATTTACGAGGAGGGCACGCCGGAACAGATTTTTGATCATCCCCAGAGGGAAAAAACCCGCCGGTTTGTCAACCGACTGAAGGTGCTGGAGCTGACGATTGAAAGCCGGGACTATGATTTCCTGGGCATGGCCGGAGAGATCGCGCAATACTGCAATAAGAGCCAGATTACACCCGTCCTGACGAACCGTATTCAGCTGGCCTTCGAGGAAAGCGTGAACCGACTGCTTATTCCTTCACTGAAAAACCCGCGAATCCAGGCTGTTGTTGAATACTCCGAGGAAGCAGAGAGCGCGGTATGGACGATCCGCTACGGCGGCCCCCGCTTTGACGCGCTGAAATCGGCGGACGACCTGGCTCTTTCGGTGCTGAAGGGCACGACTGAGGAAATGGCTTATTCGTGGACGGAAAACAATGAACTGCAAAACCAGCTGGTGGTGAAGATCAGAAACGCATAGGACAACTTATCCCGAACAAGGACAATGTCCCGAAGGTTATGGAATACTGCAGAAAAAGACAGATGTGATGGAATAATGATCATGTTTTTCAGCCTGCATGCAGGCGGATCCGGCAGAAGCAACAGACAGTTGCTTGCGCCGGATCCCTGCGCGGTTTATGATGTGGCTGAAAACAAACGACAGGGGGATTGAACCATGGCAATGCGTGAGTTATTGAAGGATCTCAGGGAAAAGCATCATCTGACCCAGGAGGAACTGGCAAAGCGGGTGCTGGTGACGCGGCAGGCTGTCAGCCGGTGGGAGACCGGAGAAACCCAGCCGAATATGGAAACACTGAAGCTGCTGAGCCGGGAATATAACGTATCGATCAATACCCTGCTGGGTTCCCCGAGACAGCTGTTCTGCCAGTGCTGCGGGATGCCGTTGAACGAAGATGAAAATATCAGCAGAGAACCGGACGGCTTCTTCAATGAGGATTACTGCAAATGGTGTTACGCTGATGGAAAGTATGCATACCCGACGAAGGACGCGCTGCTTGATTTCCTGATTGAGCACATGCCGAACCCCGAAGGACTGGATGTTGAAGAAAGACGCAGGCAGTATGATGCATGGCTGTCAGAGCTAAAACACTGGAAACAATGAGAAGAAGGCTGATGGACCCGGCCACCATGACGGTGGCCGGGCTTAATTCATCAGGTCGTTTTACTTTGCTATATACCCCAGGATGGCGGAGAAAAAAACCTATGGATCGATTTGTTCTGACGGGTACAGAAGGTACAGAAGGAAAACAGGGACGCCGATTGCATTTCAAAATAAATCATGATAAGATACGCGAAACACCCCGGGAGAGCGGGAAAGAGTACAGCGCGGACCGGCGGCCGCGGGGCTGCCGGGATGGAGGATGAAGATGAACCAGATTCAGATGATCGCCATGCGGATCGTTGATCTGCGGGAAATTCTGGGCATGAGCCAGGAGGAGGTCGCCGGGAAGAGCCAGATCCCCCTGGAGAATTATATCGCCTACGAGAAGGGGGAGACGGATTTTTCCTTCTCCAACCTTTTCAACATCGCCGAAACGCTGGGCGTGGATATCTCGGACCTGCTGACGGGGGAAAGCCCGAAGCTGCGGGGCTATATCCTCACCCGGAACGGAAAGGGCCTGGCGTTCGACCGGCGGAAGCAGTACCATTATCAGCATCTTGCCTACAATTTTTCCCACAAGCTGGCGGAGCCCTTCATCGTGACGGTGGAGAAGGACCAGCCGGGCGTGGAAAAACAGGCCCACAGCCACGAAGGCCAGGAGTTTGACTATGTGCTGGAGGGCTATCTGCGAATTATACTGGGAGGAAACGAGCTGCTGCTGGCCCCCGGGGACAGCGTGTACTACGATTCCTCCCTGCCCCATGTGATGTATGCTCCGGAATCCGACTGCCGGTTTATCGCGGTCGTGATCAAGGCCGGAACAAAAGACTGAGGGGAAGCGCGTGCGCTTCCGGAAACAATTCGCAGAAAGAGGGAATGACGGATGGAGCCGCTCTACCGTGAATATCTGGATATAGACGGGGATTTCCTGAATTATGACGATTTCAACAAGAACTTCCGCCTGAAGAAGGTGCGGGGGTTCAACTTTGCCTACGACGTGGTGGACCGCTACGGCCGGGAGGATCCGGAGCGCCCCGCGCTGCTGTGGACGGATCCGGAGGGGGATGTGGTCAGGTACGATTTCCGACGGATGATGCTGGACAGCAACCGGGCCGCCAACTATTTCCACTCCCTGGGCGTCCGGAAGGGCGACGCGGTGATGCTCATCCTGAAGCGGCATCATGAATTCTGGCCGGTGCTGATGGGGCTGCACAAGATCGGCGCCATCGCCGTGCCCGCGACCCATCTGCTGACGGCGAAGGATATCCGCTACCGGGTGCAGAGCGCGGGAATCAGCGTGATCGTGACCACGGAGCACACCTCCGTGGTGGCGGACGCGGTGCTGGAGGCCGCGCCGGACTGCCCGACGCTGAAACACCTGGTCCTGGTGCGGTCGGAGCGGGAAGGCTTCGAGAGCTTCGACCGGGGCTTCGCCGCCGCCTCTGACGTGTGGGAAAAGCCGGAGGGGGACGCGTATCCCTGCGACCGGGATATCATGCTGGTGTATTTTACCTCCGGAACCACCGGGCAGCCCAAGATGGTGGCGCACGATTTCTTCTATCCCCTGGGGCATATCCTGACGGGGGTCTACTGGCTGCAGTGCGAGGACGGCGGGCTGCATCTGACGGTGTCCGAAACCGGATGGGCCAAGTCCGTCTGGGGCAAGCTCTACGGCCAGTGGCTGGCGGGAAGCTGCGTCTTCGTCTACGATTTCGACAAGTTCAGGGGCGCGGAGATTTTGGCCATGATCGAGAAGTTCGGGATCACGACCTACTGCTCTCCGCCCACCATGTACCGCTTTATCCTGCAGGAGGACCTGAGCCGCTACGACCTGAGCAGCCTGAGGCACTGCTCCGTGGCCGGGGAGCCGCTGAGCCCTGAGATCGCCGAGGACTGGAAGCGGCAGACGGGGATCGAGCTGCATGAATGCTTCGGGCAGACGGAGCTGGTGCCGACGCTGGTGACCTTCCCCTGGGTCAAACCGGTGCCGGGGAGCATGGGCAAGCCGGCCCCCCTGTTCGACGTGGATATCGTGGACGCGGAGGGGAACAGCTGCCCGGCCGGAACGACGGGGGAAATCGTGATCCGGATCCACCACGGAAAGCCCTACGGCATGTTCGCGGGCTATTACCGGAACCCGGAGATGACGGCGGAGGCCCTCTCCGGAAACCTGTACCACACCTGCGACCTGGCGTGGAAGGATGAATGGGGATACTACTGGTACGTCGGCCGCGCGGACGACGTCATCAAGTCCAGCGGCTACCGGATCGGCCCCTTCGAGGTGGAGAGCGCGCTGCTGGAGCATCCGGCGGTGCTGGAGTGCGCCATCACGGGCGTGCCGGACCCGCTCCGGGGCCAGATCGTCAAGGCGACGGTGGTGCTCAAGCCCGGATACGAGGCCTCCGACGCCATGGTGAAGGAACTGCAGGACCATGTGAAGCATCTGACCGCTCCCTACAAGTACCCGCGGCGGGTCGAGTTTGTCGCGGAGCTGCCCAAGACGATCTCCGGCAAGGTGCGCCGGTTCGAAATCCGCAGCAGGGACAGCCGGAACTGAGGCGGAAGCTGCGCCATGATACAGACGGAAAATACGGCGATCGTGCTGAGGCACGTGGATTACCGGGACAACGACCGGATGGTGACGCTCTTCAGCCCCTCGCGGGGGCGGATCGACGCGGTCATCCGGAACTGCAGGAAACCCAGATCCCACAACCTGAACGCCGGGGAGCTTTTCGCGCTGGGGGACTACATGCTGTATGAGTCCGGCGGCCGAACGACCGTGACCTCCGTGCGGCTGACGGAGACCTTCTACACCCTGCGGGAAAACTATGAGCGGCTGACCTGCGGGACCTACCTGCTGAGCGTGACGGAGGCGGTGGTGGAGCCGGAGCAGGAGCGGCAGGAGCTCTTCATGCTGCTGCTGCACACCCTCAGCCGCCTGGCCTTCTCCGACCAGCCCTGGCGCCCGCTGCTGGCGGGGTTCCTGCTGCATTTCGCGGCCGCGGAGGGCTTCAAGCCGAGGCTGAACCACTGCGTCGCCTGCGGGCGGAGCCTGGAGGAGGGCCCCTTCTTCTTCGACCTGGAGGAGGGCGGCGTGCTCTGCGCGGCGTGCCGGGAGGCCAAAAGGCAGTCCGGGGAGCCCGGGGAGAAGGACCGGGTAAGCCTGGCGCCGCAGCAGCTGCGGTGGATGCGGGAAGCCCTGGGCCGCGGTTCCGCGGCCTGGCTGGACACGCCGGAGAGCTATGCCCCCCTGCCGCTTCTGCGGAGGTATGTGGAGGGCCGGCTGGGACGGCGGATCCGCAGCGCGGCCCTGCTGCCGGAATGAGGCGGGGACCGCGGGGAACCGCGGAGCCGGAGGACGGGCAGGACGGCGGAAAAAGCCGGATAACCTCAAAAAAGCCGCAAAAAAGTCCGCGGAAAGCCGGAAATCAGGGCTTGCAATGGACGGAACAATCTGCTATAATTCTTGATTGGCACATCCTTGCGCTGCAGGATAAGCAGCGCCATATGTCCGTGAGGAGGTGAAAGAATGATGAACAGGTATGAAATGATCTACATCATCGACACGGGGCTCGAGGAGACCGCCCGCAAGGAACTGATTGAAAAGGTTTCCGGGCTGATTACCGCGAACGGTGGTGAGATCGAGAAGGTCGACGAGACCTGGGGAAAACGCCGCCTGGCCTACGCGATCGACTACAAGACCGAGGGCTGGTACGTTCTGGTGAACTTCAAGGCCCCTGCCGAACTGCCCCGCGAGCTCGAGCGCAACCTGCAGATTAACGAAAACGTGCTGCGTTATCTGGTGGTGAAGCTGGAGGAGAAGCGCTCCGCAGTGAAGCCGCGCCCCGTGCGCCCGGCCGCTCCCGCCGAGGAAGCCGCCCCTGCCGAGGCTGCCGCTCCCGCCGAGGAAGCCGCTCCGGCCGCCGAAGCTGAATAAGCGGAAGGGGAGAGGAAGATGAACAGGCTGACAATTATCGGGAATCTGACCCGCGATCCGGAACAGCGGACCACCCCCTCCGGGGCGACCGTCTGCTCCTTTACGGTGGCGGTGAACCGCCGCGGACGCCGCGACGCCCAGGCCGGCCAGCCGGAGGCGGATTTCTTCCGTGTTTCCGCCTGGAACCAGCTGGGCGACAACTGCGCGCGCTATCTGGCCAAGGGCCGGAAGGTGGCCGTTGTGGGCCCCGTGAGCGTGCATACCTATCAGGGCAGCGACGGACAGACGCGCGCTTCCCTGGAAGTGATGGCGAACGATGTTGAGTTCCTGTCTTCCCGGAGCGAGATGGAAGGCGACGGCGGCTATGCCGCGCCCGCCGCTTCGTCCGCGCCTGCCGCGGAGACCCCGTCCGCCGGTTTTACCGCTGTGGAAACCGACGAACTGCCCTTTTAACGAAATAAGGAGGTACAAGCCCCATGTCTGAAGATCGTGGAGAAAGAAGGCCCCGCCCCCGCGGAGGACGCCGTCCCCGCCGGAAGGTCTGCGCTTTCTGCGTGGATAAGATCGAGTACATCGATTACAAGGATATCAACCGTCTGCGCCGCTTCACCAATGAGCGCGGCAAGATCCTGCCCCGCCGGATGAGCGGCAACTGCGCGAAACATCAGCGCCAGCTGAGTGAGGCCATCAAGCGCGCCCGTGCCATCGCCCTGATGCCCTACACCGTGGATTGATCCGATACCGCACTGCCGGAGCCTTCAGCTCCGGCGGTTTTTCTTTGCCCGCGGGCGCCTGGAAACCGCCCGCGAGGCGGCCGGAAGCGCCCGGGGAAAGGCAACAGACGGAGCAAAAAAACAACAGATAAGTATTGACAAAATGGGAAGGATGGCATAGAATTCTTCCATCCGATTGCGGAGGAACGTCCGCAAAAAAAATAAGGAAAAAGGAGAGTGCATACCCATGAAAAAGTTGATTTCTCTGCTGCTTTGCCTGGCGCTTGCGCTGAGCGTGGTGTCCTTTGCGGCTGCCGAGAGCGGCGCCAAGAAGGTCGGCATCGCGATGCCCACCCAGTCCCTGGAACGCTGGAACCGTGACGGCGCCTACCTGGAGGATCAGTTCAAGCAGGCCGGCTACGAAGTCATCCTGACCTATTCCGACAACGACAACGACAAGCAGGTGAACGACATTGCCAACATGCTGAGCCAGAATGTTGACATGCTGATCATCTCCTGCATCGACAGCGCCGGCCTGAACACCGTGCTGAACGAAGCTGCCGAGAAGGGCATCCCGGTCATCGCCTACGACCGCATGATCGAGAATGACGCCGTGACCTATTATGTCTCCTTCGACAACTACACCGTCGGCAAGCTGCAGGGCGAGTTCGTCAAGGAGGCCCTGGATCTGGAGAATGCCGGAGACAAGACCTTCAACATGGAATTCACCGGCGGCGCCCCCACCGATCCGAACGCCTTCTATTTCTTCAACGGCGCCTATGACCAGCTGAAGGAATACATCGAGAAGGGCACCATCAAGGTTCCGTCCGGCCAGACCACCATGGAGCAGGTCGGCACCGAGCAGTGGCTCACCGACAATGCCCTGTCCCGTGCCCAGAACATCCTGGGTTCCTACTATGCGGACGGCACCGTGCTGGACGCCTGGCTGTGCTCCAATGACTCCACCGCCCGCGGCGTTGTGCAGGCTCTGGAATCCGACTATGCCGGCGGCAATGCCGTGGTCGTGACCGGCCAGGACGGCGACATCGCCAACCTGATCAACGTGGTCGACGGCAAGCAGACCATGACCGTTTACAAGAACGTCGCGAACGAAGCGGTTGTGACCCTGTCCGTGGCGAAGGCCATTCTGGCGGGCGACGAAATCGACGGCGCTGCCCTGGCGGCCGCGCAGGAGATCGAGTGCGCTTATGATACCGAGTCCTACTTCAGCTCCGAAGGCCACAACACGCCTTCCTTCCTGCTGGTTCCCACCGTCGTGACCAAGGACAACCTCCAGTATCTGGTTGACACCGGCCTGTACAAGTGGGATGCGAACCAGAAGTATCTGGAAGCCGTGGAATAATCTTCCGCTGAACCAAATACCGCAGCGGGCGGGGAAAACCCCCGCCCGCTTTTCAGAATGATTGTCTGGATGTAAGGAGGAATTGCACTTGGCTGATATTATTCTGGAAATGAAAAACATCACCAAGGAATTCCCGGGCGTCAAGGCGCTGGACAACGTCAACCTGGTTGTGGAACGCGGGACCATCCATGCGCTGATCGGGGAAAACGGCGCCGGAAAATCCACGCTGATGAATGTGCTCTCGGGCATCTATCCGTACGGCACATATTCCGGCGAGATCTACTACAACGGGAAGCTGTGCCAGTTCAGGACGCTGAAGGAATCCGAGGCGGAAAACATCGTCATCATCCACCAGGAACTGGCGCTGATTCCTCTGCTTTCAATCGGGGAGAACATGTTCCTGGGCAATGAAATCAAAAGCAGCGCAGGAGTCATCGACTGGAACAAAACCTATGCTGAGGCGGAGAAGCATATGCGGCAGGTCGGGCTGCAGGAGTCGCCCCACTCGCTGATCAAGGACATCGGAACCGGCAAACAGCAGCTGGTCGAGATCGCCAAGGCATTCTCCAAGAATGTGAAACTTCTGATACTGGACGAGCCTACCTCCTCGCTGAACGACGAGGACGCCAAGATGCTGCTGGACCTTCTGATGGAATTCAAGAAGCAGGGGCTCACGTCCATTATCATTACCCATAAACTGAATGAAATCATCTACTGCGCGGACAAGGCCACGATTATCCGGGACGGCACGACGATTGAGACGCTGGTCAAGGGCGTGGACGAGTTCAGCGAGGACCGGATCATCAAGGGAATGGTCGGCCGGGCGATGGAGGACCGCTATCCGGAGAGGGAGCACAATGTGCAGCCGGAGGTCAGCCTGGAGGTGAAGGACTGGACGGTCCATCATCCGCTCTATCCCGAGAAGGTCGTGGACGACCATATCTCCTTCAAGGTGCATAAGGGCGAGATAATCGGATTCTCCGGCCTCCAGGGCGCCGGGCGCACGGAGCTGGCGATGTCCATCTTCGGCAGGAGCTACGGCACGAACATCCGGGGCGAGCTGTATCTGCACGGGAAGAAGACCCATCTGCGGAATCCGGAAGCCGCCATCCACGCGGGCCTCGCCTACGTGACGGAGGACCGGAAGACCAACGGCCTGCTGCTGAATGAAAGCATCCGCTTCAACACGACGCTTCCCCGGCTTGACAAGATCAGCAGCAGGGGGATCATCGACAAGGACGGGGAGAAGATCGCGGCCGAGAAGATGCGGCAGGAGATGGGAACCAAGGCGCCCTCCGTCGAGCAGAAGGTCGGCAACCTGTCCGGCGGCAACCAGCAGAAGGCGCTGCTTGGGAAATGGATGTTCACTGAGCCGGATATCCTGATCATGGACGAACCGACCCGCGGCATCGACGTCGGCGCAAAATACGATATCTACTGCCTGATGAACCAGATGGTGGCGGACGGGAAGTCCGTCGTCATGATTTCATCGGAGATGCCGGAACTGCTCGGCATGTGCGACCGCATCTACGTGATGAACGAGGGAAGGCTGCTGGCGGAGCTGAACGCGAAGGAAACGACCCAGGAGGAGATCATGGGTTATATCATCCGGGACAGCTGAGCCGTCCCCTGAGGCAAACGAAAGAATCATTTTTGAAAAGGAGTGTTAAGCTATGACGGTTAAAACTGCGGAAAAAGCAGCAGGCGGCAGCTCCAGGAATATCGTCGGATTTCTGACCCGGAACTCCATGACCATCGCGCTGGTCGCGGTGTTTATTCTCTTTGCGGCGCTGACGGACGGCAGGCTGATCTACGCGCAGAACATGTCCAACCTGCTGCTGCAGAACGGCTACGTGCTGGTCATGGCCTGCGGCATGCTGCTGTGCATCCTGACCGGCGGCAACATCGACCTGTCCGTCGGGTCCGTCATCTGTCTGGTCGGCGGCCTGGCCGCGGTGCTGATTACGAACCTCGGCTGGAATCCCTATCTCACCATTCCGGTCTGCCTGCTGGTCGGCCTCGCGATCGGTGCGTGGCAGGGGTACTGGATCGGCTTCGTCCGGATTCCGCCGTTCATCACGACGCTCGCCGGCATGTTCATCTTCAGGGGAATCGGCCGGCTGGTCGTGAACAACAAAACCGTTCCGATGCAGAACGCGGCATTCAACAACCTGTTCACGTCCTACATCAACATCCCCGGGCTGGACGTCATCTCCACGAAGGAAGCGCCGGTGGACAATCCCCACATCTGGTCCCCGCTGGTGATCGGCGGCATCGTGGTGGTTCTGATCCTGCTGATGACCGCCAGGGGACGGGTGAACAAGAAGAAGAACGGATATCATCTGAATTCGGCCGTGATGGACTACGGCAGGGTCGCGATCGTCGGCGCCCTGATCATGTGGTACACCACCAAGCTGAGCCAGTACAAGGGAATCTCCGTCATGCTCGTCTGGGTGCTGGCGGTCTGCCTGATCTATTACTTCATCACCTCCAAAACGGTGATCGGCCGGTATTTCTACGCCGTCGGCGGAAACGAGAAGGCCACGCGGCTGTCCGGTATCAACACCAACCGGATTTACTTCCTGGCCTACGCCAACATGGGCCTGCTCGCGGGCCTGTGCGGCATGCTCTGCCTGGCCCGCGTCGGCTCCGTATCCGGCCAGACCGGCACCTCCTTTGAAATGGATGCCATTGCCTCCTGCTTCATCGGCGGCGCGTCCGCTTACGGCGGAAGCGGAACTGTCGGCGGCGTGGTCATCGGCGCCCTGCTGCTGGGCGTGCTGAACATGGGCATGTCCATCCTGGGCTTCACGGATTCCTGGCAGTACGTGGTGAAGGGAAGCGTGCTTCTGGTGGCTGTCATCTTCGACGTGGTTTCCAAGCGCAAAAAGGGATAATCCGGCAAGCGTTCCCGCCGGAGCCTTCGCCCGAAGGCTCCGGCTTTTTGGTGCGCCGGTTACAGCTCCCGGCGGCCGCCGCGCGGTATCCGCGCCCCGTGAAAAGGGAGCCGCGAGGCGGAATTGTTACGAGGATGTTTTGAAATCATTGCAAAATCGGGGGATTGGTGATAGGATAGAATTGATGGATTCTGGAATGATATCGGGAAAGGAGGGGGAGAGATGCTGAAGCGCGGCAGGCGGGAAGGAAAGTACGAGTTTGTGCCCGAGGACTACGATCCGGAAGAGGAAGGAACGGATCCGGAGCAGTTCGGGGACGAACCGCAGGATCCGGAGGGATTCGAAGGGTACGATGCCGGCGGCGGGGAGGAGGCCTTCGCGGAGGAGGAGGAGGAGAAGCCCGAGAAGCGCAGCATCTTCCGCCCGGAAACCCGGAAGCCGAATTTTCTGCTGAGCGTCGCGGTGAACGTGATCCGCGTCGCGGCGCTGCTGGCGGTGCTGGCCGTGGTGGCCGGCGCGGGGGCGCTGCTGGGCATCGCCAAGGGATATGTCGAGACGGCGCCGGAGCTGGACCTGGCGGCGCTGGACGGGCAGGCCCAGACCTCCTTCATCTATGACTGCAACAACCAGCTGATCACCGAGTACAAGGGGACGGAGAACCGGGTCATGGTTTCCCTGCAGGCGATGCCGAAGATGCTGCGGGACGCTTATGTGGCCGTGGAGGACGCCCGGTTTTATTCCCATTCCGGCGTGGACCTGAAGCGGATCGCCGGCGCTTTCCTGAACAACCTGACCTCCAGCGGCACCCAGGGAGGCTCCACGATCACGCAGCAGCTGATCAAGAACACCCTGCTGTCCTCGGAGCAGAGCTACAAACGGAAGATCCAGGAGGCCTGGCTGGCCATGCAGCTGGAGGTCCGCTACACCAAGGACCAGATCCTGGAAAGCTATCTGAACACCATTTACCTGGGGGAGAACTATTACGGCGTCCAGGTGGCCGCGGAGGGCTATTTCGGCAAGAGCCTGGGAGAGCTGACTCTGCGGGAGTGCGCGATTCTCGCCGGGGTTACCAACAATCCCTACTACTACAATCCCCGCAGGAACCTCTACACCCGCACCAGCGACAAGGTGGACTACCGGGCGGTCACCAACAACCGGACAGACTACGTGCTGAGATGCATGTACGAAAACCAGTTCATTACCCGGGAGCAGTACCAGGCGGCGCTGGATCCCGCCTCGGCCCATGTGCTGGAGCATTCGGAAACGGCCGGGGATACCATGTATCCCTACGCCCACTACGTGGAATACGCGGTCGGCGAGGTGGTGGATATCTTCCTCGAGATGCGGGGGCTGGAGAATACGCCGGCCAACCGGGCCGCGATGGAAACCGAGCTGAGGACCGGCGGATACCGGGTGAAGCTGGCGCTGGATCCCCAGATTCAGGAGACCGTGCAGCAGACCCTGCAGGGCTGGGAGAAGTATCCCGCCCTCCGGGATCCTGCCGACAAGGTGTTCCGGAGCCGGAATTCGGACGGAACCTACACGGAGATCATCCAGCCGCAGGCGGCCTGCGCGGTGCTGGATTACCGGACCGGAGAGCTGAAGGCCGTCGTGGGGTCCAGGACGGAGGTCACCGCCCGGAAGACCCTGAACCGCGCCACGGACATGCGGATGCCCGTGGGCTCCTCCATCAAGCCCATCGCCGTCTACGCACCGGCGCTGGAGCTGGGGGCCAGCCCGGCCTCCATCGCCTACAACATGCCGCTGCCCATCCCCGGCTGGAAGGACGCGAAGGGGAACGACAGCTGGCCCACCAACTACGGCGGGGGCGGATATGTGGGGCCGGAGACCCTGCGCGCCGCCCTGATGAAATCCCACAACACGGCCGCAGCCTATACGCTGCTGTACCGGGTCGGGGTGGACCGGAGCGTGGATTTCCTGCACCGGATGGGCATTGACGACGCGCACATCGACGCGACGCCCTTCGGGCTGTCGCTGGGGTCCTCGGGCATCACGCCCCTGCAGATGACGGTCGCCTTCGGGGTGCTGGCCAACGGGGGCGTCTACCAGAAGCCGATCTCCGTGCTGGGGATTTCCGACTCGAACGGGGACGTGGTCTGGGACGGCCACCAGCATCAGGAGCGCAGGCGGGTCTTTTCGGACAGCACCGCCTGGATGACGGTGGACATGCTGAAATCCGCCGTTGCCTCCGGCACCGGAACCTCCGCCAGAATCAAGGGCCAGACGGTGGCCGGCAAGACCGGAACCAACTCGGACCAGAAGGGCGTGTTCTTTGCCGGCATGACGGGGTACTACGCCTCCGCCCTGTGGGTGGGGCATGACAACTACAAGGCGCTGTCCTCCAAATCCACCGGATCCGGCGCCGCGGCGCCCCTCTGGCAGGCCTACATGAGCCGGCTGCATCAGGGACTTTCCAATCAGGAGATCCTGAGGGGAAACGCTTCCGATTACCACGTGACCCGGGTGGAAACCTGCACCGTCAGCGGCCAGCTGGCGACGGACGCGTGCAGGCAGGACGCCATGGGGTACGGAACCACGAAGGATTACTGGGCGGTGGGGAAGGAACCCACGGTGTACTGCCAGATGCATGTGACGGAAACGCTGTGCGCGGATACGGGCATGCCTGCGTCCCCCTGGTGCCCCCATCCGGTGAACCGGGGAACGATCAGCATTCCGGCGGGGCATCCGCTCTACTCCTTCCTGGGCACCAAATACCAGTCGGTGCTGGAGGAGTACCTGGGCACCGCCGCCGCGGCCTCGGGCACCGTGTGCAGCCTGCATAATGCGGGAAACCAGAACGCGGGCATTTCGCCCGTGACCGCCGCCCTGATCTCGGACGCCCGGATTCTGCTGGGAGACGCGGAGGAAATGCTGCGCTCAATGGATCCGGCCGGCGCCGCGTATCAGGCGGTGAACGGCTCGGCCGCGGCGCTGGAGCGCGTCATTTCGCAGGAGACGCCGACGCAGTCGGAGGTCGCCGCGGCGATGTCCGCGCTGACCCAGGCCATGGCGGGCATCTACTGAGAGAACGGGGGAGCCGGAAGCGGGATTCCCCCATCGAAAAAAACGGAAGAGGAGAGCGAGCCTGTGAAAAGATGGATTTGCCTTCTGGCTGCGCTGTGCCTGCTCCCCCTGGCCGCGCTGGGCGCGGACGGGGAAGCCTCGGTCAGCGTGCCGGAGGGCACGGTGATTCCCTGGACGCCGGTTCTGATCTCCTTTACGCTGCCGCGGGCGGAAACCGCCGACCTGGTGCTGGCGGATGAGACGGGGAAGGAGGTCTTTGCGGTCGCCCTGGATGTTCAGGGCGTTGCGGGACAGAATACCCTGTACTGGAACGGCACCCGGAACCACGCGCCGGCGCCGGCGGGAACCTGGACGCTGCGGCTGGAGGCGGGCGCCTTCCGGGCGGAGACCCCGATCGCCGTCGGGCTTTCCGCGTGGGGACCGACGGGTCCCCGGGAGGGATTCACGCCCTCGTACTCCAGCCCCTTCGAGGGCAGGGATCCGGCGCTCAGCTACTGGACGCTTCCCATGGATATCAGCGATGAAGAAGCTGTCTGGCAGGTGCTGACTGCTCCCATCACCGTGGTGGACAACGGCAAGGGGGAGAAGGCCCAGATCATGCTGCGGGAGGCGCCCTCCCCGGACAGCCGGGGGCTGGGAAGCATCACCTGCGCCACGCAGGGCGTGCACGTGCTGGAGCGGGGCGAGGAGTGGAGCCTGGTGGAATGCTATTCCTCCTCCTTCCACGATTCCCCGATCCTGAACTGGAACGCCCTGGTGCAGGGGTACGTGCTGACTGAATACCTGCAGGAGATTGTACCCAGCCAGGAGATGGGCATGGTGATCGACAAGCTGACCCAGCGGCTCTACATCTTCCGGGAGGGCCGGCTGTTCACGACGCTGATGGTTTCCACCGGGCTGAGCAACAGGCGGCAGCCCTACAACGAGACCCGGAGCGGCGAGTTCCTGCTGACGAGCAAGGTCGGGGACTTCAAATCGGACAATATGATCTGCGGCAAGGCGATCCGATTCAATAAGGGGGATCTGCTGCACGAGGTTCCCTATATCCTGGGCGAGGACGGGAGGAGCCGGAATTACAGCAGCACGGAGGGAAAACTGGGAAGGAAGGCCAGCCACGGCTGCATCCGGGTGCAGCGGAAGGAAACCCCCGAAGGGGTCAACATGAACTGGATCTGGGCGAACCTCAGGAAGAATTCCCGGACCCGGCTGCTGATCTGGGAGGACTGGCAGGGAAGGCAGATCGCGGTTCCCGCGGACGATACGCTGCTGTACTGCAATCCCGAAAACGGCCGGTACTACCATTCCGCCGAGACCTGCCGCTGCGCGCCGGATCTGAAGATGCAGCCCTTCACCTACGGGGAGCTGGACGAGGAGCCCTTCTCCCGGATGAAGCGCTGCGAATGGTGCGCGCCGGCGCTCAGAAGGGCGGAGATCGAGGAAATCAACGCGGCCTACGCGCCGGGAGGGGATCACGATCCCGTCCTGACGGAGGCGCGGAAAAAGTGCCCGAGGGCCCAGAGATAGAAACGCGGAAAGAGGGAGCGCATGAACATCATCGACATCATCATCCTGGGGATTCTGGGCGTGAGCGTCCTGGTGGGCCTGTACCGGGGCTTCGTGAGCTCCGTAGCGTCGCTCGGAAGCTGCGTGCTGTCCCTGGGACTCAGCTTCTGGCTGAACCCGAAGCTGGTGGCCTGGGTTCAGAGCAATCCGGACCTGATCCGGACGCTGATGTCCTACACGGACGCGGGAACCCGGATCGGGGATCAGACCCTGGCCCAGACCAGCGTTTCAGCCCTCGGATCCGGCGGGATCGCGGAGATCATCTCCAAGGTCAACCTTCCCGGTCCGCTTGCGAACCTGCTGCAGAATAACCTGCAGAACCAGGTTTTCCAGGGCGCGGGCATCAGCCGGGTGGGCGATTACGTCTCCCAGACGATCGTCGGGGCGGTGCTGAACGTGATCTGCTTCCTGATCTGCTTCCTGGCGCTGTTCCTGGCACTCCATCTCGTGCTGGGCTTCCTGAAGGTGCTGTTCAGGTTCCCGGTGCTCAAGCAGATGAACGCCCTGGCGGGGGGCGCCTTCGGCCTGCTGCGCGGGGTGCTGCTGTGCTTCCTCGCCTTTGCCCTGCTGCCCCTGGTCCAGACGGCGATCCCGGTGGACAACCTGAGCGGGCTGGTGGCTGGGAGCACGCTGGCGCCGCTTTTCAACAGCGACAGGCTGATTTCCGCCATCATGAACGGGCATCTTTAAAGGATCCCGTTTTTTTCAAAATATTTGATAAAAGGTATTGACAGGAATTGCTGCCCGTGGTAAATTATATTTGATCAAAGGTTTACTGAACAAACCGGATCGTAAGGAGAATGAACCATGTGCATTTATGATTACACCCTGACCGGAGCCAAGGGAGAGGAAATCCTGATGAAGAACTACGAGGGCAAGGTCCTGCTCGTCGTGAATACCGCCACGGGCTGCGGTTTCACGCCCCAGTACAGGGATCTTGAGGAGATGTACGAAGCCTTCCACGATCAGGGCCTGGAGATCATCGACGTTCCCTGCAACCAGTTCGCCGGCCAGACCCCGGGCACGGACGAGGAGATTCACGAGTTCTGCACGCTGAAGTACAACACGCAGTTCCCTCAGATGAAGAAGAGCGACGTCAACGGGGAAAACCAGCTGCCGCTGTTCGCCTATCTGAAGAGCCAGAAGGGCTTCGAGGGCTTCGGCCACGGCCCCGCCGCGCTGGCGATGGGCGTGATGCTGAAGAAGATCGACAAGAATTACAAGAACAACCCGGACATCAAGTGGAACTTTACCAAGTTCGTCGTCACCCGGGAGGGCGAGGTGGCGGCCCGGTTCGAGCCTACCGCCGACATGAAGCAGGTGCGCGCCTGCGTGGAGAGCCTGCTGTAAGGGAGTGAAGGCGCGGAATGCTTCCGCGCGGGAAAGGAAGATACGCGATGGAGCGCTATGATATCGCCATCATCGGGACGGGCCCCGCGGGGCTGGAGGCGGCGGTGACCGCCGTCATCCGAAACAAGAAGATTATCCTGCTGGGCCCGGAGGACCTGAGCCGGAAGCTGGCCAGGGCCCATGAGATCCGGAACTACCTGGGGTTCCCCGCCGTTTCGGGGGAGGAGCTGGCCGGGGCGTTCCGCGGGCACCTGGACCGGATGGGCATCGGGATTACCGCGGAGCGCGTGAGCGCCGTTTACGCCATGGGCGATTATTTCGCGCTGCAGGCCGGGGAAGAGATGATCGAGGCGGCGACGGTGATCCTTGCGACCGGCGTTGTCCAGGGAAAGCCCCTGCCCGGGGAGGAGGAAGCGCTGGGCCACGGCGTCAGCTACTGCGCGACCTGCGACGCGTCCCTCGTGCGGGGAAAGACGGTCGCCGTGGTGGCCTACAGCGCCGCCGAGGAGAGCGAGGCGGCGTTCCTGAGCGAGATCTGCCCGGAGGTGCTGTATTTTCCCATGTACGCGGGGACGCCCGCGCTGCCGGAGAACGTCCGGATCATTCCGGAAAAGGTGACCGCGCTGGAGCGGCCGGACGGGAAGATGCTTGTCAAAACGGAGAAAATGGATTATCCTGTTGAAGCGGTTTTCGTGCTTCGGGACGCCGTGGCGCCTGGCCAGCTGGTTCCGGGGCTGGAGACGGAGGGAGCCCATGTGCGGGTGAACCGCAGGATGGAAAGCAGCCTGCCCGGTCTGTTCGCCTGCGGGGATATCACGGGGACGCCCTACCAGTACATCAAGGCCGCCGGAGAGGGTAATATTGCGGCGCTGAGCGCCGTGAGCTATCTCGACGAAAGAAAAAGGAGCAACTGAAGATGGTCAGGAAGATCGGTGAGCAGGAATTTCTGAGCGAAGCGAAAGCGGCGGACGCGGCGGTGGTGGATTTTAACGCCACCTGGTGCGGCCCCTGCAGGATGCTGGCTCCCGTGGTGGAGGCGGTCAGCGAGGAGATGAAGGGACAGGTTTCCTTCTACAGCGTGGATGTGGACGAATGCCCCGAGCTGGCGGCGGAGTACCGCGTGCAGAGCGTCCCCTGCCTCGTCATGATGAAGAAGGGCGAGTTTGTGAGCCAGTCCATCGGCTTCAAGCCGCAGCCCGCGATCGCGTCCTGGGTGAAGAGCAACCTGTAAGGCGCGCTGCCGCGGTGAAACCATTTTTTTCCGCGCCCCCGGGGGGCGCGGTTTTATCCGTAAAAACCCCTGAACAGGAGAGAATCAGATGAACGCGGAACCCGTAAGCACGATGGAGACCTATCCGCAGCTGATGCTGGAAAGCCAGCTGTGCTTTCCCCTGTATGCCGCCTCCCGGAGGATTGTGAACGCCTACACGCCCTTTCTCAAGCCGCTGGGGCTGACCTATACGCAGTACATCGTCTTCCTCTGCCTGTGGGAATACGGCGAGACGACGGTGGGGGATCTCTGCAGGAGGCTGTACCTGGACAACGGGACGATCACGCCCATGATCAAACGGATGGAGCAGGAGGGATACGTCCGGCGCAGCCGCTGCGCGGAGGACGAGCGGGTGGTCAAGGTGCGGCTGAGCGAACAGGGCTGGGCGCTGCGGGAAAAGGTCCGGGATATTCCGCAGCAGATCGGCCGCTGCATTCCCCTGCCCCACGAGGACGCGTTCAGGCTGTATCAGCTGCTTAACGGGCTGCTGCGAACGGAGGAAACCTGAAGCTCAGGCAGCGCGGAGGATCATCCGCGCCGCTTATTTTTTTCCGGCAGAATACGGAAAGGGATGCCGTGAATACAGAATACAGAAAGGGATGCCGCGGAATCATGGACGGAAGGCCGCGGGGTGTGGTATAATCAAAAAAGTGTAAAAAAGCGAAGGAAGGGGGCGCGGAACGGATGGGCGCGTTCAGGCGGCGCGGACTGATGCTGCTTCTGCTCCCGGCCTTCCTGCTGCTGCTCTCCCTGACGGCGGGGAAAGCCCTCGCGGAGGAGGGCGGCGCGTGGCGGACGGCGGCGGAGGCGGAAGAAGCCCGCGCCCTGGCGGAGCGGGAGGCGCGCGCCGTGGCCCGGGAATCCGCCGCGAAGAGCGAGGCGGCCGAGGAGGCGGAGGCCGCCGCGGAGGAGGCTGAGGAAGCCGCCGAAGAGAAGCGGGAAGCGGCGGAGAAAGCCCGGAGCGCGGCGGAGAGCGCGGAGCCCGGCGAGAGGGCGCGTGCGGAGCGGACGGCGGCGGAAGCGGAGCGGGCCGCGGAGGCGGCCCGGGAGGACGCGGACGGAAAGCGCGCCGCCGCGGAGGAGGCCCGGAAGGCCGCGGAGGAAGCCGAGCAGGCGCTGTACGACGCCGCCATGGTTCTCAAGACCGCCACCGAGGCGGCCGTCCGGATGGCCAACCGGGAACGGGTGGACGACAGCCTGATCCTCGCTTCCTTCACCCCGGGGGAGAAATTCACCGGCGCCTTCAATGAAAACCGGGATCCGCTCTATGTCCGCCTGATCCTGGAAAAAAGCGCCAGGGTCCATATGCGCACGGAGGAAGCCACGGTCAGCATCTCGGTGCTGGATTCGGGAGGTTCCACGATTCTGACCCTGGTTCCCTCCTCCAGCGGGAAGAGCTCCGTCTGCAGCCTGGAGGCCGGGGAATATACGCTGATGATCGCCGCCATGGGGACGGGAAAGCGGGTGACCGTTTCGGTCGACGCGGATCCGGACGCGCCCGGGGAGGGCGCGCCCCAGACGGAAGCCCCGGAGGAGACGGACGGAACCGGCATGGAAACGCTGGTGGAATTTGACTGAAGCGGCGGGAAGGCCTGCCGGTGAACGGAGGACAGGAAGATGGGACGACGGTCTGTCAAGGAGAACAAATCGATTTATCAGCTCACCCGCGAGGAGCTCGGGCTGACGCGGGAGAAGGCGGCGGAAATGATTCCCGGGCTTTCCCCGGAGCGGCTGGAGAAGATTGAGAACGACCGGATCCAGACCCAGCCGGAGGATGTGATGCTGCTTGCGGAGCATTACCGGGCGCCGATTCTCTGCAGCTACTACTGCGCGAACGAGTGCCCCATCGGCCGGGTGCACGCGCTGCGGCCAGAATCCAAGGAGCTGGCGCAGATCGGGGTGGAAACGCTGAACGCGCTGAACCAGATGAACCGGAGCAAGGACCGGCTGCTTGAAATCGTGGAGGACGGGCGCGTCCGCCCCGACGAGTATCAGGACTTCACGGAGATCAAGGCCGTGCTGGACAGGATCGCGCTCTCCGTCGCCAACCTTCAGCTGTGGGTGAACGAACAGATCGCGGAGGGTAAAATGAACAGCCCGGAGCATCCGGCGGAAAGGGGAGAGTGAGACCATGGCCATGATTTCAACCCGGGGGCGCTACGCGCTGCGGATCCTGCTGGATCTGGCGGAAAACCAGGGGGAGGAAGGCTTCCTGCCCCTGAAGGAGATCGCGGAGCGCCAGGACATTTCCGAAAAATACCTGGAGACCATCGTCAAAAGCCTCGTGCAGGCGAAAATCCTGAAGGGCTCCCGGGGGAAGGGCGGCGGATACCGCCTGGTCCAGTCCCCGGAGGAATGCACGCTGGGCAGTGTGCTCCGGCTGACGGAGGGGGATCTGGCCCCCGTGTCCTGCCTGGAGGAGGGCGAGGTGGTCTGCGACAAGGCGGCGGAGTGCCCGACCCTGCCGACCTGGCTGCGGCTGAACAGCCTGATTCAGCACTTTCTGGAAAGCGTGACCCTGAAGGACCTGATGGAGACGGATCCGGAAGCGCAGAAGGGAGGAAACCGGGATGCTGAAAATCTTTGAGGAAAACCGGCCGGAGGAGAAAGCGGCCGTCGCGGGCGAAATCAAGGCGCTGCGGGAGAAACTGATGGGACAGCAGCAGCGGCTGCGGGAGAAGAAGCTGCCGATCCTCGTGCTGATCGAAGGCTGGGCGGCCGCGGGCAAGGGCAGCCTGATCAAGGAGCTGATCAGCGAGCTCGATCCCCGGTTCTACAACGTGGTTTCCCCGGCGGTCGTCCCGGAGAGCGAAAGCCGCTATCCTTTCCTTTATCCCTACGCCGCCGCCATCCCGGAGAACGGGAAGATCGTTTTCATGGATTCCGGCTGGATGGAGAGCACCGTCCGGAAGGCGCTTTATCATGAGATTACCGAAAATGAATACAACCGCCGGGTTCGCGCGGTGAACGAATTCGAGCGGCAGCTGCGGGACGGGGGATATCTGGTGCTCAAGCTGTTCCTGCACATCGACCGGAAGGAGCAGTTCGAACGGCTGCAGGCCCTGAAGGAAAACAGCGATACGGAGTGGCGGGTCACGGAGGAGGACCTGCGGCAGCACCGGGAATACAAAAGCTTCCACAAGGCCTACGACGCCTTCATGGAGAGCACGCAGGAGTATGTGAAATGGCATGTATTGGACGGCCAGCGCCGGAAGACGGCTGTCCGGGACGCGCTCAGGCTGCTCGTGGAAAGGACGGAGAAGGCGCTGGGAAAGGAGCGGTACGTGGGGGATCCCTTTGAGGAAAAATTCCCCCTGCTGAAGATGCCGCTGCTCCGGGAGGTGGATCTGAGCGCGGAAATCGGCGAGGAGGAATATCGGAAGGAGCTGAAGAAGCTGCAGGACCGCCTGAGCGAACTGCATAACGTCATCTACCGGAAAAAGATCCCGGTGATCCTGTGCTATGAGGGCTGGGACGCGGCGGGGAAGGGCGGCAATATCCGGCGGGTCGCCTATCCGCTTGATCCGCGGGGATTCGACGTGCACCCGATCGCTTCGCCGGAACCCCACGAGCTCAACCGGCAGTATCTCTGGCGCTTCTGGACGCGGCTGCCCCGGACGGGCCATATCGCCATCTTTGACCGCACCTGGTACGGGCGGGTCATGGTGGAAAGGCTGGAGGGCTTCTGCACGGAGAAGGACTGGAAGCGGGCTTACAACGAGATCAATGAGTTTGAGCGCCAGCTGACCGACTGGGGCGCCGTGGTGCTGAAATTCTGGATCCATATCGATCAGGATACGCAGCTGGCCCGGTTTACCGACCGGCAGAACACCCCGGAGAAGCAATGGAAAATCACCGAGGAGGACTGGCGCAACCGGGAAAAATGGCCGCAGTATGAGACGGCGGTGGACGAGATGATCCGGAAGACCAGCACGGAGAACGCACCCTGGTATATCATCGAGTCGAACGACAAGAAATACGCCCGGATCCGGACGCTGAAGATCATCGTCAGGGCGCTGGAGAAGGCCTGCGAAAACAGGTTCCGCGAAACCGCGGAGCCCTGAGGAACGTAAAGGGAAAAGGGGAGGGCCGCCTGCGCGGCCCTCCCCTTTTCCAGAATATTACAGCAGATCGGCGAGCTCGAGCACCATCCGCTCCGTCTTTTCCCACCCGAGGCAGGGGTCGGTGATGCTTTTTCCGAAGACGCCCTCCTCCGGAGACTGGCTGCCGTCCTCCAGATAGCTTTCGATCATCAGTCCCCGGACGAGGGACCGGATATCGTCGTTCAGCCGCATGGAGTGGAGGATTTCCTTTGCGATACGGGGCTGCTGATCAAACTGCTTGCCGGAATTGGCGTGATTGCAGTCCACAATGACGGCGGGATTCTTAAGGCCGCTGGTCCGGTAGAGCTCGTACAGGAAGCGCAGATCCTCGTAATGGTAATTCGGGACGCTGGTTCCGTGCTTGCTGCTGTAGCCCCGGAGAATGGCGTGGGCCATGGGGTTGCCGGCGCTCTGGACCTCCCAGCCGGAATAGACGAAGGTGTGGCTGTGCTGGGCGGCGCGGATGGAATTCATCATCACCTTCAGGTCGCCGCCGGTGGGGTTCTTCATGCCCACGGGGATGTCCAGCCCGGAGGCGGTCAGGCGGTGCAGCTGGTTTTCCACGCTGCGGGCGCCGACCGCGACATAGGAGAGGCAGTCGGAGAGATAACGGTGGTTCTCCGGATAGAGCATTTCATCGGCGCAGGAGAAGCCGGTCTGCTCCAGTGCGTCGATGTGCAGCTTCCGGATCGAGAGCAGCCCGCGCAGCAGGTCCGGCGAATGGGTGGGATCCGGCTGGTGCAGCATGCCCTTGTAGCCGTCCCCGGTGGTGCGGGGCTTGTTCGTATAGATCCGCGGTACCATGAGAATCCGGTCCGCCACCTTTTCCTGCAGCCTGCGGAGGCGGCCGATGTATTCGAGCACGGCGTCCTCCCGGTCCGCGGAGCAGGGCCCGATTACCAGCAGAAACCGGTGATCCTCCCGGGTGAAAATGGCGCGGACGGCTTCGTCGTTTTCCTTTTTGCGCCGGCGCATGTCCTCGGAGAGGGGGTACATCTCCTGAATCACGTTGGCCGTCGGCATTTCCCGCTTGAAAATCATGTTCATCATGTCAGTAAATCCCCACCAGCTTCAGCCTCGCGCAGACCGCACCCAGCTCCCGCAGGAGCATGTCCCCGTTCTCGCAGGCGATATTGCCTTCCGCTTCCAGATAGAAATAATAGTTCCACTGCAGGTCCTTCATCGGACGGGAGCGGAGGTTTTTCATGTTGTATCCGTGGGCGCCGATGATGTTCAGCGTCTGCGCCAGGGCGCCGGCCCGGTTCTGGACCGTGAAGACCAGGATGAAGCCCGCGGTGTCCTTGACGCCGGAGCGGACGGGCCGGTTCTGGCTCCGGCTCAGCACGGCGAAGCGCGTCGAGTTGAGGAGGGAATCGTTGATGCCGGACTCCAGGACCGTCAGGCCGTAGAGGGCGGCG
Source organism: uncultured Clostridia bacterium (assembly GCA_947166705.1). Taxonomy (GTDB): domain Bacteria; phylum Bacillota; class Clostridia; order Christensenellales; family Aristaeellaceae; genus Aristaeella. The sequence goes on from CAMVFE010000024.1 coordinate 30,797, forward strand.
GTCTCCTCCGAGGCTATGGCGGCGGCGGAGGGATCCCCGAGCTTCATCACCTGGCGGGCGGCCACCGCGGTGTTGGCGCACTCCACCGTGTCCCATCCGCGGCCGCGGATGAAGGAGGCGCACTGCTGCAGGGCCTGGCCGTGGCTGTAGACCGTCCGGATGCCGGAAAGATCCGCGCCGGGGCAGGCCATCAGCGCGTGACGGACCGGAAGATCCAGGATCTGATTGACGAAAAGGGAACCGGTGAACAGGAGATCCATCACCGTGCCGACCTCGCCGGCAAAGCTGTTCTCCAGCGGCAGGACGGCGCAGTCGCATTCGCCGCTTTCCACCGCCCGGTAAGCGGCTTCAAAGGAGGGATAGCCCGCGCAGGAGCCTTCGGGGAAAAGCTGCCGGGCGGCGATATGGGCGTAGGCGCCCTCGATGCCGGCGTAGGCGGCGGTGCGCCCGTGAATCAGCTCCTCCTGGTACCGACAGGAGATGTCGATGACCTGCCGGAGAAATTCGACATACCGGCTTTCCACGGCGGGATCCCGGATCAGGGCGCGGCCACGGGCGAAAAGCGCTTCCTCGCGCCCCGGGTCCCGGATGGGCAGGCCGGCCTCCCGCTTGTAGGCTGCGATGGTTTCGACCGCATGCATCCGCTCCTCAAAGAGGCGGGCCATGCTTTCATCGATCCGGGATATTTCCTCCCGGGCGGAATTCAGGTCATTCATCGGGGGACCTCCTTCAGACTGTCTGCAAACAGTAATAGACGCATTGCCGCGCCGTGTCAAGCCCCAATACCGAAAGAATACAGCGGCGCCCTCACGATCCGGCAAAACATCAAACCGTTTTGGAAACCGCCAGACCCTCTGATTTCAGAAGGCTGGCGGCTTTTAGAGGTACGCTGATTTTCCTCAAAAAGGTACGTAATTCAGTTGAACGTCCGATTTGTGGCTCTGTCCATCTATCGTTTTTTCACTTGCTGAACTGTCAGTCTGTTCAGGACTTTCTGTTTTTCCCTGATCGGATGCCGCACCACCGTTTTCAGCTTTTCCGGTGCGGTTTTCCTCGCGCCATTCAAAGTGATGTAATATGGCTGGTCATGATCATCCCTGCAGATCGCAGCAATCATGCATTTCAGCCCAGCTTCCGTGAAAAATCAGCCAGCACCTCGGATATTTTGATCTGCTGCGGGCAGACCTGCTCGCAGCTGCGGCACTGCAGGCATGCGGACGGCAGCTTGTCGGCGGGCAGGGCGCTCAGGGCCATCGGCGCGATAAATCCCCCGCCGGTGTAGGCGTGCTCGTTGTAAAGGGAAAGCAGCCGCGGAATATCCAGCCCCATCGGGCAGTGGCTGACGCAGTAATGGCAGGCCGTGCAGGGCACGGTGCCGCGGGAAAGCATCCGGGCGGAAATATCCATCAGCGCCTGCATTTCAGTCTCGCTCAGGGGCTTTTCTTCCGTAAAGGTCGCGAGGTTCTTTTCCAGCTGCTCCTGATTGGACATGCCGGAGAGGATCACTGTCACGGATGGGATGCTTTGCAGGAAGCGGAAGGCCCAGGCGGGGATTTCCTCATCCGGACGCAGGGCCGTCAGGACCGCCTCATGCTCCGGCGGCAGCTTTGCCAGCTTTCCGCCGCGGAGAGGCTCCATCACCCAGACCGGAATGCCCCACTTCCGGAGCAGCTCCACCTTTTCCCTGCCGTGCTGGAAGGTCCAGTCCAGGTAATTGAGCTGCAGCTGGCAGAATTCCATGTCCCTGCCGTAGACGTCCAGGAAACGCTTCAGGACATCCAGCTCCCCATGGCAGGAGAAGCCCAGGTGCCTGATGCGGCCCTTGCGCTTCTGCTCGGTCAGGTAGCTGTAGATGCCGTATTTTTCGTCATCCAGATAGGCGTCGATGTTCATCTCGCAGACGTTGTGGAAGAGGTAGAAGTCAAAATAGTCCACGCCCAGCTTTTCAAGCTGCCGGGGGAAGATCTCCTTGACCTTGCTCCAGTTGGAAGCGTCGTAGCCGGGGAACTTGGTGGCCACATGGAAGCTGTCCCGCGGATAGCGGGCCAGCGCTTTGCCCATCACCGTTTCGGAATTTTCCCCGTGATAGCCCCAGGCGGTGTCATAATAATTGACGCCGCTTTGCATGGCGGTATCCACCATGCGCAGCGCGGCAGCCTCATCGATCCGGCTGTCATCCCCGTTGATCACCGGCAGCCGCATCGCGCCAAAGCCCAGCGCGGAAAGCTTCAGTCCCTGAAAGTCTCTGTAGATCATGATCCTGTCCTCCTTTATTTCAATGCTCCCTGTTTATTTTGCGGTATTGGCTCTATCGGTTTCCCGGATCAGCCAGTCCAGCTGATCCACCCGGCGCTGACAGGCATGAAGCTCATCCATCAGTTCACAGCGCAGGCAGCGGAGCCGCTGCTTTGCTTCCGTAAGTCTGCCTGCCTCCACAAGCTCCGCCAGACGGCTGATCCGCTCCGAACTGCATCCGATATCTGTAAGGCACTGCCTTGCGCTTTCCGCATTCATCGTTTTCTCCTGAGGATATCATTTTCTGAGAACAATTATATCATAGCATCCCGCGGGGAAACGCGCTAATGGCTATAATGAATATCATGATATTCTTTTGATGCATTTCATGGGCCCCCAAAAGGAGATTAGTACATTGCGATGTTTCATGGCGGCCGCCGGAGAAGAGAACATGCGGCCATGAGCTTTCCTGCGAAGGTACTTAACAAAGCAGCAACAACCTTGAGATTCGTATCAAGCAACAACCTTGAGATTCGTATCAGTGTAAGAGTACAATACATAGGTAACACAAAGGAGGTAGCAAAAAGAGAACCA
>CAMVFE010000025.1 GCA_947166705.1 uncultured Clostridia bacterium
CTTGGTTCTCTTTTTGCTACCTCCTTTGTGTTACCTATGTATTGTACTCTTACAATCGGCCGGCTTCAGCGCTTCGCCGGAGGCTGCCCGGCGTCCGGATTCAGCCGCAGCGCCCGGAACACCCTTTCCGCCACGATTCCGGTCAGGCCGCCCACAAGGGCGCCCACGCCGATCAGCACCGGCAGGTAGGTGCTCAGCAGAAGCGGCGTCCTCAGCACGGCGCTGGCCGCCAGCACCTGACCGATGTTGTGGGCCACGGCCCCGGCCACGGAGGTTCCCGGAATGCCCCGGATTTTCCCCTTCCGGATGGCGAGGGCGAACAGCAGGCAGATCAGGCAGGCCGCCCCGATCAGCGACGCGACCCACAGGCGCTGCCCCCGCAGATTCGGCCCGCGCGCCGCCATGGCGGTCACCGCCGCCAGGGACAGCAGCGACGCGGCCAGCGCGCCGCGGTCCGGGCGCTTCCGGAACAGCAGCATGGCCGCAAGGCTGAGCACGCCGCCGGAAAGGCTGTAGAGGATCGCCGTCAGGGATCCGAACAGGAAGCCCGACAGCGCCACCTTCGTCAGCATCAGCAGGACCGCGCTTTTCCAGTCCATCATGTATACTGCGTAAAGCAGCACGGTGTTGGCCAGGCCGAGCTTGATTCCCGGCGCCGCGCCTCCCAGGAGCGCCGTCAGCGGAATCGCCCGGTCCGCCAGCCCCAGTACAAGCGCCAGCGCTGTCAGCAGCCCGAAGCGCGCCACTCTCTGCGTCGCCTGATTCACTCCCGCCCTTCCTCCTTTTCCGCCGTACGGCTCCATTATACCTTCTTTCCCGGCCTGAATCAACGGATGAAGCTCCCCCGCAGGAAGCCGGCCGCGGGAGGCGGTTTCCGGCCAGCGGAAGAGGCCGTTTTTCACCTTCCGGCGCGCGTTTTGAGCCGAATTGCGCTTTCTTTGCGGTTCACTGCTCTTTTTTTGTTGTATTTGACGGAAAAGTATGGTATATAGTAATCAGCGGATACTTTAACCTGCATTTTGGTAAATAATTCGCTCCCACAAAACTGAACAACGTAAAGGACCGACCCCTGTACCCATTCCCCCCAGCAACCCGCTCCCTCCGCACCAAAAGGGGTATCATTCATGATGAAGCGTTTCAAAAGGTTCCTTTCCCTTTTCTGTACTGTCACCATGCTGACCGGCATGGCTGATTGTTATGCCGATTTGCCCGGAAACGGACCGGACGCGGCGCCCGCCGCGGCCGCAGAGCAGGCGGAGGTATCCGTTCCGGAGCCTGCGGCTCCGCCCGCGCCGGAGCCCGAACCGGAGCCCGAAAAGCCGGCCCCGAAGCAGGAGGCCGCGGAGCAGAAGCAGGAGGCTTCCTCCGCGGAGGAAAGCGCGCCGAAGCAGAAGCCTCCGGAGAACAAGGCGCCGGAGCAGAAGCAGGAAGCTTCCTCCGCGGACACGGCCGCTCCGAAGCAGAGCGCCCCGGAGAACAAGGCCCCGGAGCAGAAGCAGGAGCCCGTTCCGGAGGAGCCTCCGGCAGGCGGCGAAGCCTCTCAGCCGAAGGAATCGGCGGAGGAGCAGCCCTCCGCCCCTGAGCAGCAGGAGCCGCAGCCCGCTTCCACGGAAAGCGGCCCGGTGAACACCGGCGCGGAGGGCGCGGTCTCCCTGGATCCTCAGCCCGAGCCTTCGGCGGATCAGCCGGCCGGCGGAACCGGGCCTTCGGACAATCCCGCGGAGCAGGGCGGCTCGCCGGCAGGCGGGAACGATGAGCCCGGCAGCACGGCGGACGCTCCGAAGGAAAGCGGCGCTTCCGCGGAAATGAATCCCGGCGATGCGGACCGGAAGAATCCGGAGAATCCGCAGGCCGGCGGAGAGGATCCGGAGGATGTTACGGAGCTTCCCATCGGCGGAAATCCGGTCCTGGCGGCCGCGTCCCCCGAAAAGCCCGCCCGGCTGCTGATCCGCTCGAAAAAGGCCGGAAAGCTTCTGCTGACGGTCCTTCTGACCGCCGGGGATCAGATCCTCCCGGCCGTTGAGGATGTCCCGCTGAATCCCGTCAGCACGGCAGCGGACGGGGATTCCGACAAGCAGCGGCTGGTTTACGAGCTGAACACGGAAGCCGGTTCCTCCTGCCTCCTGGTGGTCGCCGCGCCAAAGGCGACGGAATTCTCCATCCAGGCCGCCCGCGAAGCGAAGGCTTCCCCGAAGGATGAGAAGCAGGCGCCTGCGAAGCCCGCCGAAGACGCAGGATCGGAGGAGGCGCCCGGAGCCGCGCAGGAAGCGGCCGGAGAGCCGGGATCGGACGATCCGGAAGGGAATCCGGCGGACGGGCCGGAGGGCGCGGCGCAGGAACAGACCGGAGTACAGGAGCCCGGTGAACCGGGGGAGAACCCGGAGGGTGATTCCGAAGAAAACCCGGATGAAGGCGGGGATGTCCCGGAGGGAAAACCCGGCGATCCGGAAGAGAATCCGGAGGGCGAAAATCCGGAAGAAAACCCGGAGAATGTAAATCCGGAAGAGAATCCGGAGGAAGACCCGGAGGGCGATAATCCGAAAGAGACTCCGGACGAAGGCGAAGACGCCCCGGAGGGGGAACCCGGCGATCCGGAGGAAGACCCGGAAGGCGAAAATCCGGAAGAAAATCCCGAGGAAGAAGCCGACGGTCCGGACGAAGAAGCGGAGCCGTTCTCCGAGGGCGGCACCCTGACCGCGTCCGCCTCCGACTGCACGGTGACGGTGCGGTACGGCGCGGACGCGCTCTTCCCGGAGGACGTCACCCTGACCGTGGAGGAGGTTCTCCCGGGCACCGCGCGCTACGCGGAGCTGACCGGCCTCACGGAGGAGATGCTGACGAACGACTGGGTCGAAGCCGGCGCCTTCCAGCGGGTCTTTGACATCACGTTCCGCAGCGGCGATGAAGAAATTGAACCCGCCGCGGCGATCCAGGTGGATTTCCGGTTCAGCGATCCCGTTTCGCTGGAGGACAACAGCAGCCTGCAGGTCGTCCACGTGGACCAGCAGAACAACGCCGAAATCGTACCGGCGGACGCCTCCGCGGCGCCCGCCGGCGCGGCTGTGGACGGCATTTCCTTCGCCTCCGACAGCTTCTCCGCCTACGTCGTTTTCCAGACCCGGGAGATCGTTTCCAAAACGATCGAGGACGAGGATCATATCGTTTCCATCACCTACGGCCGCGCCAACGGGATCCCGGAGAATTCCCAGGTCCTGGTGACCGCCATCGAAGAAGGGACGGAATCCCACGAAGCCTTTCGCCGGCGGCTGATTCAGCAGCTGAACCTGGACGAAAAGCGGCAGACCGTCCTTTTTTCTGCTCTGTACGATATTACCCTTCTGGACGAAAATAACAGCGAAGTCCCGATCCGGGACAACACCACGGTCACCGTGACCGCCGAGCTTCCCGCGGACGCCGCCCGGGAGGACGTGATGGTGATTCACTTCGACGGCAGCGGGGACGGCGCCAGCGAGCTGGACGCGACGGCCCGGGCCAACGTCGTGACCTTTGAAACCGACGGCTTTTCCGTCTACGGCTTTGCCTACACGGTGGATTATGCCTATCAGGGCTCTGAATACTGTATGCAGGGCGGCGGCAGCATCACGCTGTCGGAGCTGTTCACCCTGCTGGACATCCCGGAAAGCGCGGCCGACGCCGAGAAGGCCGTGTTCAGCAACCCCGCCCTGATCCGCGTTGAGCGCGCGGAGGGCGACTGGCTGCTGACCAGCCTCCGGCCCTTTATGACCGAGGAAACCCTGACCGTCACCCTTTCCAACGGGCGGATGATCCTGATCACCGTGACGGACGCCCCCACCGATCCCTGGTATATCCAGGACGGCGAGCTGCACATCATGTCGGACGCGGCGATGTATTTCACCCGCGCCGCCAACGCGCCCTGGTACAGCCGGCGCAATGAGATCACCTCCATCATCATCGAAAACGGCGTGACGAAAATCCCCCAGAATTTTACCTACACCAACACCTCGACCGAGAACTATCCCAACCTGAAGAGCGTCACGGTCGCGGATTCGGTCAATACCATGGGCAGCAACGCCTTCTGTAACTGCAAGTCCCTGGAAAGCGTCACCCTGGGCGCAGGCCTCACCTCGCTGCCCCAGTACGCCTTCCGGTACTGCTCCGCCCTGAAAAGCATCGACCTGCAGCATGTAACCTCGATGAGCACCTACTGCTTCTACGGCTGCAGCTCGCTGGAGGAGGCCGTGCTGGGAGAAGGCCTGCAGACCCTTCCCTCTTACACGTTCCAGAACTGTTCCTCCCTGAAAAGCATCGACCTGAAAAACGTAAAAACGATCAACTCCTCCTGCTTCTCCGGCTGCTCGGCGCTGGCGGAAGTGACCCAGGACGGCGAACTCCGGACCGTTGGCTATAGCGCCTTTGATAACTGCCGGGCGCTGCAGTCCATCGACCTGACCGGCGTCACCTCCCTCGGCAGCTCCTGCTTCTACAACTGCACCGCGCTGAAGGAGGTCATCCTGGACGAAAACCTGAAAACCGTCCAGGGCAGCACCTTCCAGAACGCGAAGGCCCTGGAGACGATCAACCTTGAGAACGTCGAGAACTTCGACAGCTACTGCTTCTCCGGCTGCACGGCCCTGAAGAACGCCGACCTTTCATCCGCCAAAGCCATCGGCAGCTACGCGTTCCAGAACTGCACCGGCCTGACCGGGGCGGTGACGGGCGATGCCCTGAAAACCGTCGGCGAATGCGCCTTCTACGGCTGCTCCGGCCTGAAGGAGATCGACCTTTCATCCGCCACCGCCATCCAAAACTACGCGTTCTATAACTGCACCGGCCTGACCGAAGCGGTCCTGGGCGATTCCCTGAAAACCATCGGCTCATACGCGTTCTATAACTGCGACTGCCTGACCGGAGTGGACATTCCGGCCTCCGTGGAAAGCATCGGCGCCAGCGCCTTCGCCTCCTGCGACAAACTGGAATCGGTTTACTTTGATCCCCTCAACCGGATGACCACCCTGAGCGGGTCCGTCTTCAGCGCCTGCCCGAAGCTGCGGGACGTGGTCCTGCCCCAGGACCTGTACATCATCCCCTCCTCCATGTTCAGCGGCTGTAAGTCGCTGGAAACGGTGGAGATGCCCGCCAGCCTCAGCATCATCGACACCTACGCCTTCGACGGCTGCTCCGCGCTGACCGACGCGGCGCTGCCCTCCTACGTGAAGGAAATCCGAAACTATGCCTTCCGGAACTGCACGAACCTGGAGGATCCCGTCTTCCCCGAAACCCTGGAGAAGATCGGCGAAAGTGCCTATCAGAACTGCGACGCCCTGACGGACGTGACGCTTCCGGCCTCCCTGACCTCGATCGGGAATCTCGCGTTTTCCGACTGCGCGAAGCTGGAATCCGCGGACCTGTCCCGCTGCGCCACGACGACCGTGCCCGATTACTGCTTCCGAAACGATCCCCTGCTGGAGTCGGTGCTGCTGCCCAAAAACCTGACGAAAATCGGCGCCAGCGCCTTCAACAACGATCCGAAGCTCTCGGAGATCAACCTGCCGGAAACCCTGACCGAAATCGGGAACAGCGCGTTTTCCCAGTGCACGTCGCTCTCCGTGATCAACGACGGCGCTCCCGGGGTGCTGGAGGTGCCGGAAAACGTGACCCGGATCGGCACGTCGGCCTTTAACCAGTGCAACAGCCTGACCGAGGCCTATATTCCCGACAGCGTCACCGACCTGGGCAGCTCCGCCTTCGCCAACTGCGCCAACCTGGAAAAGGCCGTCGTCGGTAAAGGCGTGACGCAGCTGAACCCCAGCGTGTTCTACAACGATCCGAAGCTGAAGAGCATCACCTTCGAGAGCGAGCTGATCACGAAAATCCCCAACGACGCCTTCAATGGCTGCCGCAGCCTGGAGGAGTTCCCGTTCTGGGAGGGACTCAGGGAGATCGGAACCGGCGCGTTCCTGAACTGCACCTCCCTGAAATCCCTGGAATTCCCCTCCACCCTGGAAAAAATCGCGGACGGCGGCAGCGGATCCTTCGCCGGCTGCACCGGGCTGAAGGAGGTCGTCTTCAAGGACGGCGAAAAAGACCTGAACATCGGAAACTACGCGTTTTACCAGGACCGGAACCTCACCTCCGTCAAATTCCCCGAAAACCTGACCCGGATCGGCTCCTACGCGTTCGGCGCCTACGGCAGCAGCACCTCCTACACGATGAACCTGGCCAACGTGGAGTTCCCGGAGAACTGCCGGCTGACCGAAATCGCCTCAGGCGCGTTCTACAACACGAAGATCCGGGAGCTGGACCTGCCGGATAACGTGAAAACCATCGGCGACAGCGCGTTCTACTACTGCCGGGAGCTGGAATCCGTCGATCTGCCGGACGGGCTGAAGAGTATCGGGGCCACCGCCTTCAGATACTGCTCCAAGCTGAAAACCGTCAGCGTTCCGGACAGCGTGACCTCCATCGGCTCCGGCGCCTTCCGGAACTGCAGCGCCCTGACGGAGGCGAAGCTGCCGAAGAATCTGGAAACCATCAATAATAACGTTTTCACCAGCTGCTCCAGCCTGGCGAAGGTGGAGATGCCGGAGACCCTGAAAACCATCGGGAGCTCCGCGTTCAGCAGCTGCGGCGCCCTGAAGGAGATCGACCTGCCCGCGACGCTGACCTCCATCGGCAACAGCGCCTTCAACTCCTGCGGGAGCCTCGCGAAGGTGAACCTGCCGGCGGATTCCCAGCTGGCCTCCATCGGCACCAGCGCCTTCAGCTCCAATTACGCGCTCAAGGAGATCAGCCTGCCGGACACCGTGACCTCCATCGGCTCCAGCGCCTTCTCTAACTGCACGGGGCTGACGAAGGCGGAGCTTTCGGAAAATCTCAAAACGCTGGAAAACAGCGTCTTCCAGAGCTGCACCAGCCTTAAAGAAGTTGATATGCCGGACAAGCTCGAAACCATCGGGAACAACACCTTCTACGGCTGCAGCTCCCTGAAGGAAGCCGATCTGCCCGCGACGCTGACCTCCATCGGCAACAGCGCGTTCTACGGCTGCAGCAGCATGACGAAAGTCTCCCTGCCGGAGGACTCCCAGCTGAAGACCATCTCCCCCTACGCGTTCCAGTTCTGCTCCAGCCTCCGGGAAATCGACCTGCCGGACACCGTGACCTCCATCGGAACGTGTGCCTTTGAAGGCTGCCGCGACCTGAAGACCGCGGACCTTTCGGACGGCCTGAAGGCGATTGAAACCGCCGTGTTCAGAAACTGCCAGAACCTGACGGACATCGACCTGCACCAGGTGGAAACCATCGGCGAGGAGAGCTTCAAGGGCTGCGTGGCGCTCGGAGAAATCGACCTGCCCGACACGCTGAAAACCATCTCGAAGAATGCCTTCAACGGCTGCGGCTCCCTGCAGACGCTGGATATTCCCTCCGGGACCACCTCCATCGGGGAGGGCGCCTTCACCGGCTGCAAGGGGCTGGAATCCATGCGGTGGAACGCGAAGGACGGCGCCATCGAGCCGTTCTCCAGCGGCACGCGCTTCGCGCTGACCGTCGGCCGCGACGTGGACAACCTCTCCGCCGAAGCGCTGACGAACCTGTTCCGGGGCGGTGCGGAGGAAATCCGCTTCGAGGGCGGGAACTATCTGACCCTGCCCGACACCCGGAATATCGCCGACGGCGCGCGGGGGCTTCCCCGCCCCCTGAACGCGCTGGACGCGGGCTCCTACTACGCGGATGAAAACGGCGCCCTCTACGCCGTGCGGGACGGCCAGGCCTCCCTGGTCTATCTCCCGGACGGGCTGACGGAATACACCATTCCGGAAACGATTCCCGGGGAGAACGGCGGAGACCCCGTGCCGGTCACCGGCGTCCGGGCCAACGCCCTGTACCAGGCCCAGGCGCTGACCGACCTGACCATCGAAAAACCGGAAAACATGACGCGCATTGAGTCCAGCGCCTTTGCCAACGCCGCGAACCTGGCCTCCGTCAACGGGGAAACCACCTCCGCGGGCGCGACGGCGCTGTTCACCCATGAGGGCCTGATCATCGGCAACCAGGTTTTCTATCACACGAAGCTGGACCAGGAGGAGGACACCTCCGTCGCCGGATCGCTGGAATATACGGACAGCGAGGATCCCGAGCAGGCCACGCTGAAGCTGACCATCAGCGAACTCGGGGATTCCCGCCGAGGCGACCGGGCCGGAAATCCCAAGCCGCTGGGAGAGCTGACCACCGACCCGGGCACGAACGCCTACCTGGCGTATACCGGCGAAACCGTCAAAACAATTCTCCAGATCTCCAACCCGGCCAGCGAGGAGATCCCGGACGACGGGCAGAAGATCCGCGTATACATCCAGCTCGACGAGGGCGGCGAAATCAGCAAGTTTGTGGCCGGCCGGGACAATATCATCAAGCAGACAAAGCCGAGCGCGGACGGTTTTGTGGAAGCCGATTACCATGTCACCCTGGTTGAAACCGATGTTCGGGGCGTCTATTACTTCGACCTTGACCGCCCGCAGAACGGCTTTACCGCAACGATCGAGCTGCCGGTCACCTTCAAGTCTCCCCAGACGGGCGGGGGCAACGCCGTCATCTGGGCGCAGTACATGGACGGGGAGGAAGCGGCGGCAAAGGCCGGCAAGGCCCAGCCCCCGGCCGGGGACCACCATACCGTCAACTGGAGCACGCGCCGCGATACCTTCCCGGTTTCCAAGACCGCTGACAGCAGCGCTCCCCTGAGCGTCACGGCCGCCGCGGACGGCAGGATCTACGTGAACGCCCATTCCTACCGGATCTCCATGCACCGCTCCAATACCGATTCGCTGGACGTGGGCCGGGATAACATGGCCAAGGCGGTCTTCACGGACACGCTCACCGTGCCGGAGGGCCTCGTGTTCAACGAAACCATCCGGCAGGAGATCCGCGACGGCAAAATCCGCTACCGCAACGACGGGGCCTACAAGTATGTGATCTCTCCCTCCTGCGGAGAAATCTTCCGGTTCTATGCCCCCAGCAACAGCGGCTTCCTGACGCCGCAGCTTTCGCTGGACGCGGACGACAATCTGCGGCTGCAGTGGACGATCCTGAACAGCAATCCCAACTACAACGAAAACGGCGGCCAGATCGACCTGCCGAGCTATGTCACGATGACCGTGGGCGGCCGCGTATTCGCGGTTGAGGACAGGACGGCGGACCAGACCTACACCCTCCGGAACGAAGTGTCCGTCGCCCAGCATTACAGCTATTCCGGGGTCCATACGGAAACCTCCGCCGCCCAGTACCGCGTCAGCTCCGGCAGCGCGAAGCTGGAATTCAGCAAAACCTCCACCGCCTCTGCCAGGCGGGGCGAATACGCGCCCTTCACCCTTCAGCTCAAAAGTACCGGCGTGCTGCCGGTCACCAGCACGGAGCTGCCCCGGATCACGGATGATATCGCGGACGATTACCGCCGTTTCTACATCCCTCCCGAGGGCATCTGGCAGATGTTCAGCGACGCGCATCTCGGCGACGCGCTGACCCTCACCGTCAGCGGGGCGCATCTCTACGGCGGCGCGGACGCGCTCGCGAAAACCCGGCAGACCGTGACCACGGTCAGCGGCGGCACGGGCACCACGGACGTTTCCAACACCGGCTCCCAGCTGCACTACAGCGGGACTCACAGCCAGGAGGACAACATCGTCGACACCGAGGCGGTCTTCACCTTCACCCGCGTTGGCGGCGAGGTTCAGGTGACGCTGAGCTCCGGCGGTACCGAGGCCACGGAGACGGTGGGCTCCGCGGCGGACATCCGGGCCTTCATGGACCGGCACGGCTTCTTCGTCACCCGGTGGACCGCCTACAGAGCCGAGTGGGATACCACCCGGATCCCGGGCTTCCACATCGATCCCGGCCAGGACTGGCGCGTCACCATCCCGACCCGCCTGAAGGATACCTTCATGTCCCTGGAGTCGGACGATATCGAGTATCTGAAGCTCGGGGGCGATTCCACGAGAGGCACATACAATACGGCGAAGTTCGATTACAACGGCAGCCAGACCGGCAGATCCGCCTTCACCACGTACGCCAACGACGCGTCCCTCAGCAAGGGCTACAGCTATGCCAAATCCTTCCGGTATAAAAACGACTATACGGATATCGAAATCCCGGAGGTGGTCCGCTACAGCGTAAGCGCGTCCCATTCCGGCAGCACGGCCTACGGCGTCATGCCGCTGACCGACCACATGACGCTCCGGCAGCAGCTCCTGGTCCCCGTCAGCAGGAACCAGGGCAAGGCCTGGGCGGAGGGGCTGGAGACCTATGCGCTCGACGGCGTCTCCTACTACGTGCTGAAGGAAGGCGAGTACAAGGACGTCCATACCGGCAGCGCCTGGGCGGACCACATCACCGTGGCGAACCTGGGCCAGGGAAATTACGATACGAAAATCTTCTGGTACCTGGACGGCTACCGCGGCAGCAGCACGACCACGATTTCCTACCTTGCGAAGGTGGAGCACAATCCCTTCGTTCCGCTGCAGAAGGCCTTTGACATCCATAACGAATCCTGGCTCGGCGACCACGAGGCGCACCGCCTGTGGGACAGCGTCAGCAACGGCGAATACGTCGAGGGCGAGCCGCTTGTGACGTCGTACGGCAAAAAAATCGTGGGCTATGTGGGCGACACCTCCGAGGGCCGGGACTTCTCCTTTGTCGCCCGCGGCAACGAGGTCATCTACCGCCTGTCCTTCGCCAGCGACCTCCATCAGGACTTCACCGTCAACGGCACCCAGTTCTATGACATGCTGCCCGCCTTCAGCCCCGCGTTCTCCTGGTCGAAGGATACTGTCAGCCTGACCTACTGGAACTTCACGACCAATGACCCGGAAGACGTCAAATGGCAGATCATCCCGGACGAAAACAATCCCAACACCCGGCAGAGGATCCGGTGGGACGACGATTTCGAGATGACCTGCAGCAGCGAAACCGGGCGCGCGTACATCTACGTCACCCTGAAATTCCCGTCGGACGTTCTCTGGGACGATTATGTCCGGACCCACCAGGGCGGCTCCCTGAACAACACCTTCTACATCAAACGGAACTGGCTCAACTGGTCCAGCGCCGTCGTCCGCCACGAGCTGGCCGACACCGCTCAGGTCCGCCTGCAGAAGGGCGTGTACGCCACCGGCGGCGTGAACGACGAAAACGTGGATGTCTACCGCACCGGCGGCGATTCCCGCCTGACCTATGAAAACAACGACGTGATGAAGCGGAAGGTGTACTATTACATCACGCTGCACAACGGCGGATATACCAACCTGTACCTGAACGACATTCAGGACGTGCTGCCCCGCGGCTTCACGCTCGCCCCGCCCAGCAAGGCCGCCGCCTCGGACCAGAGTCCCCAGTCCACCCCGCGCATCGTGAGCGGCAGCTATGCCGCCGTCACGGACGCGAACGGCCGGGGCGTGTCCTATCTCAGCGCCTCGAGCTCCTCCCTGACCGCCCGGACGGAGAATGCCGGAGACGGGCGCCAGCGGGTCGTCATGACGCTGCGGCCCGGCGCCAATACCGGCGACGGAACCTCCCATTTCAACCCCTACCTGGACGGCGGGCGGTACTTCCTCCGTCCCGGGGAGGCCGTCGTGATCCGCCTCGACTGCTATACCAACGAATACGCTTCCACGGACGACAACGCCGAAAACGCGGCAGTCATGCCCTACTATGACTTCTACGGCCAGGGACTGATCCTGGACGACTCCACCGCCACCAGCGGGAACAGGGCTTCCCTGGCGGAGGCGGAGAAGAACGACGGCGGCTGCGAAATCATGGACAGCTCCTACGTCGGCGCCGCGGGCTTCAGCACCGCGGGCCAGACCCGGGCCACCCAGTGGCTTTACTCCGATGTCGCCGTCCGCCGCGGCGAGATACAGCCCGGGCTCTCCAAGAGGCTGCTCAAGACGATCGAGGTCAACTCGGACGGATACGAGGTGGAGAACCTCCATCCCGGCGTCCCCCACCCCAACGACAAGCTGGTCTGGTCCGTGGTCGCGGAAAACAGCGGATCCAGCCCGCTGCTCGACTATGTGGTCTCCGATCAGATGCCTCAGCCCTACGCCTTCAGCGGCGACGTCACCTTCCGGCAGATCTACAACAGCGACGGCGAAGCGAGCCCCGAAATCGTGCTCTTCAGCGTGCGCGGGCGTTCCGTCGTGATGGTGGGCGGTGAAAAGCAGGCCGGCCCCGGGATGACGCTCGTCACCTACGCCGCCGACGGGGCAGAGGCCGCTTCCTGCCCGCTCACCGTCGACGGGGATCCGGTCACCCTGGCCGTTCCGAACTGGCGCGGCGGAAACTGCAGCATCCAGGTCAGCGCAAAGACGGTCAACGGGAACGAGACGATGTTTATCCGCTTCCCGGATAAGGAAATGTGCGTCCTTTCCGGCGGAAAGCTCGTGATGACCTTCATCTCGGAGAATGTACCCGGAGTGATGCAGAACAAGGTGTTCGTCAACCGGGCCTACATCACCCCCTCCGCCGGACAGCAGACCCTCTGGGACGGGCTGACCGACGAAGGCAGCATCACCCCCTGGGCGGTCCCGAACGCAACGGGCGCGCAGCGCTCCGTCTCCTCCAGCGCGCAGGTCATCACCAGCTACGGCTCTTCAACCAGCTCCATCAAGTCCATTCATGAAAAGGCGGATCCCTCCAACAGGACCAATTCGGATCTGACCCCGAACTATATCACGCTGCCCGATAAAAAGAGCGTCTTCACCTATTCGCTCAGCGTGACCAACTCCACCTACCAGCCCATCCGGGATCTGGTGCTCATCGACAACCTGCCGGAGGTAAACGACCACACCACCTTCCAGGCCTCCGATCCGCGCGGCAGCGCCTTCCGGGTGCTCTTCAACGAAGAGCCGGCGTTCACCCTCACGGTGCGGGACGTCCTGACTCCGAACGTGGTCAGGACCATCGATCCGCGGTACTACCGGGTCGAGCTGAGCCGGAAGACCGATTTCAGGCCCGCGGACTGGAGCGGCTCCGCCTCCGCGGACTGGACGGAGCTCGCGGCGATTCCGGCCGGCCAGAGGTCCTCCTACCGCTCCGCGCGGATCGTCTTCCACGACGACGCGGTCGGGAATTCCAGCTGTGTTTTCCCGCGGAACAGCGAGATCACCCTGTCCTTCGACGCGGTCATCGACGGCAGCGATCCCGAAGCGCAGCCCGGCCGGATCGCCTGGAACAGCTTCGGCTACCAGTTCATGGACGGAGCGAATCCCATGGAAGCGGCGCCGCTGGAGGTGGGCGTCCGGATCCCGGACCTGCCGAAGGTATCCAAGACGCTGATCAATTCCCTCGGCAAGCCCTTTGCCGCCGAACAGGACGAAAGCTTTACCTACGTGCTGTATAAGGGCGCCCCGGTCACGGTGCAGGACGGCCAGAACCCGCTGGATGCCGTGACGGCCGCGGGGCGTGACTACGCGACGGTGACCGTCACCGTCCCGGCGGGCGGGAGCGAAGCCGGCCCGGTCAGCTTCAACGGGGTCCCCGGGCATTACCGGGACGGAAGCGGGTACCGGAACGGCGAATGGCTCATGGTCAACAAGGCGGCCTACACCCTCTGCGAAATTCCCGCCGAGTTCTTCATGGCCGAAAGCTTCAACAACAGAAAGGTACAGCAGTACCAGTTCACCTACAACGCAAACAGCAAAGCGTTTTCCATCAGTTCCGTCAACCGGCACGACGACTGGAACCTGGATCTCCGGAAAACGGACCAGCTCTCACGGAAGCTGGCCGGCGCGGTCTTCGCGTTCTACACGCCGCTGGAAAACGAGCGGTGCATGACGGAGGCGGAATACCGCGCGCTCTCCCTCCAGGCGCTCAACGACGCCTTCGGCCTGGCGCTGACGGAAAAGCCCGCCTATACCCTGGAATCCGAAGGAACCTCCTACGCCCTTTACACCCTGGCCCGGACCGACGACCTTGGGGCCCTGCGGCTCACCGAGCTGATGGCTGGCGCCTATCTCTGCCGGGAGGTTCAGAGCCCCGGCCCCGAATACCTGATGGACGAAAGCATGCGCCGGGTGGAGCGCCCCGCGGCCTCCGATGGCGCGGTCAGAACCGTTTCCGTCGAAAACCACTACAAGGCCTCGGGCGAGGTCACGATCGACGCGGCCAAGCAGCTGGACGGCCGCTGCCTGAAGGAGGGCGAGTTCCGCTTCCGGCTGGAGGGCTACGACCTGGTTCAGAAGCGCCCGCTCACCGACGCGGATCCGCAGCCGCCCATGCCGGCGGCGCTGGAAACCGCCAACGGCGCCGACGGGGAAATCCGCTTCGGCCCGATCCCCCTGACGGAGGCGAACATCGGGGAAACCTACTGCTACCGTATCACGGAAATCGTCCCGGAGGAGGATCAGAGGCCCTTCGGCGTCACGTATGACGAGCGGAAGATCATCGTGAAGCTCACGGTCACGGACGGCGGAAACGGCCGGATCGACAAGGCCCTCACCTACTCCATGGTCAACGAGCACGACGAGGAAACCACCCTGACCGGCGACAGCGCGAAATTCCTGAACACCTACAGGGCCGAGGCCAGCCTGGTGCTCAGGACGAGAAAGATCCTGGAGGGCCGGGCCTGGAAGGCCTCCGACAGCTTCGCCTTCCAGCTCGCCGGCATTCCCGATCCGGAGGATCCGGAAGCCCCGTGGGACGAGATTATCCTGCGCCAGACGGCCAGCCAGGCCAGGCAGGATCCCCCCTTCGTCCTGGGCTATACCGAGCAGGATATCGGGCATACCTACCATTACCGGATCACGGAGGAAATCCCCCGGAAGGCCGCCGCCTACCACGCGGATACCGGCGAAGCCGTGAAATACAAAAAGAAGGATCTGACCTACAGCAAGTACCTCACGCTGACCGACGAGGAAAAGGCCGCGCTGCCGCCCGCCGAAAAGCTGCGGTGGAAATATAACGGCCTGGTCAGCGACACCACGGCCTTCCTGCTGCAGGTGGCCGTCAGGTATGATGAGGAGACCGGAAAGCTGAAGACGGAGGCGCTGCTGGACGGACAGCCGCTGCCCTCGGGCCTCGACGCCGCCGAGCCCGTCGCCTTCCGGAACGTCTACCAGGCGGACAACCTGGAGGCATCGCTTCCGGTGGGCAAGACGCTCCGGAACAGGCCGTGGAAGCGGCTTTCGAAACCCGGGGATGCGAACGCCGATCCCTATCCCGACGCCTACCGCTTCACCCTTGAGGCGGAGGATCCGGCCGCCTACACTCCGCTGCCGGAGGAATCCGGCCGGACAGTCACCGTCGTCCGCGCCGATATGACCACGCTCCCGGAGACCCAGACCGCAAAGTTCACCATCCCCTACCGCTGGGACGACCTCCTGGCCGACGGCGAGCGGCTGAGCTCCCGCGACTTCTACTACATCATCCGGGAAGAAATCGATCCCGAGGCGGCGGGCGCCCGCGTGACGCGAGACGAAAGCGGCAGGATCACCGGCTACGTGCTGGACCAGGTCACCTACGACCTGAGCGTCCGGCGGGTGAAAATCACCCTCCGGGACAACGGATCCGGCGGGCTCGCGGCGCAGGCCGTCTATCTGGACAGCGATGGAAACCCCGTTGACTCCCTGGTGAAGGCGACGGATCCCTTCGTCAACACCTACGCGCCGGAACCCATCGACGTCCCCATCCGGCTGAGCAAGCTGGTCAACGGCATTCCCGCGCCGCGGGGCAGCTATACCTTCACCCTGTACGACCAGAGCGGCGATCCGGTGAAGGAAAACCTGGCCATCGACGCCGGGGAAGGCGGAACGGAGCTTGAAGCTGTGATCGAAAAGCTCGGCACGGAGTTCACCAGCTGGACGGATCCCGACAGGACCTATACCTTCACCCTCCGGGAGAATATCCCGGCGGACGCCCTGGGCTACCGGGACGGAAAGCCGCTCGGCACGGACGGAAACGTCCTCGCGGAGGGCGGCGAGCCCCTGGCGTGGGCCGACGCGGACGACAGCCGGGCGGATCCGTCGATCGTCTGGAAGAAGGACGGCATGCGCTATGACGCGGCGCCGGTCACCGTCACCGTCACCCTGTCCATGGATCAGCTGCAGTACCGCCTGGGCGCGACGGTGGCTTACAGCCCCGCCCCGGCCTCCGGCGAAAGCGAGGCTGTGTTCGAAAACCACTACGAAGCCGAAGGCTCAGGCGTCCTGAGCGTTCGCAAAACCATCGACGGGCGCGGCTTCCTCCCGGGCGAAAGCTTCACCTTTGAGCTGACGCCTCTGGAAAGCGCGCCGCTGAGGACCGCGGACGGCGATCAGGAAAAGCTGACCGTCCGCGCCGAATCCCCGGACGAAGTACCCTTTGATGAAATGCTGTTCCGCGTCCCGGACCTGGATAACGGCGACGGAACCTGGAGCGAAAAGGACTTCACCTACACCCTCCACGAGGTCGTTCCGGAGAATGCGTCTGTTAAGGACGGCGGAGCCGTGCTCCTGTATCAGGACGCCTCCGCGGAGAAGAAAAAGGAATACGACGGGCAGTGGACCCTGGACGGCATCACCTACGCCGCGGACCGAACCGTCACCCTGCATGTCGCCGACAGCCGGGACGGAACCCTTTCCGTCACCCCCGGCACGGGGCTGAACGGGGACGGCCGCGCGGATGCTGTGAACCCCTACGCGGCCGAAGGCGCCGGCGTCCTCCGCGTGCGTAAAACCATCAGCGGGCGCGGCTTCCTCCCGGGCGAAAGCTTCACCTTTGAGCTGACGCCTCTGGAAAGCGCGCCGCTGAGGACCGCGGACGGCGATCAGGAAAAGCTGACCGTCCGCGCCGAATCCCCGGACGAAGTACCCTTTGATGAAATGCTGTTCCGCGTCCCGGACCTGGATAACGGCGACGGAACCTGGAGCGAAAAGGACTTCACCTACACCCTCCACGAGGTCGTTCCGGAGAATGCGTCTGTTAAGGACGGCGGAGCCGTGCTCCTGTATCAGGACGCCTCCGCGGAGAAGAAAAAGGAATACGACGGGCAGTGGGCCCTGGACGGCATCACTTATGCGGCGGACCGGACCGTCACCCTGCATGTCGCGGACCGCGGGGACGGCAGCCTTTCCGTCACCCCCGGCGCGGGGCTGGACGAAGAGGGCGCCGCGGACGTCGTGAACCCCTACGCGGCCGAGGGCCGCAGGACGCTCCGCGTCCGGAAGGCCATCGACGGCCGCGCCTTCCTCCCGGGCGAAAGCTTCACCTTTGAGCTGACGCCTGTGGGCGGCGCGCCGCTGCGAACCGCAGACGGAGGCCAGGAAAAGCTGACCCTCCGGGCCGGTTCCGACGGGGCGGTATCCTTTGACGAACTTCTGTTCAGCATCCCGGACCTGGATAACGGCGACGGGACCTGGAGCAAAAAGGAATTCACCTACACCATCCACGAGGTGGTTCCGGAAGGGGCCTCCGTCGCCGAAGGAAGAGGAAAGCTCCTCTACGCGGAAGCCTCCGGGCAGCAGCAGCAGGACCACGCCGGAAAGTGGGCCTTCGACGGCATCGTCTACGCAAAGGACCAGACCGTGACCCTGCGGGTCGAGGACGACGGCGCGGGCCGGCTGACCGTGACCCCGCTGGGAACGGACAGCGCGGATTCGGTCTCCTTCACCAACGAATTCCGGCCCGAGCTGATCACCGCGCCCATCCGCGCGGACAAGGCCTGGCTGAACTATGACGGAACAACCAATCCCCCCGCCGGCGCGAAGGCGGCCCTCTCGCTCTTCGCGGACGGCGAGGCCACCGGCCGGACTGTCGAGCTGGACGGCGGGACGGACGCCGAAACGGCGGACGGGCGGACGGACGGCGAATACGAGCCCTGGAAGGCGGTCTGGAACGACCTGCACGTCTACCGGAGAGGCGCGGACGGCCGCTGCATCCCGGAGGGGGACGACTATCAGCGGATCGTGTACACCGTCAGGGAAACTGAAATCACCCTGCCGGAGGACTGCTATGCCTCCTACGCTTCCGACGAGCCTGAGGAAGGCGCGGCGGCCTCCGGGGATCCCGCCTCTGCCCTGCTGACCAACGTGCAGGAAACGGGAAGCCTGACCGTCTCCAAGAAGGTGGATACGCCGCTGGCGAAGGAGGAAAACAAGGCGTTTACCTTCCGCATCGAGCTGTCGGATCCGACGGTCAGCGGAACCTTCGACGGCGTTCCCTTCACGGACGGCGCCGCGGAGGTTACGGTCCGGGGCGGCGAAAGCCTCACCGTCACCGGCCTGCCGCAGGGCCTCGGGTACACCGTGACCGAGCAGCCCGATCCCGACTTCATTCCGGACGAAGCCGTCCGGACCGGCGTGATCGGCGCGGAGGAAGCCTCCGCCGAATTCCTGAACACCCGGAAAACCGCGGAGATCCGCGTCACGAAGGTGTACAGCGGCATCCCGCAGCTGCCGGAAGGCTTTGTGATCACCAACGACTACAATCAGGAAAAATTCACCGTCAAAAACGCGTCCGGCAAGGGAACGGAAAAGGATCCCTACGTCTGGATCCTTTCCGGCGTGCCCGTCGGCCTCCGGGTCGTCTTCACGGAATCCGGCATCCAGGCCGCCGACTATTCGCTGACCGTGAACGGCACCGCGGTCACCGAAACCTCCGCCGCCGTCGCGGCGGACGCGGAGGAAGCGCCGGACGCGAAGAACGCGAAGAACGCCGCCGGGTTTGTGAACGTCTACACCTATCAGGCCAGGGGCTCCCTGTCCCTGAAGAAAATCTTTGAATTCCGCGGCGGCAAACCGGAGCCGGCTCCCGCGCCGCCGGAAGCCGGGCCGACACCCGCGCCGGAGCCGGAACCGCAGCCTGAGGAAAAGATCCCGACCACCAGCCTCGCGGTCCGGAAGGTCTGGGATGACGACGGAAACGCGGCGGGCCTGCGCCCGGCCCATGTCACGATGACGCTGAGCAACGGCACGCGCGTCGTCCTGAACGAGGCGAACGGCTGGCAGGCGGTCGTATCCGGGCTGCCCCTGATGGTCGACGGAAAACCCGCCAGGTACTCCTGGAAGGAATCCGCCGTTCCCGGATACACCCTGGTCCGGACCGCCGTCACCGGCGGAACCACCATCTTTGTCAACGCGCTGCGCCAGCGCGAGGAGCCGCCGGAGGGCAGGCCGGTCTACGGCAGCCGCGGAACCGCGTACCTGATCATCGAAGACTACGGCACGCCCCTGGGCGTGGAGTGCGCAATTAACCACGCGGGCGACTGCTTCGACTAAGCGGCGGATAAGCCGCGGCATCCCCGCGGCGGCGCCCGCAGCGGAACAAAAAGGCCCTGAAGGAATCAGAGGGGGAAGATGGAGATGAAAAAAGCTTTCGGAAGGCTGCTTGCGCTGATGTGCACGCTGACTTTGCTGCTGTGCGGAACCGCTCCGGCGGAGGGGGCGGCCGCGCCCTCCCCGGCCTCCGCCGCGGAAACCACCCCTTCCCCGGAGGAGCTCGGCGGGCTGGTGTTCCGGATTGACGGGCCCGGAGAAGGCCAGTCCGTCACCGTGAAATACAGCGATTTCCGGGACGGGGAATACCTCCTGGAGAATCTGGCGCCGGGAACCTACACCGTCACGGAAATCAATCCCGACCGTCTGGTCGATGGGTATACCCTGAACCGCGGGGAAAGCGTGCGGAAGGCGACCGTCGAGGTGAAGGCGGACGGGAAGGCCGTCGTGACGCTGAAGAACATCTACGAGAAAAGCCCGGAAGGCGGGGACGAACGGATCAGCATCCGCGTGTCCAAGGTCTGGGAGGATGCCGGCAACCGGGACGGAAACCGGCCGCAGCGGGTCACGGTGAACCTGTTGGCCGACGGGAAGCGCGCGGCCGGCGCCGTGCTGAACGAGGCCGGCGGATGGGCCTGGGAGTTTACGGACCTGCCGCGCTTCGCCGGCGGCCGGGAGATTCACTACACCGTGACGGAGGATCCGGTGCCCCTGTATACGGCGCGGGTGGACGGCTTCGTCATCACGAACGCCTATACTCCCGGGACGACCAGCGCCTCCGTCGCGAAGGTATGGCTGGACAACGAAAACGAAAAGGGCCTCCGCCCCGCCGCGGTCCGCTGCACCCTGAGCAGCGGGGACAGCGTCCTGCTGAACGAAGCCAACGGCTGGCAGGCCACGGTCGAGGGGCTGCCGGCGGTCGTAAACGGAAAGCCGGCGGAATATACCTGGACGGAGCAGGAAGTGATCGGATACGAAAATACCGCCGTCGACCGCAGCGGCAATCTTACTGTTTTCACCAACGCCCTGACGGAGCGCGGCGAACTCCTGCCGGAGGGAAAGCGCGTACCCGTCGAGCGGCGCGGGGACGCCTTCCTGGTCATCCGGGAGTACGGAACGCCCCTGGGCGTGGAAACCGAAATCAACCACGTCGGCGACTGCTTCGACTGATTCAGGCGGCTGCTTCGACGGATTCCGCTTTACTTTGCCCGCCTCCTGCCTTATGATAGCCCTGCGGCCTGCCGGCTCCTCCGGGAGAAAAATACGGCGGCGGACAGGAGGGGGGGCACCCATGCGCATCCGGAAATCCACCGGGCAGGACCTTGCCCGCATCATGGAAATCTACGCCCATGCCCGGGCGTTCATGGCCGGGCACGGCAATCCCCGGCAGTGGGGCGCGACCAACTGGCCCCCGGAAGCCCTGATCCGGCAGGATATCCGGGACGGCCGCAGCTACGTCTGCGAAAATGATGACGGAAGGGTCGTCGGAACCTTCTTTTTTATCTTCGGAAAGGATATCGAACCGACCTACCGGGCGATCGAGGACGACGCCTGGCTGGATGACAGCCCCTACGGCGTCGTCCACCGGATCGCCTCCGACGGCTCCGAAAAAGGAACGGGTTCATTCTGCCTGCGCTGGGCCCTGGCCCAGTGCGGGCATCTTCGTATCGACACCCACGGGGACAACGCCGTCATGCAGGGCCTGCTGAGGAAGCTCGGCTTTGTGCGCTGCGGCACGATCCATGTCGCGGAGGACAACGATCCGCGCCTGGCCTTCGAGAAATCGGAAGCCGCCGCGGCCAGGGCTGATTCCGCCGCGGGCATCACCGGAGGGGCGTGACGCGCTTTTTCCCCGGGACCACCGCCTGCTGCGGGCAGACCAGGACGCACAGGTGGCACCCGACGCATTTCTTTCCGTCGAGCTTCGGCCGGCGGTTTTCGTCCAGCCGGATCGCCTGATGCCCCCCGTCCGCGCAGGAGACCGCGCAGCGGCCGCAGCCGATGCAGCGCTCCGCCCGGAACTGCGGATACAGCACGGAGTCCCGCTCCAGGGTGTCCGTGTCGGCACTCAGCGTATCCAGCGCCAGGCCCACAGCCTCGCGGACGGAGCCCATGCCCTTCTCCGCCAGGTACAGGTTCAGGCCCGCCTTCAGATCTTCCACAATCCGATAGCCGTACTGCATCACCGCGGTGGTCACCTGGATGGAGCCTCCGCCCAGCAGGATGAATTCCAGCGCGTCCTGCCAGGTCTCGACGCCTCCCATGGCGGAGATGTGCATCCCCTTCAGCGCGGGATTCTTGGCCAGCTCCGCGATAAACCGCATGGCAACCGGCTTCACCGCGTTCCCGCTGTAGCCCCCCACCGCACTCTGCCCGCGGACCGCGGGGGCCGTGACATAGGTGTGCAGGTTCACGCTCACCACGGACTTGATGGTGTTGATGGCGGAGATCCCGTCGGCGCCTCCCCTGCGGGCCGCCTCGGCCGCCGGGCTCATCTCCGCCACGTTCGGGGTCAGCTTGGCGAGCACCGGAATCCCGCACGCCCGCTTCGCCGCCGCCGTAAAGCGCTCCACCAGCTCCGGCACCTGCCCGATATCCGATCCGAGGCCGTCCTCCGCCATGTTGGGGCAGGAAAAATTCAGCTCCACGGCGTCCGCGCCGTTTTCCTCGCACAGCCGGGCCAGCCGGCCCCATTCCGCCTCGTCCCGCCCCATGATGGAGGCGATGATCACCCTGGTCGGATATTCCCGCTTCAGGCGGCGGAAAATCTCCATGTTTTCCTCCACGCTGTGATCAGAAAGCTGTTCGATGTTCTTGAAGCCGATGATGCTGCCGTCGCTGCCGGTGATCGCTGAAAACCGGGGCGAAGCCTCGTGAATATCCAGCGTGCAGATGGTTTTGAAGCACACCCCCGCCCAGCCCGCCTCAAAGGCACGGGCGCACATGTCATAGGTGCTCGCCACGACCGAGGAGGAAAGAATGAAGGGATTTTCCAGCGGCACGCCGCACAGGTCGCAACGCAGGCGTTCCTCATCCTCCGGCAGCGGCGTTTCGCACTCCGGCCGCACCTGATAGTACAGCCGGTTGACCACGTCGCGGACCGGCACCTCCCCGGCCCGGACGCAGGCGCTTTCGCAGGGCGCGGCGCAGGTCAGGCAGGGGTTCGTTTCCGGAAGGCGCAGGGCGGCGGTCTGCTCGTTCCGCAGCCAGACGCTGCGCAGCAGCTCCGCCGGCTTCAGCAGCCCGCAGGCCGCGTCGCAGGGCGCGTCCGCGCACATCACGCAGCGGATCATATCCGCGCGGCGGATGATCGGTTCATTATGGATCATCTGTCTGTTCTCCTTTCTCTGTCATTCCGGACCTGAACATATCGACGCTGAAAAGAAGGGCCTGGACGCGGCGCGCCGGAATCCCCGTCCGCTTCATCCGGACCCTCCGGCGGCGCTGCTGTTTTTTTCATTATACAGGGATTTCCGGGCGCCTTCAACCGTCCGGCCCATGTTTTTTCTGCCCCGGAAGCAGCCTTTTTTCCTCTGCGCTTTTTCGGTCCTCCTCCGCCGCACCTGTTCCCGCCGCGTCCGGCTGCCTGCAGCCTTTTCACCTCGGCGTCTTTTCCGCCCTCAAAAAAACTTCGCTTTTTTCATGCGATATACATTGACAGGCGATGTAATGCGCGTTATGATATACCTATCCAAGCGAAAGGAGGCCCGGACATGGCATTATCGGCAGATCTGCTGCGCGGGTACACGGACACCATCATTCTGAACCGACTGCGGGAGGGGGACAGCTACGGATACGAAATCAACCGGAAGGTTTCGGAGCTGTCCCGGGGCGCGCTGGAGCTGAAGGAGGCGACGCTGTACACCGCTTTCCGCCGGCTGGAAAGCAGCGGATACATCATCAGCTACTGGGGCGGCGAGGGTTCCGGCGCCCGCCGGAGGTACTACTCCATCACCGTGGAGGGGCGCAACCGGCTGGCGGAGGACCAGGCCGCCTGGAAGGAAACCCGCCGGATTCTGGATACGCTGCTGAATCCGGAAGAAAGAAGGCCCGTCCTGCAGGGGCGGAGCGGTCAGGAAATACCAGTAATTCATGTGGAGGATCAAAGCGATGAATGAGAAGGTAACACAGATGATTTCGCTGCTGTTCCGGGACCTGCAGCCCTCGGAGGAAGTCCGGGCGCTGCACGACGAGGTCCTGAACAACTGCCAGGAGCGCTTCGCCGACCTGACGGAGAACGGCCTGAGCGAGGAGGAAGCCCTCGCGGCCGTGATGGAGAGCCTGCGGGGCATGGAGGACGTGCTGAAGGATTATCCGCGGACGGACGCCGCCCCCGCAGAGGAAGCTCCCGCCGCGCCGGCGGAGGAGCCCGCGACGGAAGAAGGGCGTTCCCTCTCGCATTTTGCGCCGGAGGACATCCTGGCCATCGAGACCTCGCTGACCTCCAGCGACGTGGAGGTCCTGGCCTCGGACCATGAATTCTCCCTCGAAATCCGCGGAGAGGTTTACTCCCGGCTGGATTCCGACGGCACGCTGCGGATCTGGCAGGAAAAGGCAACCGACGACCTGTTCCGGGGCATCTCCTGGGAGCACAGCTTTGACAGCTTCGAAAGCTTCGGGGACGCCATGGGCAAGCTGGGACAGAATCTTTCCCGGCTTGTCAACCGCGGGCTGCAGATCGCCCGGGAGCGTTCGGACTGCCGGGTGCTGATCCGGATGCCCCGCGCCATCCACCCCGATATCCGCATCCGCACCATGAGCGGCAGCATCCGCTGGGAGGATGCGGTGCCCGGCGGGGAATTCAGCCTGCGCAGCACCAGCGGGAACGTCCTCGTCCAGGTTCCGGGCAGCTATCTCCTGCCCCGGGCGCAGCTGACCACCATGAGCGGGGACGCCGAGGCCCGGCTCTGCGCCGACGACCTGCAGATCGCCTCCGTCAGCGGCGATGTATCCTGGGAAGGCGAGGCCGGAACCCTGGCGATGAGCAGCACCAGCGGCGACGCGGAGGCCGCCGGCTTCTTCCGGAAGGCCTCCCTGAACACCACCAGCGGCGACCTCACCCTCGAGATGACCCGCGGCAGCTCCGCGGAAATCCGGGCCAAATCCGTATCCGGAGACATCGAGGTCCGGCTCCCGCGCGAGATTCGGGAGGTATCCGCTTCCCTGAAGACCGTCAGCGGCGAAATCCGGCAGCGCGGCGTGGAAATCGCCGACGGCGCGCCGGTGTTCATCGAGGCCGGCACCGTCAGCGGCGACCTGAAGATCTCGCACTGACCCGGCGCATTCAGAAGCTCCCCGAGGGCCTGTCATTCAGTTCGCAGATAACGGCATCCTGAAGGCCGTCCGGAACCGCCCCAACCCATGAGACGGAGACTCCTTCCTTGTTGTGATCACTGCAGCCGGAGGTGAAAAGTCGTGATGCTGGAACTGTCAAAATACGATGGGAAGCACGTCCGGATAACGGACAGGTGGAAAAAAACCTACACCGGCATGGCCCGGTATGCAAACGCCGATTTCCTGGAGTGTGAATACGGCGGTGAGGAAGACGGCCTTTTCATTGAAAACAATCTGATTTACCGTTCACAGATCGTTTCGATCGGGGAGATCGCGGTGCACGGCACCGTCGAGCTGTGGACGGAGCATCTGGTTCTGCGAAGATACCGTCCGGAGGATGCCCGGGATCTGTATCGCAGCTTTGGGACAGATCCGGAAATGGCCAAATACTCCGACTGGAATCCCTACGCTGCGCCGGAGACGGCGCAGGAAACGGTGCGCGGATTTATCGAAAGCTATGCGGACGCGCATTCCTACTCATGGGTGATGGACGTTGACGATGTCGTTGTCGGAACGATCGGCGCCTACGATTATGCGAACAATCAGATTGAGGTGGGCTTCAGCGTGGACAAAGGCTGGCAGGGACGCGGCTTTGCGACGGAGGCGCTGCGAAAGGTGCTCGCATACCTGACGGAAAACGAAGGCATTCCCTGCGTGACCGCCTGGTGCGCCGCTGAGAACCGCGGATCACGGAGAGTGCTGGAAAAAGCAGGGATGAAACCTGTCCGCACTGAAAAGGGCGGGCTTACAGTCGGCAAAAAGACCTATGATAAGCTGATCTTTGCATATGAGGGCGAAGAAAAAACTGAAAACGGCCGCGGGGGATGAAGGCATTCAGTCCGGAGGCCTCGGGAAAGCAGCCGGACCATGCGGCGGTTTAAGCGCCTGCGCGGTAAAAAAACAGGAAGCCCGGGCTCGTGCCGGAACCCGGCAGCGCGGCGGTTCTGTCACACCACCATGGACAGCGCGCCGAAGAACGCGGTCAGCGCCGCCAGCAGCAGGAGCTCCTGCTTCCAGCGCCTCGCCAGCAGCCCCGCGCACTCCCGCATGAAGGCGTTCGGCCAGTACCACCATTTCGTCCGGCTTCCGATTCCCTCCGCGGGAAGGCCCGCCTCCGCCGCCCATACTCCGCTGCGGAAGACATGGTAATTGGTCGTGGCGTAGGCCGTTCTGCCCTCCGGCAGGATGCCCCGGATGATCTCCCGGGAATAGGCCATGTTCTGGAGGGTATTGACCGCGCGGCTCTCCGTCCGGATCAGGGCTTCCGGGATTCCCTCCGCGATCAGGTAATTCCGCATGGCCTCCGCCTCCGGCATGGGCTCGTCCCAGCCCCGGCCGCCGGAAGGAATCAGGATGGCTTCCTTGCCGGTTTTTTCCTTCTGCTCCCTCCAGAAGCTGACCGCCCGGTCCACCCGGCCGCGCAGCAGGGGCGGCAGCGTGCCGTCATTCCGGAACCAGCATCCCAGAATCACGATGAAATCCTTATCCGGAGCCGGCTGGTACCGCGCGGAACGCGTTCCGCAGATCACGGACCCCGCCAGCATGCATTCGAAATAAACGAAGACCGTCGCGTAGACATTGCTCAGCGTATCCTGCAGGCGGATCTCCGCTTCCGCGCCGGACAGCTCCCTGCTGAACAGGAACCATCCCAGCGCTTCCCCGCCCAGCAGCATCAGGCCGATCAGGATCCCCAGCAGGTTCCGGATCCGGGGGGTTGCGTGGCGGAGCAGGGCCAGGTTGCTGACGATCATCGCCAGGGCAAAAAGCGCCACCGCCGGCATCGTCAGCGTCATGAACTGCCGGCTGGCTCCGTTGACCGCGCTGTAAACCATCATCATGTTGTAGGAGAGCGGATCGATCAGGCGGGACACCGTCACCCGGAGCATCAGCAGGGCACTGACCAGCGCGAAGAGGGAGAAGCCCGCATAGTAAACCGTTGCATACGCGTAGTACGCCGGCCCCCGCGCCTGGCGGTAATGCCAGACCATGATCGCGCTGACCGCCGCCCAGAACAGCGTCACCGCGATCATCACCGCGGTGTCCCCGGTAAAGCCGCCGGTCTGCAGGTCGTATACCGTCCGGAAAGGGCCCACGCGCAAAAGATAAATCTGTTCCGGGTCCTTCCCCTTTCCCAGCACGTCAATCTGCGCCTCTCCGCGCTTTTCGGGATGGATGGTAACCCGGAGATGGTTCCCCTTCCTCTCCGGCACGTCCACGCGGATCACGTCCGTGTCCTCCGTCCGGATCCGCGGCTCCGCCGCCTCCCTGCCCTCTCCCTGCGGGATATTCATGGGGATGTACGCCGTATAGGAACGAAAGAATACGACGCGGCAGAACACGCAGAAAAGGATCAGAAT
Organism: uncultured Clostridia bacterium; assembly: GCA_947166705.1. GTDB lineage: Bacteria > Bacillota > Clostridia > Christensenellales > Aristaeellaceae > Aristaeella. The sequence goes on from CAMVFE010000025.1 coordinate 26,903, forward strand.
TCCCGCGCACGCCGCGATCTGTTTGATTGCTTTTCTCATTTTACTCTCAGCTGCGGTTCTTCAGGCCGGCGTCCGGTTTTCCGGGGCACAGGCGGTCATTCGGCGGCCGGCTCCGCGCAGTATTTCATGATCGCCTCCAGGATCTCCGGGCAGACGCATTCCGCCGCATTCCGGTCGAAGAGGCCGAAGCGCTCGCCGTCCCCGCTGAAAACGTGGTTGTCCCACCAGCAGCAGGTGAGGCCCCGGGCGCGGGCGTTCGCAACATACCAGGAAACCCAGTCCACCCGGGACTGCAGGTTTCCGTTCTTTTCCATCGCGCCGAACTCGCCGATCACCACCGGAATTCCCCGGGAAACGAAGGTATCGTACAGCCTGTCCATAAACCCGGTGACGGAAGCCTTCTGCCCGCTGTTCTCCAGCGACCAGGCGCTGACGCCCGGCTGCTGCAGGGCGAATTCATAGGGCGTATAGGCATGGACGGAGACGATGATCCGGCCCGCCGGATCCTCCGGCAGGGTAAAGGCCGGGCTGCAGGCATAGTCGGGATTCGCGTCGTAGGCCGGCACCATCAGGTACCGGTCGGCGTTGTTTCCGCCCGCGGCCCGCACCGTGTCCACGAAAACCTGGTTCAGCGCCGCGATCTGCGCCATGGCATCCCGGCACCGGGGATCCGCCGGATCCCACCACCATTCGTGGTCCGTCCCCGTCAGCCGGGGCTCGTTGACGGCCTCGAAGATCAGCCGGCTTCCGAAGTCCGCGAATTTCCCGGCCAGCTGCCGCCAGATCCCCCGGATATACGCCGCGGAGCTTTCCGCATGCGCGGCGTCCGGATAATAATAATCCTCCCCGTCGTCATGGTGGATGTTCAGGATCACGTAAAAATCCCGGCCGTACGCCCAGGAAACCACCTCGCTGACTCTGTCCAGCCAGGCCGCGTCAATGGTCCCCTCCGCGTCCAGATGGTTGTGCCAGCTGACCGGAATCCGGATCGTGCGGAAGCCCGCGGCCTTCAGCGCGTCCAGCAGGGCCTCGCTCGTCTTCGCCCCGCACCAGGCGGACTCGTAATCCAGCCCGTCCTTCACCCAGAAGCAGTCCCGGGCGTCAAACGTGTTGCCCAGGTTCCACCCGGCCTTCATGTCCCGGACCATCCGCAGGCCTTCCGTATCCGGAACCTCCCGGCCGGGCACCGCGATCTCCGGGATTTTCACCGCCTCCGCCGGCGCCCCCTGAATTCCGCACAGCAGCAGAAGCGCCAGCATCAGCGCAGCCTTTCTTTTCATGCCTTTTCCTCCCCGGCGCCCGGCCGGAGCCCACGCCCGGCGGAAGCCGGGCATGTCCCGTTCAGATTCGCTTGCACTCCATGTAGAAGCGCTTTTCGTCCGCCTCGCCCATGGAGAAGGTCTTCCGGGGTAGCACGCCCAGCTCCTTCACGTCCGCGAAGAAGCTGTGCTTGTCGATCCCGGGCAGGATGAAGCCGATCGCGTCCTTATGCCTGGCCAGGGTCCGGAGCGTATCCTCCCCGTGGATGTAGTCGATCACCGCGTGGGGATGCTCCGCCAGGAAGCTGTCCAGGAACAGCTGGATCGTCTCGCAGGGAATGGCTCCCTCCGGGTTCCTGACCACCACGGGATACTCGTCCCTCCGGATGGCCATGAGGAAGGTGTGGCCCTCCCCGTCCTCCGCCAGCTCCATGCCCCGCTCCGCCGCGTAGCGCTCCCAGCAGTCGTAGAGCTCCTCCGGCGTGGTGCCGGTAATCAGCCGGTGAATCGGCTCAAAGAGCAGGGCCGGGTCGTGGATATTCTCCACCTCGCACAGGGCGAAGCGGGCGGGATGCGTTTCCCGCTCCTCCGGGGAAAGGGTCTCCCGGATCTCGTTCCAGTGGGCCTTGGCCGTGGCCAGCGAATGGTTTCCGTCCCCCACCGCCAGCAGCAGCGGATGCTCCCCGAGCTTTTCCTTCAGCGCGCGGAGCGCCCGCTCCACGCCCGCCAGATCCTCCGGAGCCTCCACCGCGAAGCCCGCCAGATGGCCGCCTCCCTGCATGAGGTCAAAGTCGTACAGCTTTCGCAAAGCGTCCGCCTTTGCGGCCAGCGGCTCGAGCACCGTCCGGTCCGGATCGTCGATCAGGATCAGGATATGGGTCAGCTCCACCGGCGCGCCGCGGCGGATCCGCTGGCGGGGCGGCAGGCGGTCGGCAATGGTCTGCTCCGTCGGGCGGACCAGGGACTGCGAGCCCGCGGTGAAATCATATTCCTCCAGGTCCACCGTCCCCACCAGCCCGGTCCGGGTTCCGGAGGCGGTGGTTCTCCGGCAGAGCACGAAGCCGCCGCGGACCGCCGGCGTCAGGATTCCCCGCTCCAGGTAGTCCGCCATGGCCGCGTGGATCGCCGGAATCCGGGACGCGCTGTCCCCCAGCCAGCATTCGGGCAGCATCAGGCGCAGGGTGGAAGGCCGGTCCCCGACGATCTCCCCGGTTTTTTCCCAGTATTCAGGCTGGGACGTATACTGATCGCAGGCGAGGCACGCCCAGGTTTCCGGGGCCACCCCCTCCGCCGGCAGCAGAATTTCCGCCGGATGAAAAGCAATCTGATTTCCCGCCATGAAACATCTCTCCTCTCCCGAATATTCCTCCGACCCGAGGGCAAAACGAAAAAAAAGGCGATTTCATTTCAGTTTACACCCAACCAGATGCGAAAACAATGGCAATTATGGTTCTTCCATGTTGGAGCAGTGGGCATTGGTCTCGGCACATTCGCGAAATAAGAAACACTCAGGTGGAAGCTGGATTTAGGTAACTCTATTTGACGGCGAAAGACTAAGTTCCACTTCGAAGTGTGGTAGTGCAATTGTTAGTCAGACAAAGCTTATCGGCGCCCTTATCCTCTTCTTCTGTTTTGCTGATTACAGAAATATATCCACGCTTCGATAGCTGCTTGTTCAGTTTGCCCTGCAAAACAAGCAGGTCATCGTCAGTCATCGCTTCTATGCTATCCTTATCCTGCTCCTTGCTGATGATCTGATTAAAGCCAGCAGCGATAATACCTGTTGGGATAGCAATGATTCCTATGCCTACCAGGCTTATAACCGAAGCAAAGAATCTTCCGACGACGGTTATCGGGTAAACATCACCGTAGCCTACTGTGGTGAGTGTACATATTGCCCACCACAAGGATGAAAGCACATTCGGAAACTGCTCTGGCTGTACGGGGTTTTCGACCTCATACATTATTATTGCTGAAAACAGCATGACAAAGAAGCAGATCACCACCGACATAACGAGCTGAGGACCAGATGCTTTGATAACTTTCACAATGACATGAAGAGCCTCAAAATATCGTCCAAGCTTGAATACACGCAGGAGCCTGAAAAGCCTGAAAAGACGCATCATTCGGAGGAAACGGAGATCTGCCGAGAAAAATGGCAGATAAAAAGGCAGAATTGCTAAAAGATCAATAATAGCCATGAAAGAAAAACAGTATTTCAATCGTGGGTGCTTTGCTTCCGGATAGAGCAGATCAGCTGTCCAGATCCGAAGCATATATTCAAACGTGAAAACTATAACGGTAATGATCTCAAAAATCTGAAATGCTGCCTGAAACTTATCATGAATAACCTGGAAGGAATCAAGAATTATAGTAAGAATGCTTAGGGCGATCAGAATCATTATTGTCCAGTCGAATATAGCGCTGGCTCTGTCACCATTTTCAGCCTTGTTGATAATTTCAAAAACCCTTTGCTTTAATCTTCTCACTCTAACCACATCCTTCGCGGTTTTTCTTTCTCTGTTTATATTACTTTATCATATTTCTTTCTTTTCGTCCATCTGATGACAGAAGATGGAAATGATAGAAAATGCTAGAGAATGAAATGAAATAAGTACAGATTTCACTATGGCTGTTAAGAGGAATATACACTTAGTAGAAGAATATAATATATTGAAAAAGTACTATAATGGCGTTAATTGAAAATCATTACGCGTAAGGAGAAATTATACTCATGGGAGATAATGGAACGAACAAGGTTGGAGGACGAGTTATTGCCTCCCGCCTGTCAACTACGAAAAGTATCACAAGTGCTATTACTGCTTTAATTGTTTGTGCTGGGATATTTATATGGCTGAATTCAATGAACCTGCGGCTCGTGAGAAGCGTAACAAATGCCTATCCGTATGCATATCCCGGTATAACTTATGAAGAGGCGTTTGGTAAATTTTATTCTAATCCAAAATGGGAAGATGCCAGCACGGGAAACACAAAAGTAGTCCGTTTCACTGGCGGTTGTACATATGAAGGTAAAAAAGCAACGGTTATTATGAATTTCTGGGTGGACGATAAGCAGTTCGGATTACATGACGGGACGATTAACGGAACATCCGCCAGTATTCTTGAATTGAACGAACTACATAATCGTCCTTTCGAAGAATACAAAACAAAGTAAGAAGGAGGAGTAGGGATGTTCTGCAAATATTGTGGCCATGAAATAGCAGACGACTCTGTCTTCTGTGAAAAATGTGGGAAAAACATAAAAGAGATTGAAACTGATAAAAAAGATCCTGTAACGTTTATTGTTGATACCACAAAATCGTTTGCAAGCAAAAAGGCTTCGTCTGAGGAATCAGATAACTGGTATTATTTGGATGGTACAGAAATGGGTGGCCCTTTATCTGCTGAAACGATGAGGACGAAGATTGAAAACGGCATAATTGATCTTGATGCCAAAGTCAGGCGCCGCCCTTCTGATCCTTGGGTTTCCCTGGTAGACTCTCCATTTGCTGATACTGCAATAGAAATGACGCCTGCACCAGTTTCTGTTTCGGATAGATGGTTATGGTGCCTGGCTATCATTCCGATGGCTGCAATGATCTTACTTTATTATCTGAAACTCATGCCAACAGAAGGGGCTATTAGCTGGTTTGTTCCGTTTGCCATAAACACAACTTTCTTCCTTCTGGATAAAAAAGAGCTTCAAGACAAAGGTTTCTATCCAGAAGGATGGATGTGGATGGGCTTCTTTCTGATCCCGGTTTATCTTATCGTCCGGGAAGTAAAGACAAATCGGAATTACGTACCTGCAATCATCTGGTGCTTCTTATTTGCTGTTGAGACATTCATTTTGTAATAGAGCTTGAGATAGAGGGAGCCATTATGAAGTGATTACTGGCTATTCTGCCTGCTTTGTGCTTTGGTTTTGCATGTTGCATACGGGGTGGTAGAACGGAGGCTTAATACTTTGTTTGCCTTGGGTGATATCCACCCGGAAGGCCTCAAGGGGGGCTTTAAAGGATGAGATACAGAAGAATGAGTTGGAAAAACGGCTGAATAAAAGTTATTTCTGACTCAAAACGAAGGATACCGGGTAACTCTGTTATTGTTCAGCGTATCCCTAGTTCATCGACGATGATGGTGAGGCGTATATAGTCCTAAACGCCATACTGACCCGGAAAACTAACCGGAGGGCCAACACCCAGGTGAGGCAGCACATTGCTAAGGTGAACAGTATAGCGAGAACTATCAAGAATACATGGAGGAATCGGCATGAGTTTTGAAATAATTATTTCACTAATTTCAATCGTGATCCTGATCATCTGGGGGATCGCCTGGGAGCAGATGAAGGAAAAGCTAATTATCCGCATCGAGCGTCTGGAAGAAGACGTGCGGGTTCTGGTAAAGGATGTCGACGAACTAAGGAAAAGGAATGGAATGCCATGATCTGTCCGAAAAGCCAAAAGGAGATTCTTGACGATGCAGTGATCTGTTTATGAAAAGAGCTTCTGGCCTTCGTAAGATCCCCATTGATGAGATTAACCTCACTCCATCGCTTCTTAAGGACAAACGTCCTGACAAAAGAAAGAAGCATGCTGGTGGTAGAAAGCCAAAAATCTCAGCGATTTC
>CAMVFE010000026.1 GCA_947166705.1 uncultured Clostridia bacterium
GTTGCCTTGACCCTGCTACAGGGAAAATGTGTAACCTATGTTTGACAAACCAACATCCGCTTGACGGAACGCGCTCCGTTTATTCTTGACCGCGCGAAGCAAGAAGGATAAAATAGAAAAGATCCGGCCCGAAAGGGACGGAGAGAAGCAAACGGACGGAGAGATACAGCATGAGATATGATTACATCGTCGTCGGCGCGGGACTGTTCGGCGCGGTATTCGCCCGGGAGGCCGCCGAGACGGGGAAAAAGGTCCTGGTGATCGACCGGCGGGATCATCCGGCGGGAAATATCCACACGGAGGACAGGGACGGGATCCTGATTCACCGCTACGGCGCGCATATCTTTCATACCAGCGATGAGGAGGTGTGGCGGTACGTAAACCGATTCGCGTCCTTCAACCGCTTTACAAACGCGCCGCTGGCGAGGTACCGCGGAAGGCTGTATCATCTTCCCTTCAATATGAATACCTTCTATTCTCTCTGGGGAACCGCCACGCCCCGGGAAGCGCTGGAACGGATCGAGGAACAGCGCAGGGAAATCAAGGGGGAACCGAGGAACCTGGAGGAGCAGGCCATCGCGCTGGTCGGGCGCGACGTCTATGAGACGCTCATCCGGGGATATACGGAGAAACAGTGGGGAAGGCCCTGCACAGAGCTTCCGGCTTCCATTATCCGGCGGCTTCCCGTCCGGCTGACCTATGACAACAACTATTTCAACGATCTCTACCAGGGCATCCCCCGCGAGGGCTATACCCGGATGGTGGAGCGGATGCTGGAGGGCGTCGAGGTCCGGCTGAATACGCCCTGGGATCCCGAAATGCGGAGCCTGACGGATAAAATCGTCTATACCGGCTCCATCGACGGATGGTTTGAAGGCCGGCTGGGACAGCTGGAATACCGTTCCCTGCGCTTTGAAACGGAAAAGCTGGAGATCCGGGACTATCAGGGAAACGCGGTGATCAACGATACGAACGCGGAAACGCCCTATACGCGGATTATTGAACACAAGCATTTTGCCTTTGACCAGCAGGAAGTGATGGACACGCCCTGCACCTGGATTACGCGGGAATATCCCATGAAATGGGAGCAGGGGGGCGAGCCCTACTATACCGTGAACGACGAAAAGAACAGCGTGCTCTACAGCCGGTACCGCAGGCTGGCGGAGGAGGACCCTCAGGTGATTTTCGGCGGAAGGCTGGGCCTGTACCGCTATCTGGACATGGACGATACGGTGCGCGCAGCACTGGATACGGCCCGGAAGGAGCTGGGAAGGGACGAAAGGAAAGCCCCGGGGAGGAGAAAACGGTAAAGAACGCGAACGGAAGCAGGCGGGCGGAGCGAGATTTTTTCCTTTGCAGAAGAAGGGAAAAGAGTTATAATTACTGAAGGCGGAATGACGCCGATCGGATGAACAAAACAACGCAGCAGGAGGAATGAGACCATGTCAGTCATCGAGCGCATCAAGGCTCAGGCGAAAACCCAGGTGAAGCACATTGTGCTGGCGGAGGGCAGCGAACCCCGCACCGTGCAGGCGGCCGCGAAGATCGTGGCGGAAGGCCTGGCGAAGATTACGCTGGTCGGCAGCCCGGAGGAGATTCAGAAGGTCGCGGCTGAGACCGGCACCGATCTGAAGGGCGTGGCCATTGTGGATCCGGCAACCTGCGAAAAGAGCGAGGCATATGCCGAGAAGCTCTGCGAGCTTCGGCAGAAGAAGGGCATGACCATCGAACAGGCCCGTGACCTGGTTTATCACAACACGCTGTATTTTGCCACCATGATGCTGAAGATGGACGACGCGGACGGCATGGTGGCCGGCGCCATCAATTCCACCGGCAACGTGCTCCGTCCGGCCCTGCAGATTATCAAGATGGCTCCCGGGATCTCCACCGCCTCCAGCTGCTTTATCATGGAGCTGCCCACGAAGGAATACGGGGACGACGGCGTCATGCTCTTCGGGGACTGCGCCGTGAACATCGAGCCCAACGCGGACGAGCTGGCGGCCATCGCGCTGGCGACCGCCAATACCTGCCGGAGCCTGCTGCAGGCGGAGCCCCGGGTGGCGATGCTTTCCTTCTCCACCAAGGGAAGCGCCAAGCATGACGTTGTCACGCGGGTGCAGGAAGCAACCGCCAAGGCAAAGGAACTGGCTCCCGACCTGATGCTGGACGGCGAGCTGCAGGCAGATGCCGCGCTGGTGCCGGAGGTGGCTCAGCTGAAGGCCCCCGGATCCTCTGTGGCGGGCAGGAAACCCAACGTGCTGATCTTCCCGAACCTGGGCGCCGGAAATATCGGGTACAAGCTGGTGCAGCGCCTGGCCGGCGCCAAGGCCATCGGGCCGATCATCCAGGGCCTGGCCAAGCCCGTGAACGACCTGAGCCGCGGCTGCAATGTGGAGGAGATCGTCAACACGGTTTCCGCCGTCGCCGTGATCGCGCAGGGCTGAGCCGCACGATCACCCGGCACATGCCGGATGAACACATAAAACAACCCGGAAGAGATGCGCTCTTCCGGGTTTTCGCGTATACGGCGGATGCCCGGCATGACCGGGAAGACGGCGGTGAGAAAGGAAATTATACGCTCGTTAAGCCGGTGAGCGCCAGGACCTTTTCGAGGCGGCCTTCGTCATAGAGGGAATGCACCGCTTCCCCAAACATCGAATTGGCCCAGGCGAACCAGGAACGCGTAAACTGCTGAGGCTGATCCGGGTCGAAGCTTTCGTGCATCAGCCGGGTACCGGCATGGGTCGTCAGAAGCATCCGCAGAGAGGCGGCGGCCTCCTCGTCATCCCGGGAAGTCAGAATCCGGACGCAGAGGGCGATGGGCCAGATATAGCCCTTCGGCGTATGCGGGCTTCCGACGCCTTCCGCCGTCCTGCCGGAGAAGTAGAAGGGATTATCCCCGCTGAGAATGAAATCCCGGGTCCGAAGATACCGGGGATCATCCCGGCTGCAGATATCCAGCCAGGGAAGGGAGAGCAGGCTGGGGCAGTTGGCGTCGTCCATGAGAAGATGATGCCCCAGGCCGTCCGTTTCGTAGGCCCAGATCTCTCCGTATTTTTCCGACTTCACCACGGCGTACTGTTCCAGCCCATCCAGGATTTCCTTCCTGAGCAGCGCGGCGTCCTCAGCGAGGGAATCGTCTCCCAGCATCCGGGCGAAACGGATCAGCGCCTGAAGCGCACGCGCAGCGAAAAGGTTGCTGGGAACCAGGTACCCGTAGGTGCAGGCGTCATCGCTGGGGCGGAAACCGCTCCAGGTCATTCCCACCGGCGCCACGCGCGAGGTGCGGGTGTCCTCCCGCAGCGTGCCCTGGGGAAAGGTCATCGTGCGGAAGAAATAATATTCGCTGTTTTCATGATGCTGCTCCTGCCGGAAAACCCGGACCACTGCGGCCATCATCCGATGGAATTCCGGCGTCAGGAAACCGCTGCGGCAGGATTTTTCCATCAGGCGCTCGGCGAGCAGCAGCGGCCAGCAGAGGGAATCGATTTCATATTTGCGCTCCCAGACGCCGGGATCCGGCCGGGGAAGGTCATCGGGATCCCAGTGACGCCCGCTGGGGGTTTCGTTGAAGGCATTGGCATAGGGGTCCAGCGCGATGCAGGCGGCCTGGCGCGCCAGCAGGCCTTCAATCAGCGCTGAGACGGCCGGATCATCCGCGAAGCGGACATAATGAAGCACCTGGGCGGTGGAGTCCCTCAGCCACATGGCCTCAATGTCCCCGGTGATGATAAACGTGTCCCCGGGCTCGCGTCGCGTGACGGTTGTTTCCAGCGTGTTCAGAAAGCAGGCCTGAAACATTTCCGGCAGGCCGGATACGGAGCTCAGCTGCCCAAGGACAGGCGCGAGCCGCTGCTCAACGATCCCTTTTTCTTTCAGCATTCTTTTTTCCTCCGACAAATCTGCAGAACTGTGGCGCGGCAGGCAGGGCATGCGGAAAGAATCGGGAGCCCCGCGCCCTTTCCACTATATCACAGGACGGGCCGCGAAAAAAGCGGGGAAGGGGCAAAAATCACCGGTAAGGCAAAAAAATTCCCAAATCACACAAATACCATTGACAAGCAGAGGACAAAAATGTAAAATTCAAGGAAGAAAATTGCTGATGAGGCAATTTGAAAAGGAGGAAAATTCATGAAAAAGATCCTGTCACTGGTTCTGGCTCTTGCAATGCTGCTGACCGTTTTTGCCCTGCCAGCGATGGCAGAGGATGACGCTACTCCGGCGGACTGGAAGCGCGCTGCCGACCTGGCGGACGACGCAGCCCCCGGCAACAATGATGATCGTGCTTTTGAGAAGTTCGACCATGTGGTCGAGGTGCACATCGGCCGTCAGATCGACCCCGTGGACACCACCCTGGCCGAGGGCGAGGACGCTGAGAACAACCAGTATACCCGCTATCTGCTCGAGAACTACAACATCAAGGTCGTCGTGGACTGGACCGCCGGCAACGCGGGCGATTTCCAGCAGAAGGTTTCCACCTGCATCGGAACCAACACCCTGCCGGACGCCGTCGTCCTGCCGAACCGCAATTACCTGGTTCAGGCCGCGCGCTACGGCGAGCTGGGCGATATGTGGGATGCTTTCAACAACTATGCCTCCAAGCAGGTGAAGGAAATCGTCGAGACCACCAAGGGCCGCGCCTTCACGAACTGCACCGTGGACGGCACCTTCTACGCCATTCCGAACATCACCGTGGACACCGACGGCGTCTACATCTACTTCATCCGCCAGGACTGGCTGGACAAGCTGAACCTCGAAGTTCCGAAGACCGTGGATGAGCTGGGCGCCGCAGCGAAGGCCTTCATGGAAGCCGGCCTGAGCCCCGACTACGCGATCGCCGGCATCGACAACGGCGGACGTACCTATTCCAATTTCCTGAACAGCTCCAACAACGGATACGGCTTTGACGCGCTGTACCAGGCCTTCGGCGCCACGCCCGGATATTTCCTGCGGGACGAGGCGGGCGAGCTGTACTGGGGCACCACGACGGACGCGATGAAGACCGCCCTGACCAAGCTGCATGAGTGGTATGCCGCCGGGCTGATCAACCCCGAAGTCGGCACCACCACCAACGGCGACAACGCAAACAACGTCAAGAACGGCACCTGCGGCATCTTCATGGGTCCCTGGTGGTCCCTGGGATACGGCAACGGCGATTCCTTCCGCAACGATCCCAACGCCAACTGGCAGGCGTATCCGCTGTACAATGACGCGGGCGAGTGGAATATCCACATGAAGGATATCGGCACCACCTACACCGTCGTTTCTTCCAAGGCTTCCGAGGAAGTGAAGAAGGCCGTCGTGATCATGAACAGTGTGCTGGTCCGCGATGAGTCCATCTTCGACACCTCCGTGGCGATCGACTGGTATCCGCTGCGCAACACTGAGGCGGCCGCCGACGAGTGCGAGTACGAGTACGAAGCGCTGCGCTCCGTCCTGTCCGGCAAGACCACGGTCGAGCAGTATCAGCAGGGCGGCGACCTGTTCAACAGCCTGTACAAGAACACCGCCAACGACGTGGCGACCCTGAAGGATGTTATCTCTCCCGAATACAACATCGACAACCGCCTGAACGTGACCGACATGGACGTCATGACCAACAACGGCCAGTTCAACCGGTTCTACGCCCTTCTGATCGGCGACCGGCCCTATGCGACCGTGACGCCCAACAACAAGATCTATTCCGAACTGTACTACCTGACGGACGGCATGGACATGTACTGGACGCAGCTGAGCGATCTGGAAGACCAGGCGATCCTGCAGTTCATCACCGGAGCCCGCAGTCTGGACACCTGGGATCAGTTCTGCGCCGACTGGCATGCGCAGGGCGGAGACGAAATCCTGCAGCTGGCTAAAGACTTCCTGGGCAAATAATCCAAGATCCAAAGCCGTAGGTTGATACGGGGGCAGCGGAGCCGGGCTTCCGGCTCCGCTGTTTTCGGTTTCCCCGTCCTCCGGAAAAGAAAAAGAAAGGAGAATGGCCTTGGAAAACACAAGAAAGCGGAAGTCGCTGCCGCTGAGCTTCCATTACACGCTGATGTGCCTTCCAGGATATATCTGGCTGATCCTGTTTTCCATCGTACCCATGGTCGGCATCGTCATGGCTTTCCAGAACTATATTCCCACGAAGGGCTGGTTCGAGTCCCCGTGGGTCGGCCTGAAATGGTTTGAATACCTCTGGAAGCTTGGGGACGCGAAACGGGCGCTGACCAATACCCTGATCATCGCCGTGTCCAAGGTAGTCCTGAACATCATTATCCCCATGGCCTTTGCCCTGATGCTGAATGAGGTCAAGCAGATGCGGTTCAAGAAGACGGTCCAGACCATCGTCTACCTGCCTCACTTCATCTCCTGGGTTATTCTGGCCAACATCATTTCCAGCATGCTGGGCGCGAAGGGTATCTACAACCTGATTCGGACCAGCCTGGGCATGGAGCAGCATCTGCTGATGGGCGCCCCGAACAGCTTCCAGGCCCTGCTGGTCGGCACGGACGTATGGAAGGAATTCGGATACAATGCCGTCATCTACCTGGCGGCCCTGACCGGCATCTCGCCGAGCCTGTATGAAGCGGCGGCCATCGACGGAGCGGGACGGTGGAAGCAGACACTGCACGTGACGATTCCCGGCCTGATTCCGACGGTTGTGCTGCTTTCCACGCTGGCGATGGGCAACGTGCTGAACGCCGGCTTCGACCAGGTCTTCAACATGTACAACCAGCTGGTCATCAGCACCGCGGATATCATCGATACTTACGTGTACCGGATCGGTATCACCAACATGCAGTTCTCGCTGGGCACCGCGGCCGGCCTGTTCAAATCCGTCGTCTCGCTGATCCTTGTGGTCGTCAGCTATTCGCTGGCCTACAAGTTCGCGGACTACTCGATCTTCTGAGGGGAGGGCGGAAAGCGTGATTGAAAGAAAAACCCTGGGACGCACGACGTTCCTGACGGTCAATCTGATTGTGCTGGGATTCCTGGCCTTCTCCTGCCTGTATCCGCTGTGGTACACGCTGTGCGTGTCCCTTTCCTCAAAGCTGGCCGCGGAGGGCGGCCTTGTCAGCTTCTATCCCATCGGCATCAACGTGGATTCCTATAAGCTGATCATGAACGATTCCCAGTTCTGGGTTTCGTTCGGCATTTCCGTCCGCCGGGTGGTTTACGGAACGGTCTGGACCATGGTGGTCTGCATCATGATGGCCTACCCGCTGTCCAAATCCGCCCGGGATTACAGGCCCCGCAACGTGCTGATGTGGATCCTTGTCTTCTGCATGCTGTTCAACGGCGGCACCATTCCGTGGTTCATCACCGTGAAGAACTACGGACTGATCGATACCATGGCCGCGCTCGTGTTCTCCGGATCCGTACCGGTTTTCAACGTGCTGCTGCTGATGAATTTCTTCCGCAACCTGCCGAAGGATCTGGAAGAGGCGGCGACGGTGGACGGCGCGGGCCCCTGGAGAATCCTCTGGCAGATCATCGTGCCCTGCTCCCTGCCCGTGATCGCGACGGTGGTGCTCTTCGTCTCCGTCGGCTACTGGAACGAATACTTCCAGGGCCTGGTGCTGATGAACAAGGAAGTCAACTATCCGCTGCAGACCTATATCCGCCAGATTTCCGTGCAGATTCCGGTCGGCGTCACGCTGACGACGGAGCAGTATCAGCAGCTGGCCAAGAATTCCAACCGCGCACTGGAATCGGCGAAGGTGTTCATTTCCATGGTGCCGATGCTGATCGTCTACCCCTTCCTGCAGAAATACTTCGTCAACGGCATTACCCTGGGCGCCGTCAAGGAGTAAGCGCTTTTTCCCGCTCCGGCCGCTGCCTGGTTTTCCGGCGGGGCCGGGGCATTTTAATGCTTAAAGGAGGAGCCCTGATTTGAAATTTACCAGAGGATACTGGATGACCCGGGAAAACTTCACGATGAGCTATGCCACCCAGTGCGTCCGGACGGAGAAGACCGACCGGGCGCTGAAGGTTCTGGCAGCCTGCAGGCCCGTGCGGGGACGCGGGGACACGCTGAACGGCGCGGTGCTGGAGGTTGAGTTTACGGCGCCCAGGAAGAATATCATCCGCGTCCGCCTGACGCATTTTGCAGGACGGGCGCTTCAGGCTCCGCACTTTGCGACCTGCGAGGAGGAGGTTGTACCTCAGATTCAGGAAAACGAAGAGGCGGTATGCTTTACCAGCGGAAACCTGACGGCGAAGGTTCTGAAGGCGGAAGGCCGCTGGCAGGTGGACTTCCTGGGCCGGGACGGAAGGCTGATTACGACCTCCGGATTCCGGGCCATGGCGCACGCGCTGGACCGGAATACAGGGAAAACCTATATGAGCGACAGCCTGATGCTGGATGTGGGCGAATGCGTATACGGCCTGGGCGAACGGTTCACGCCCTATGTCAAAAACGGGCAGAGCGTGGACATGTGGAACGCGGACGGCGGAACGGCGTCCGAGCTGGCCTATAAGAACATCCCTTTCTATATGACCAACCGGGGATACGGAATCTTTGTCGAGGATACATCCGATGTCAGCTTTGAGATTGCCAGCGAGAAGGTGGAGCGGGCGCAGTTCTCAGCTGAGGGCGAGACGCTGGTCTATGACGTGATTTACGGCGAGACCCCGAAGGGCGTCCTGGACCTTTATACGGCGCTGACCGGACGGCCGCCCGTGCTTCCTGCCTGGAGCTTCGGGCTGTGGCTGTCCACCTCATTTACCACCAGCTATGACGAGAAAACAGCCAGCAGCTTCATCGACGGCATGGCGGAGCGGGATATTCCCCTGTCCGTATTCCACTTTGACTGCTTCTGGATGAAGGGCTACAACTGGTGCGATTTTGAATGGGATCCGGAAACATTCCCGGATCCGGAGGGCATGCTGAAACGCTACCATGACCGGGGCCTGAAGCTCTGCTGCTGGATCAATCCCTATATCGGCCAGCAGTCCCCCCTCTTTAAGGAGGGCGCGGAGAGGGGCTACCTGATCCGAAAGACCAACGGAGACGTCTGGCAGACGGACCTGTGGCAGGCAGGCATGGGCATCGTGGACGTGACCAATCCCGCGGCCAGAGAGTGGTACTGCGGATATCTGAAAAAGCTGCTGGCGATGGGCGTTGACTGCCTGAAGACCGATTTCGGCGAGCGGATACCGGTGAAGGATATCGCGTATTTCGACGGCTCCAGCGCGCTGCATATGCATAACTACTATACGTTCCTGTATAACCAGATGGTCTTTGAGACCATCCGGGAAGTCCGGGGAGAGGGCGAGGCGATCCTTTTCGCGCGGAGCGCCACCGCGGGATGCCAGCAGTTCCCGGTGCACTGGGGCGGCGACAACAGCGCCTCCTACGTATCCATGGCGGAAACGCTGCGCGCCGGCCTCTCCATGAGCCACAGCGGCTTCGGGTTCTGGAGCCATGACATCTCCGGGTTCGAATCCACCGCCCCGGCGCATGTTTACAAGCGCTGGGTGCAGTTCGGGCTGCTGTCTTCCCACAGCAGGCTTCACGGATCCTCCAGCTACCGCGTGCCGTGGGCTTTCGATGAGGAAAGCGTGGATGTCGTCCGGAAGTTTACAAAGCTGAAGTGCCGGCTGATGCCGTACCTGTATGCCGCGATGATGGAGGCCCATGAGCACGGAACGCCCATGATGCGGCCCATGATGCTGGAATTCCCGGACGATCCTGCCTGCGATACGCTGGACCGGCAGTACATGCTGGGCGAAAGCCTGCTGGCCGCGCCGATCTTCCGGGAGGACGGAAGGGTATCCTATTATCTGCCGGACGGCTGCTGGACATCCCTGCTGAGCGGAGAAAAGAAACAGGGAGGCCGATGGACCGCGGAGCAGCACGATTTCATGTCCCTGCCGCTGATGGTCCGCCCGGGGACGGTTCTGCCCCTGGGAAAATGCGAAACCAGGCCGGACTACCGCTACACGGAGAACCTGGAGCTGCATGTCTATCAGCTGCCGGAGGGGGAGAGCCGGACCGTCAGGATATACGGGACGGACGGAAAGCCGGCGGCGACTTATACGGTGACCATGAAGAACGGGCAGGCGGAGGTTCAGACCGACGCGAAGGATCCCTATACCGTTCACGTGCATTCCTGATACGCGCGGGACGCGGGATCCGTTCCCGCTGACAAAAAAAGGCGGCCCGCTGCCGGAATCCGGCGGCGGGCCGCTTTTGCGTGCGGTTGAGATCCCTGTTTCCGGGAAGAGACAGGGGCGGAGGGGATTATCCGATATGATCCTTGCCGCCCATATACATCCGAAGAGGTTCGGGAATCGATACGGTACCGTCCGCCCTGAGGTTGTTCTCCAGGAAAGCAATCAGCATCCGGGGCGGAGCGACGCAGGTGTTGTTCAGCGTATGGGCAAAATACTTCCGCCCGTCCTTCGCCTTGACCCGGATCTGAAGCCGACGCGCCTGCGCGTCGCCCAGATTGGAGCAGGAACCGACCTCAAAATATTTCTGCTGGCGGGGAGACCAGGCTTCCACGTCCAGGCTCTTGACCTTCAGGTCGGCCAGGTCGCCGGAACAGCATTCCAGGGTCCGGACGGGAATGTCCAGGGTGCGGAAAAAATCGACGGTGTTCTGCCACAGCCGGTCGAACCACATCATGGAATCCTCCGGCTTGCAGACCACGATCATTTCCTGCTTTTCGAACTGATGGATCCGGTAGACGCCGCGCTCCTCGATGCCGTGGGCGCCCACTTCCTTACGGAAGCAGGGGCTGTAGCTGGTCAGGGTGCGGGGCAGGGAATCCTCATCGAGAATGCTGTCGATGAACTTGCCGATCATGCTGTGCTCCGAGGTACCGATCAGATACAGATCCTCCCCCTCGATCTTGTACATCATGTTTTCCATTTCGGCAAAGCTCATGACCCCGGTCACCACGGCGCCGTGGATCATGAAGGGGGGAACCACATAGGTGAAGCCCCGGTCGATCATGAAATCCCTCGCATAGGAGAGGATGGCGCTGTGAAGACGCGCAATATCCCCCATCAGGTAATAAAAACCGTTGCCGCTCGTTTCACGGGCGGCATCCAGATCGATACCGCTCAGGCGCTCCATGATGTCCACATGGTAGGGAATTTCGTAATCCGGAACCACGGGCTCGCCGTAGCGCTGAATTTCCACGTTTTCACTGTCATCCCGGCCGATCGGAACAGAATCGTCAATGATGTTGGGAATGACCAGCATCCGCTTCCGGATTTCAGCCTTCAGTTCTTCTTCTTTCTTTTCAAGGGCTTCCAGCCCGTCCGCGAGAGCGGCCACCTCCGCTTTCAGGGCTTCGGCTTCGTCCTGACGGCCCTTCGCCATCAGACCTCCGATCATTTTGCTCTTCTGCTTCCGCTGGCTGCGGAGCTCGTCAGCCTGCTGCTGAGCGGCGCGGTAATCCCTGTCGAACTGAATGACTTCGTCCACCAGGGGAAGCTTCTGGTCCTGAAACTTTTTGCGGATGTTTTCCCTGACCTTCTCCGGGTCCGTCCGGAGCAGATTGATATCCAGCATGGGTTAATCGCCTCCTGAATCAAATTGCCGGTTTATTTTTTGACCGTGATGACGACGTGACGGTTGGGTTCGTCGCCCTCGGAATGGGTTCCGACGGATTCGTTCTGCTGCAGGGCGTAATGAATGATGCGCCGCTCATAGGGATTCATGGGCTCCAGGCTGACCCTGCGGCCGGTGCGGAGCGCACGGTTGGCCATGCGGTTGGCCAGACGGATGAGGGTATCCTCCCGGCGGGCCCGGTAGTTCTCCGTATCCAGGGTAACGCGGATATAGCCTTCCCGGCCCCGGTTGACCTTCAGGCTGGTCAGATACTGCAGCGCGTCCAGCGTTTCGCCGCGCCGGCCGATCAGGATGCCCAGCGTGTCCCCCGTCATGGAAGCGTATACATTGCCTTCCGCGTCCGTGCCCATGTCGATGCTGACGTCCACGCCCATGAGCTTCGTGAGCTCCCCGAGGAAAGCAAAGGCGGCGCCGGCGGGCGTTTCCGGATCCAGCTGATCCGCGGCAACCGGCGTGATTTCCGGCTTCTCCAGCGCGCGGATTTCAGCCTTGTCCGTGTCCTTCGCGCTCTCTTCCGCTTCGGGAAGAGCCTGTTCCGGAGCGGCCGGAGCTTCCTTCGCGGCTTTCTTTTCCTGCTTTTTCGGGGCCATGCGACGCACGGGCGCGGGGCGGGAGGTTTCAGCCTGTTCCTGAGGGACTTCCGCGGCGGCGGGAGCCTCCGCGGGCGCCGCGGCCTCCTTCGCGGGCCTGGCGGGCTTCGGCGCCTTCTGAGCCTTCGGAGCGGCGGGCTCCGCCTTCTTTTCCTCCGCGATAAGCTCCTCCAGAGGATCCGCTTCCTCCTCCTTCAGGGTCAGGGCGACCTTCGCGAGCCGGGAGCCGAAGAGACCGAAGAGTCCCTTGCTCCCTTCCTCCACGACCTGCACGTCCACGTCGCCGATGGCGGCACCCAGCTCCTGGAGCCCCTGTTCGATGGCTTCCTCCACCGTTTTGGCGGAAATTTCAATTCTTTTCATTTTATTTTACCGTTCCCTCTCCGGCCACCAGGGCCTTATTGTCGCGTTCGTCCAGAATCCTGTTGATGATCAGCGTCTGAATCATGCTGACCAGGTTGCCCATCACCCAGTACAGGGCAAAGGCAGAGCTGTAGCTGAAGCAGATGACGAGGGAGAAGATGGGGAAGAACCAGGTCATCATTTTACCGGTCATCGCGGCCTGGTCATTGGTCCCCTGCGCCTGATTCTGCTGGCCGCCGGTGATTTTGGTCATCAGAACCTGGGACACGGCGGAGAGAATCGGCAGAAGCATGTAGCCGTTGTATTCCTTAACAACGGTGAGCGTTGTAATGAGCAGGTTGAAGGTCCATCCGCCGCTGGCGCTCAGCGCGTCCTTATAGGCGGCGTTGCCGCTGAGAAGGGTATTGTAAACCAGCTGGACAGAGTTCTGCAGATTGGCGGGAGCGAAGCTCTCCGCGGTCAGATCCAGCCCCTGGAGCAGCGCGGGAAGATTGCCCTGGAATTCGGAAAACCAGGCCTGCCAGCGGTCAGCGGGGATCTGTCGAAGCGCGCTGAGATCCGGCAGGGCCGGGCTGAAGAGGCTGTCCGGCATCCAGAGGTTCTTAATCCACAGGAAGGGCTCCAGCACGGGCGTCTCATGATTCAGCAGAGGCGTCAGCTGGGCGAGCAGTTCCTGGTTCGACGCGGTGCGCATGGCGTTGAACACGATGATCAGGACGGGCCAGGTCAGCAGCAGCGGAAGGCAGCTGCTCATCGGGTTGACGCCCTCCTTCTTGTAAAGCTCGGCGGTTTTCTGATTCAGCTTTTCACGGTCGTTGGCATACTTTTTCTGCAGCGCCGCGAGCTTGGGCTGAAGCAGGCTGGTCTTGCGCATGCCCACCCGGCTCCGGATGTCCAGGGGGGTCAGCACCAGACGGATCAGAACCGTAAAGACGATCATGGCCAGGCCCCAGTTTCCCGTCCAGCTTCTGATCCATCCCAGGAATTGAAACAGTGCTTCGTTCATTCTCGGTTATTCCCTCCTTATCAATGTGTAAAGATCCACGGGAACCGGATCGTAGCCTCCCCGGCAGAAGGGATTGCAGCGCAGAATCCGCCACAGGGCCATCCATCCGCCCTTCCAGGCGCCGTAACGCTCGATGGCCGTGACGGCATACTGGGAGCAGGTCGGAATGTATCTGCAGGCGGGCTTTCGCTTCCGCGGGCTCAGATAACGCCGGTAAAACCGGATCAGGAACAGAAAAAAACCCTTCATCTGGCGCGATTCCCTTCCCGGAGCGCATCATGCTTCCTCAGCAGGTAGCGCACATCCTTCTGAAGACTCTGGAAGGTGGCCTTTGCGGCGGACGGCCTGGCGACGATAACGTACAGACCGGGTTTTACGTCCCCCAACCAGGGCCGAAAGCATTCCCGAAGGCGGCGCTTTGTCCGGTTCCGGACGACGGCGCCGCCGACTTTCTTGCTGACGGAAAACCCGACCTTCAGCCCCTTCCCGCGGGCGTGGAGCATGACCAGGTCGCGGCAGGCGACAGAATGCCCACGGCGGTAGACATACTGAAACGCACTGTTTTTTTGCAGCCGATACTGTCTTTCCATAATCCTTTGATCCGGTTTCGTTCCCGGAAAACCTTCCTTATCAGGAAAAAGCCCGCCTTCACTCATCAAAGGCGGGCCTTAACCACAGTCAAGCAAATGGCTGGACGGCGCCGGTCACACCGTCAGCTCCCTGCGGCCGCGACGACGGCGGGCAGCCAGCACGCGGCGGCCGTTCTTCGTCGCCATGCGGGCGCGGAATCCATGCACCTTGCTGCGCTGACGTTTCTTGGGCTGATACGTACGGAACATTTCGAACACTCCTCTACCTAAAACATTCAACAGGGAACATCCCCGCCCGGGAACGCCCCGGAACCGCTAAAACAGCTTTCTAAGTATAAGGAACCCGCGGCCAAAAGTCAAGCAAATTTTCGGCCGGTTTCAGGAAGCTCAGAATTTGCAAAAAAGCTGTTTTTCCATTGCAGGTCTTCCCTGAATTGTGTTAACATGAATAAAGAGTAATTCAGCGGACAACCGGCACGGGAGCATGCTTTCCGGCATACCGGACCCGTATGACAGAAAACTGATCCCAGCGGAGGCGGGCTTATGAAAACATTCCTTGCCATTGATATCGGAGCATCCAGCGGGAGGCATATTGCCGGGTGGCGGGACGGGAATACGGTGCAGACCCGGGAGGTCTACCGCTTTCCCAACGGCGCGGCGGAGCGGGAAGGGCATCTGGTGTGGGACACGGATGCCCTGGAATACCATGTCAGGAAAGGCATCGACGAAGCGCTGAAGCTTTTTCCGAAAATCGAAAGCCTTTCCATCGATACCTGGGGGGTGGACTATGTGCTGATGGACAAAAATCAGCCCATTCTGCCCTGCTACGCCTATCGGGACAGCCGGACGGAAGCGGTGATCTCCCAGGTGCATGAGAAGATGCCCTTCGCGGAGCTGTACCGCCGGACGGGCATCCAGTTCCAGCCCTTCAACACGATTTACCAGTTGTACGCGGACAAGCTGGCCGGACGGCTGGAATCGGCCTGCGGTTTCCTGATGATCCCCGAGTACCTGATGTACCGCCTCTGCGGTGTGAAATCCCACGAGTACACCAATGCCACCACCGGCGGCATGGTCAGCGCTGAAACCGGGGAATACGATCCCGATATCATTGCGGCTTTGGGTCTGCCGAACAAGCTTTTCAAGCCCCTGCAGCAGCCGGGCACCGTGATCGGAAAATACCAGGGAATCAAAGTGATGCTCTGCGCCACCCACGACACCGGCAGTGCCGTGGAAGGCATCCCCATGGAGGACAACGCGCTGTACATCTCCTCCGGCACCTGGAGTCTGCTGGGGGCCAAGGTGAAGCAGCCCATCACGGACGCGGGCAGCATGGCCGCCAATTACAGCAACGAGGGCGGCGTAGGCTACACCCGCTATCAGAAAAACCTGATGGGCATGTGGCTGGTCAACCGCCTGCGGGAAGAGCTTTGTCCGGGCAAGCCATGGAACGAGATCACCGCGGAGGCGGAGCAAAAGCACTTTGACCATCTGGTGGATGTGAACGATCCCATCTTCCTGGCCCCGGAGAGCATGAAGGTGGCCTTTGACGCGAGGCTGCCGCATCCGCCCAAGTGTGAAATGGGCTATTTCCGCTGCGCCTACCGCTCCCTGGCAAAGGGCTACCAGCAAGCTGTTGAGGAGATCGAGCGCAACACCGGCAGAACATACAGCAAACTGTACATCGTAGGCGGCGGAGCGAAGAATCCCTTCCTCAACCGCCTGACGGAGGAAGCCACCGGCAAACAGGTCATCGCCCTGCCCATCGAGGCGACGGCGCTGGGCAACCTGAAAATACAGATGGAAGGACAGGGGGTATCTGAATGTTAGTGGAAACCAAAGCGCGGATCGGAGTGTTTTCCATCGCTCTGGGAGCTTATCTGCCCCAGTTTCCCGGCCTTGTGCCGGAATTCGAGGGACAGTACAGGGAATTCCTGAAACTGATTCCGGAATCCGTGGAGGTGATCGACGGCGGAATCGTCACCACCAAGGAAAAGGCCATGGAGGCGGGCGACCTGTTCCGCGCGGCGGACGTGGACCTGGTGATTCTGCAGCTGCTGACCTATGCCACGAGCTACAACATGCTTCCGGCCGTCCGCGACCTGGACGTTCCCGTGGTGCTGGTGAACGTGCAGAAGAAAAAGGCTCCGGACTATGCCGCCACCGATACCCCCACCTGGCTGGGCGAGCTCTATGCCTGCGGGGCGGTGGGCGAAATGGTGGCGGACCTGGAACGCGCCGGCAAGCGCCATGCCGTTATCACCGGCGTGGTTGAGGGCGGCGACCCCGAGGTGGAGAGGGAAATCCGGGATTGGTGCCGTGCCGCGCAGGTCCGCCGCCGCTTCCGGGACACCAACATCGCGCAGATCGGCCGGCCCTATCCCGGCATGATGGACCTTTATATCGACGAGACCAACCTGTACCACCGGATGTGGCTTTACACCAAGCAGTTCGACTGGGAAAAGATGTGGGCCATCGCCGACAACATCACCGACGAGGAAGCCATTCGCGCCAAAGCACAGGATATTCTGGACACCTTCGAGATCGAGGGCGGCGGCACCGTCGAGAAGGTGTGGGATATGGCGAAATATGTGGTCGCCTTCGAGCAGTGGTGCAGGGACGAGCAGCTGGGCTTTGTGGCCTCCCACTATGACGGCTTTGCCCAGGGCATCGCGGGCAGGCTGGATTCCATGCTGATCCCCGCTTTCTCCATGCTGATCAGGCAGGGCACTGCATGCGCCGTGGAGGGCGATATCAAGGTGGCCATGGCCATGGGCATCCTGAAGGTGATCGCCGGCACCGGCCAGCTGAGCGAAATGTATTCCATCGATTTTAACGAGGACATCTGCATCATCGGCCACTCCGGATCCGGCGACGCGGATATTTCCCAGGCCAGGAAGCCCACCATGAAAATCGTGCCCGTGTTCCACGGCAAGACCGGCGGCGGGTATCTGACCCAGTTCTACCCGCCGGTGAATACGCCTATCACCTTCCTGGCCATCACCCAGGACAGGGACGGACATTTCAGGTTTGTGGCGGCGGAGGGGATCAATGAGGACGGCCCCATCTTCACCTTCGGCGATACCAACATGCGGATGCGCTTCACATGCGGCGCCCGGGACTTCTGCAACCGCTGGAGCGAGGCAGGCCCCACGCATCACATGGCCGCGGCCGCAGGACGTCATATTGATACCATCCTGAAGGTCGCCAAAATCTTCAACGTGCCCGTGGACATTATCACAAGATAAGGAGATCGCAACATGAAAGACATTCTCACCGCACCCTTTATGACTGAAATGATCCGTACCGCCACGAATATGTACGACCACGGATGGGACGAGCGCAACGGCGGCAACATCAGCCTGATGCTGGATGAAAACGAGGTGAAGGAGTTTCTTGACCCGGAGAGGACGCTGCGCACCACGCCCACCGGCTTCACCGCTCCGGAACTGGACGGCCGGTATTTCCTGGTCACCGGTACGGGCAAGTATTTCAAGAATGTACAGTACGCTCCGGACGTCAACCTGGGCATCGTGCGCCTGAAGGAGCAGGGACGGCAGGCCGATCTGCTCTGGGGCTTCACCGACGGCGGACAGTTCACGAGCGAGTTTCCGGCGCATATGATGAGCCATGCGGCCCGGCTGAAGGTCAACCCGGAAAACCGGGTGGTCATGCACTGCCATCCGACCAATCTGCTGGCCATGACCTATGTGCACGACCTGGACGAGCGGAAGTTTACCCGCACCCTCTGGCAGATGTGCACGGAATGCATCGTCGTATTTCCCGAGGGCGTCAACGTGCTGCCCTGGATGCTCTGCGGCACCAACGAGATCGGAGAGGCCACCGCGGAAAAGATGCGGACGGCGCGCCTTGTGGTATGGAGCCAGCACGGGCTCTACGGAGCCGGAAAGGATCTGGACGAAACCTTCGGCCTCATTGAAACGGCCGAGAAGGCTGCCGAAATCTATATGAAGATCGCGCACCTTCCCCTGGTCAATACCATCACGGACGAGCAGCTGCATCAGCTGGAAAAGAGATTCGGCATCCGGGCCCGGGAAGGATATCTTTCCTGACGCCCGGAGAACCGTCCGGGACCTGCAAACCGGGCCCGGGAAGGGAGGAGCGCTTGGTGAATATCGGAATTCGCCTGCATGATACCAGGCCGGGCACGCTGCGCGAGAGGCTTGCCTATGCCCGCGCCCAGGGGTTCGGATGTATCCAGCTGGCGATGGGCAAGGCCGTTCCGGGCTTCAGCATGGCGGACGCGCCGAGGCTTCTGACCCGGGAGCTGGCGGAGGAAGTCAGGGAGGAGCTGAAACGGGCGGAGATGGAATGCGCCGTGCTGGGCTGCTACCTGGGCCTCACGACGCCGGACGGGGAGGCGGCCGCGAAAATCCGCGGGATCTATGAAGCGCACCTGCGCTTCGCGGGATGGATCGGCGCCAGATGCGTGGGAACGGAGACGCCCTTCCCGGGAAAGGGAAACGGCAAGGCCCGGGAAGAGGAGGAGGCGTACCGGCTGTTCCTGAAGTGCGCGGAGCCCATCGTAAGGGCCGCGGAGGAAACCGGAACCCTGCTGGCGGTGGAGCCGGTCTGCACGGATATCATCCATACGCCCGCGCTGGCGGAGCGGATGCTGGACGACCTGAAAAGCGACCGCGTGGGAATCATCCTGGACGCGGTGAACCTGATCGACAGCGCGCACGCCGGCGAAGCGGAGACGATCATCGGGGAAGGCATCCGAAGACTGGGAGAGCGGACGGCGGTTCTGCACATGAAGGATTTTGAACCCGCCCCGGAGATGCCCCGGCCGAGGACGCTGCCCTGCGGAAAGGGGCGGATGGATTATACGGCGCTGCTTCGGCTGGCCCGGGAAAGAGTCCTCCCGATGACGCTGGAGAACACGACGCCGGAGAACGCAGAGGAAACAAGGATCTGGCTTGAGGAGAAAAGCAGGGAAGCCTTCTGAAAAAAAGGAATGTTCCCGCTGAGCATGGATACAACCGACTTCGAACGGTACGTCCGTGAAAGGAGCAAAGCATGGGGCCAGGGTAAGGGTCTATACCAGACCCGCAGATCCGGCGGCCTATCCGGAAGGGCTGGCCGCCGGCATTCATTTTGCTTGTGAAACGGAAGAAGGCATGCAGCCATTCAACAGGAATTACGGGATTCTGTTCGCGGAGGGAAGGGTTTCGGCGCAGAATACCATCATTCCCGCGGGAATCCGGAATCCGATGATCTTTCACGCGGGGGACGGATGGATCGGAATCGCCGGGGAAATGATCCACGAGGATGGCACCCCGGATGAGACCGCGGAGGGAAAGCTGGCGCTCTGGAGGACAAGGGACCTGATCCGCTTTGAATCCTCCGGGCTCACGGAAAGAAGCCGGATCCCGGCGGAGCAGCCGTCCGATACCCTGGAGGTGGACCCGGAGCTTGCCCGGAGGGCGCTGTGCTACTGGAGCCCGATCCGCTTTACCGGGGCGGAGGTTCCTGAAACCATTCGGGCGGATTCCCGTGAGGAGCTGGAGCGCATCCGCGCGCGCCTCCGCTACAGCGACGGCTCCGAGCGGGAAAAGCGGATCGACTGGGAAGCGAGCACCGTGCGCTTTGACAGGCCCGGGGTTTACGAAGCGAAAGGGCGGATTACCCAGCAGGCCTTCCGCTTCCCGCTGGCGCGGGGATACGGCGATCCGGTGATCTTCCCCTGGGAAGGGAAATGGTACTTTCTCGGCACCAATGACAACCTGAACGACATCGGCCTGTATGTCCGGGAAGCGGAGCGCGTCGGGGACCTTTTCGCGGAAGGCGTGCAGGAGCATCTGATCCTTCCCTTTGACGCGAACCGCGGATTTGAGCAGACCTTCTGGGCCCCTGAATTCCATGTGATCGGCGGGGAGCTGTATATCCTTTTCGCGGTGAGCGGCTCTGTCTGGGGCCCCCAATGCCATCTGATGAAAAAGAAAAGGGAAGGAAGCATCACCGATCCCGACGGCTGGGAGGATCCGGTCCGGGTGGTCCGGAAGGACGGCCGTCCCCTGGCGGAGGCGGCGATTACGCTGGACATGACCTTCGTGCGGGCGCAGAGCGGTTCCTACATGATCTGGTCCTACCGGGAGCATATCGGAGAACCGCTGGATTCCGGATCCATGCTGTATATCGCATCCATTGACGAGCGCGAGCCGTGGAGGCTGACCAGCGAGCCCGTGCTGCTGACCCGGCCGCTGCTCGGCTGGGAAAACGTCGCCGGGACCATCAACAACGAAGGTCCCCACGCTTTTGCCCGGGACGGAAGAATCTATGTCACCTATTCCGGGGGATCCGCGAACCGCTATACCTACGCGCTGGGCCTTCTGATCGCGCGGACGGAGGCGGATCTGCTGGATCCGGCTTCCTGGAGCAAAAGCATAACCCCCGTGCTGACCTTTTATTCCGTCAGGGGGGAGTACGGACCGGGACACAATTCCTTCTTTGCCAACGAAGAGGGAGAGCTCATGATTGCCTATCACGCCGAGACGGGGCTGGACGAAATGCTTCGCTGCGACGGAATCAGGCGGGTCCATTTCCGAAAGGACGGAGAACCCTATTTCCAGATGTCCGCGGAGGAGGACCTCGGAGAAACCGGGTTCACGGCGAAGATCATCGTCGGGGAAGGATGACCGGGAGGAGCCCCGCAGGTTCAGAAGGCGGGGACTCCGCCGGGAAGGAATCAGACCAATGACGGGAGGGACAGCGATGAACGACAAGCAGGTGATCAATCCCTATCTGCCCAACTGGGAGTATGTGCCGGACGGCGAACCCTACTGCTTCGACGGCCGGGTCTACGTTTACGGATCGCATGATTTCTTCGGAGGGGATGTCTACTGCCCGGGGGATTATGTATGCTGGTCCGCGCCGGCGGACAATCTGGGCGACTGGCGCTGCGAGGGGACGATCTACAGGAAGAACCAGGATCCCCACAACCAGGATCTGCAGGGGAATCTCTACGCCCCGGATGTGACGCGGGGCCCGGACGGAAGATATTACCTCTATTACGTGCTGAGCAACTGGGGCGTCGTGTCCGCGGCCGTCGCGGACCGGCCCGCCGGCCCGTTTGAATTCCTGGGCTATGTGCACTATCCGGATGGTACGAGGCTCGGCGAGCGGGAAGGGGACGAACCCCAGTTTGATCCCGGCGTGCTGACGGAGGGAGAAAAGACTTATCTTTATACCGGCTTCTGTCCCTACGGGGACGGGAACCGCCACGGCGCCATGGTCACGGTGCTGGAAAAGGATATGCTGACGGTCGCGGAGGCCCCGCGATTCGTGGCCCCCGGCGTCATGTACGGCGAAGGGACGGGATTTGAAGGACATGAATTCTTTGAGGCGCCCTCGATCCGGAAGCGCGGAGACCTGTACTACTTCATTTATTCCTCCATTCAATTCCATGAGCTGGCCTACGCCGTGAGCCGCAAGCCCACGGAAGACTTTGAGTACAAGGGCGTGATTATCAGCAGCTGCGATATGGGAATCGATTCCTACAAGCCGGCGGAAAAGCCCATGTACTATACGGCCAACAATCACGGCAGCATGGAAAGAATCGGAGACGACTGGTATATCTTCT
Source organism: uncultured Clostridia bacterium (assembly GCA_947166705.1). Lineage (GTDB taxonomy): Bacteria > Bacillota > Clostridia > Christensenellales > Aristaeellaceae > Aristaeella. The sequence continues at coordinate 21,722 of CAMVFE010000026.1, forward strand.
ATCACAGGCATACCAACGGAACCAACTATTCCCGGCAGGGATGCTTTGAAAAGCTGAGCTTCAACGGGGACGGAACAATCCGGCAGGCGGAGATGACCTCCTGCGGAAGCGTGCGCCCGCTGAAGGGGGAAGGGTATTATCCGGCGTATATCGCCTGCCACCTGTTTACGGATACGGAGACGGTTTACGTTCCCTGGTCCGGATGGATGGACGACCGGTTCCCGAAAATCACGCAGGAAATCGAGGAGGGCGGAAAAGGAATCGGGTATATCGCCAACATGCGTGATTCCGCCACGGCCGGATTCCGGTATTTTGACTGCAGAGGGGTGCGAAGGATCTCGGTGCGCACCAGGGGATACGCCACCGGAGAGATAGAGGTCAGGACGTCCTGGAACGGCGGGGCGGTCGGCCGCCTGCCGATCGGCTACGCCAATGTGTGGCACGATACGGAAGCGGAGATCAGCATTCCGGACGGCGTTCAGTCCCTGTACTTTACGTACAGGGGACAGGGGCATCTGCAGTTTGCAGGCTTCAGCCTGAAGGTCACGGACTGACGGGAGGAGCCTTTCCGTTCTCGGATTTCTTTATCCCGCTGAGGTATTCCGACGGCAGCCGGCCCATATCCGACTGAAAAGCCCGGCGGAAGGTGCGCATGTTGGAATACCCGCACCGACCGCAGATTTCCGTCAGCGTCAGGCCCGGATCCTTCATGAGGAGCCGGGCTTTTTCGATCCGGATCGTGTTGATGAAATGACGGAAGTTGGTATGCAGGCGGTCGGAGAAGAAATGGCTGAGACCGGATACGCTGATGCCGAGGGCATGGGAAGCGCTTTTCAGGGTGATGTCCTCGAAAGCGTGGTCGGAGATATAGTGCATGATCCGGTTTCCGAGGCTGTATTCGCTGTAATCATAGACGGGACGGTAGGTCAGGGAGTGAAGGACGCAGGCCAGCAGAATGTGCAGGTAAGCGACGCGCAGGGGAAGACTGTCCTCCATGCTGATCCGGCTCAGACGGTCAACCGCCAGGCGGAGGTCGAGCGAGGCCTTCTCCGCCGGAAGAAGCGGATCTTCGGGTTGCAGGCCGTGGAAGGTTGCGTTGTATTCCGGAATGGCGGCCGGCGGGAAAATGGCGGCAACCCCGCCGACATCCCCGCTCAGCGCGTCATAGCTGTGAACCACGAACGGAAAGATGATCAGCGCATCGCCGGGACTCAGGCGGAAGGCCTTTCCGTCCACCGTCAGCGCAGCGCTTCCCCGGGTCAGAATCAGCAGTTCCGCCTCGGGATGGACATGGGCGGCTACGGGATAATGGGTCATCTCCCCGATAAACAGTTTTTCCGGCCGCTGCTCATAATACGCGTTCAATCTGTCCGCCTCCCGATAAGAAGAATAAAGATTCATATGATCCGCAACGAAAGCTTTACATTTCAAAATATACATGATTATAAACCAAAATATAACAAAAGGGAATGATTTTCAACCGATTCTCTGCTTTTTTTGTCCCATGATTGAACGCAAAAAGTGTTGTGGATATCGGCGCTTCCTGATATAAATAAATCAACAGGCAATTACAGACTGCTTCACGGCGAACCGCAGCATGCGGACAACATCCGGAATAAGGGCATTATAAAGAAGGATGTGAAACCATGAACAAAAAGACCCGTTCGTATGTGGAATTTCTGTATATCCTTCCGTTCCTGATCCTGGTGGCGCTGGTCGCTTACTATCCCCTGTACGGCTGGATCTACGCATTCCACGATTACATGCCGCCCAAGCCCATCTCGTCGGAGACCTTTGTGGGCCTGAAATGGTTCGCCTACATCGTGGAGAACCCGGTCCGGCTGGCGGATATCGGAAGGGTGCTGGTGAACACCTTCGCCATGAGCGGCATTTCCCTGGCCTTCAGCTGGTTCCCGATGATCTTCGCGGTGTTTCTCAACGAGATTCACTGCAGGCCCTACCGCAAATTTGTCCAAACGGTTACCACCCTGCCGAACTTCATCTCCTGGGTGCTGGTCTACTCGGTGGCCTTCAATGTGCTCAGCTCCACCGGCGCGGTCAACTCGGTGCTGGTGAACCTCGGACTGATCGACAAGCCGATCGCCTTCCTGAGCTCGAAGGATCACATCTGGTTCAAGATGTGGCTGTGGCTGACCTGGAAGAACGCCGGCTGGGCCGCCATCATGTACCTGGCTGCCATCTCCGCCATTGACGAGCAGATGATCGAAGCGGCCAAGGTGGACGGCGCCACCCGGATGCAGATCATCTGGCGGATAACGATCCCCTGCCTGCTCCCGACGTATTTCGTCATCGTGATGCTGAACTTGGCAAACTTCCTGTCCAACGGCATGGAACAGTATTTCGTCTTCCAGAACAACTTCAACCGGAAGACCATCGAGGTTCTGGATCTGTATGTATACAACATCGCCACCACCGGCCGCGGCAACTATCCGCTGTCCACCGCCATCAGCATGCTGAAGAGCATCGTGAGCGTGGCGCTGCTGTTCATCACGAACACCGTTTCCCGCTTGGTCCGCGGGGAAGGCTTTGTGTGACGGAAGGGGGAAGAAAAAATGACCGTGAAAACCGCTCCCGTCCGCGCGAAGAAGCATGTGAACCCCATGAACCGGCAGAGCCCCGGGGACAAGGTGATCAGCGTCATTACCTACCTCGTCTACGCCTGCTTTGCCTTCGTGTGCGCCTACCCGTTTTACTACATCATTATCAACTCCATCAGCTCGAACACCCTGAGCGAGCGGGGCAAGGTGCTCTTCTGGCCCATGGAGATCCACTTCAAGAACTATTCGCGGATGTCGACGATTCCCGGCCTGCTGGACGCGGCGAAGATCTCCGTCCTGCGGACGGCGGTCGGAACGGTGCTGACGGTACTGATTGCCGCCTTCCTGGGCTACATGTTCACCCGGGAGACCCTGTGGAAGCGCAGGCTGTGGTTCCGGTTCGTGGCGGTGACGATGTATTTCAACGCCGGCATCATTCCCTGGGTCCTGTGCATGCGGAACCTGGGCCTGGCGAACAACTTCTGGGGCTATATTTTCCCCATGGTCGTGCAGCCGTTCTACATCATCCTGTGCAAGACCTACTGCGAATCGGTTCCCCGGGAGCTGCAGGAGGCCGCGGAGATTGACGGCGCCGGCACGCTGAAGGTATTCTTCCGGATCATGATTCCGGTCATCAAGCCGATCCTGGCCACGATTGCCATCTTTGCAGCGGTGAACCAGTGGAACTCCTTCCAGGACAACCTGCTGCTGATGACCAACCGGCCGGATCTGGACACCCTGCAGTACAAGCTGTACCAGTACATCACCCAGGCCAACAGCCTGAAAGCGCTGGTCAGCAACACCACGAACTCCAACGCGGTCATGGCGAGCCTGGCCACGGCGGCGACAGCAACTTCCATCCGCATGTCGGTCACGGTGGTCGTCGTCCTTCCCATCATGATGATCTATCCTTTCTTCCAGCGGTTCTTTACCAAGGGCATCATGATCGGCGCGGTGAAGGGCTGAGACCTTATTGCAGATGAAGGCGCGAAAGCCTTACATCATATATTAAAAGGAGGGTTTGTCTATGAAACGGTTACTGTCTGTTCTGCTGACGCTGGCCATGCTGCTGAGCCTGGTTTCCGTCAGCGCGATGGCGGAGGAAAAGGAACTTCTCACCATCGATGTCTACGATGACGCCGCCAACTTCAACGGCATGCAGACCGGCTGGTTTGCGAAGGTGATCAAGGATCGGTTCAACATCGAGCTGAACATCATCGCGTCCCAGGTGGTCGGCAACACGGTGTACGCCACCCGCTCCGAAGCGGGCAACCTGGGCGACCTTATCGTGGTGGACAAGGCCAAGTTCCCGGAAATCGTGGAAGCCGGGCTGGCCAAGGACATCAGCGACAAGCTGCCCGAGTGCGAGAACATCATGAAGTTCAAGACCCAGATTGACGTGTTCAACAAGGGCCTGACCGGCGAAGACGGCAAGTACTACGGCATCCCCACCGAGATGACCGATACTTCCCCCGTCTCCCTGACCGACGACGTGATCTACTCCACCCCCAAGGTCCGCTGGGATCTGTACAAGGCAGTCGGTTCCCCGAAGCTGGAGAACCTGGATGACTTCCTCGCCATGCTGCAGAAGATCCACGAGATCCATCCCACCAACGAGGACGGCGATCCCGCATATCCCTTCACCCTCTGGGCGGACTGGGACGGCAACGACAACATGATCGGTATCGCCAACGTTGTGCAGCTGACCACCTGGTACGGCGAGAAGCTCAAGGGCAGCGCCATGCTGAAGCCCGACAACACCTTCTCCAAACTGTACGAGCGCGAGAATGCCTACTACAAGATCACCAAGATGCTGAACAAGGCCAACCAGATGGGCCTGGTGGATCCGGACTCCGGCACCCAGCCCTGGGACACCGTCGCCTCCAAGCTGTCCTCTGGACGTGCGGACGTGATGTGGTATAGCTGGCAGGACGGCTTCTGGAACAGCGTGGACCGTCTGAATGCCGGCACCGGCTTCATCTTCATCCCGATCGCCGACCAGTACTACTATGCCGACGCGGACCGCTACTTCGGCTCTGACCGGATGTTCGGCATCGGCTCCGGCGTGGAAGGCGAGAAGTACGACCGCCTGATGGCGTTCCTCGACTGGTATGCCAGCCCCGAAGGCGTCACCTTCCAGCATGACGGTATCGAAGGCCTGAACTACACCGTGAACGAAGAAGGCAAGTTCGTGCCCTACAAGGACAACGCCCTGATGGACAACCTGCCCGTGCCGGACGAATTCGGCGGCGGCGGATACAGCGACGGCAACAACCAGATCAACCAGTGGATCGTTTCCGCCCTGTGCGTGAACCCGATCACCGGCGAGCGCTATGCCCAGAAGTACTGGCAGTCCTATAAGGACATGACCATGACCGAGATGAAGAAGGAATGGCAGGAAATGTACGAAGCCGAGGATCCGGTGGACTGGATGAAGAAGAACGGCAAGCTGCTGGCCAGCCCGAGCGTTGACTTCACGCCCGCCGCGGACAACAACGACTTCATCGCCCTGCGGTCCGAAGTGAACAAGTGCCTGTGCGACTACACCTGGCAGCTGATCATGACCTGCGCGACGGATGAAGAATTCGAAGCGATGTGGGACGAGATGGTCGAGCAGCTGAACGGCTTCGGCTACGAGCAGCTCTACGAGCATGACATCGAAGTCTGGCAGCCCGAAATCGACGCGAAGATCGCCGCCGCGGCCGCCGCGGAATAATCGGATCAACCCTTGCGGGGGCGCTCCTTCCGGGGCGCCCCCTTTTCAGAAGATTCCAGACCGGACCGGAAACGAAAACGATGAGGAGCGCTGAAAACATGACGCAGAAGGATCTGTCAGCCCTGCTGCCGGACGGCAACCCCTATGAATTCTGGGAAAAAGAAACCATCTGGAAGAAAGAGCTGTACGTCAGCGTCTCGGATCCTTCCGCGTCGGATGACAACGACGGCAGCGAGCGGGCACCCTTCCGGACGATTTCCCGGGCGGCTTCGGAGGCGGAGCCGGGCACCCGGGTGCGGATCCACGCGGGCGTCTACCGGGAATGCGTGAAGCCGGAGCGCGGCGGAACGGATCCCGAGCATATGATCTCCTACGAAGCCTTCGGCGACGGAGACGTCATCATCCGCGCGTCGGAGGAGGTGCACGATTTCATTCCCAGCGAGGGCTGGATGCTGAACCGGGGCTGGGGAGCAGCCCGGCCGGAAGGCATCCGCGTATGGGAATATGACCTGGATCCGGATCTGTTCAGGGGATACAATCCCTTCTGCGCGGTGAACATCCTGCACGACCGGCTCTTTATCGAATATGACAAGACGGACATGACGACCTACCTGAACCGGCGCGGCTGCGTCTTCTGCGACGGAAAGCCGCTGAAGCAGGTGCCGCTGTACAGCGGGATGGCGGGGGAGGACAACACCTACTGGGTCGAAGCGAACGGCATGAAGGTCCACTTCCGCCTGGCGGGGGACGCGGACCCGAAGGACCACCGGATTGAGGTGACCGTGCGGGAGCAGTGCTTTGCGCCGGATAAGCCCTTCCTGAACTATATCCGGGTGAAGGGCCTGATCTGCGAGCACGCGGCGACCGGCGCGCCGGTGCCGCAGCGCGGCGCGATCTCCGCCCACCGGGGGCATCACTGGATTATCGAGGACTGCGAGGTCAACTGGTCCAACGGCGTGGCCATCGATACGGGCCATGAATGCTGGCATCATACCCACACGCCCCGGGAGATCATCGGCTGGTCCGTGGTGCGAAACTGCCGGATCCGGGACGCGGGAGTCTGCGGGATCGCGGGCATGTTTGCCGAGCGGATGCTGATCGAGGGAAATCTGATCGAAGGCACCGGCTGGCAGAAAATGGAGCTTTCCTGGGAAGCCGGAGCCATCAAGCTGCATAACAGCGTGAACGGACTGATCCGCAACAATGTTTTCCGGAATACGATCCGTGCCGACCATCTGTGGCTGGACTGCGGGAATGAGAACAACCGGATCACCGGCAACCTCTTCCTGAACGGGATCGAGCAGCGGGAAGCGATCTTTATCGAATGCACCCGGGACGGGATCAACCTGATCGACCACAATATCATCTGGAAGGTGGAAGGCCGCTTCGATCCGGCAAAAATACCTCAGGAGCCGGGTTCCTCCGGATGGTACAAGCTTCGCGAGAATGAGGCGGTGAACGGTTACGGGATTTACGGCGAGGGAACGGACAGGCTGCATGTCTCGCATAACCTGATCGGGAAATGCCGCCACAGCGGGTACTATCTGAAACCCGTTCCCTTCCGGATGCACGGAATGATGCGGGGCGGCACATCCCGCGACGCGAAGATCATCAACAATATTTTCTATGACTGCGGAGAGACCGCCATCGTTTTCCCGACCCGCGACAACCGCTCCGAGGGCAACCTGTTCGTCAGGATGCAGGGCGGGTACCTCCGGGTGATGTATCCGGAGCCGGAAAACTGCCTGAATCTCCCCGCGTGGCAGGAATTTCTCGGATTTGACCGGGAAGGCCAGAATGCCTGGTTCGATATCGACGTGGATGAGCAGACGGGGAAGGCCTCCTTCCGCAGGGCGCAGGACCTGCCCTCCGGCCTCCCGCGCGATCTGGAAAGGCTGGGGATGATTCTTTCCCCGGAGGAAGTGGAAAAAACCGCGCCGGACAGAGACCTGCCCTGGGAGGATGGGGACAGGGTTCTTCCCGGACCGTTTCAGAGCTATACGTAAGGAAAGCGGACATGAAGAAAAAGGGGAGGGCATGAAGCATGCTTCGTCAGGTTAAAACGGAAAACGGCTGGGTGCGGGGGATTGAAGCGGCAGACCCGCGGATCACGGCGTTCAAAGGCATTCCCTTTGCCGCTCCGCCGGTGGGCGTCAACCGCTGGCGCGCGCCGCAGCCCTGTGAAAACTGGGCGGGCATCAGGGACTGCTCGCGTTTTGCGCCGATTTCCATGCAGTGGATTCCCGGACTGGGCGACGATATCTACTGCCGGGAATGGCATGTGGATCCGGATATTCCCATGAGCGAGGACTGCCTGTATCTGAATGTCTGGACGGGCGCGAAAAAGGCAGGGGAAAAGCTGCCGGTCCTGGTGTGGTTTTTCGGCGGCGGGCTCCAGTGCGGCTATACGGCAGAGATGGAGTTCGACGGGGAGCGCATCGCCCGGCGGGGCATCGTCGTGGTTACGGTCAATTACCGGGTCGGCGCCCTGGGCTTTCTCACGCATCCGCAGATCAGCCGGGAACAGCCGGAGGCTCCCGCTAATTTCGGCAACCTGGACCAGCAGGCCGGGCTGAAATGGGTCAGGCGCAATATAGCCGCCTTCGGCGGGGACCCGGGCAGGGTGACGATCGCGGGGCAGTCCGCCGGCGGCGGAAGCGTCATGAGCCAGCTGGCCTGCAAAGCGAACAGGGGCCTGTTCCGCGGCGCGGCGGTCATGAGCGCGATGATTTTTGATCCCTACCTTCGCCGGGAGGTCGGACGGCCGGAAAGGCTGACTGAGGCGGAAAAGAAGGGAGAGGATTTCTTTGCCTTCCTGGGCGCAGGGACGCTGGAGGAAGCCCGGGCACTGGATGCGGTGACCCTGCAGCGCAGCTATGAGAAATATATGGAAAGCCACATCCCCTTCTTTACCGTGCAGGATGATCTGTTCTGCACGGGGGACCCCATTGCGCTGTACACACGCGGAGAATGCGTGGATGCGGTGATGATGGCCGGAAGCACATCGGATGAGTTCCTGAACACGGTGGATGCAAAGGATGAGGCCGGACTGAAAAAGGAAGCGGAGCGGATCTTCGGGGGAAAGGCGGCAGAATTCCTGGCGTTCCCGGAAAGCCGCAGGGAGATTCCCGGGCAGGGCTACGCTCCGGTGAGCGGCATCGGCTGCTCGGTCAGAACCGTCCTGGGAGAAGCGGCAAAGGCAGGAAGGAAAGGCTACTGCTATTGCTTCGATCCCGACATCCCCGGCTGGGACCATCCCGGAACATTCCATTCCTCGGACCTCTGGTTCTGGTTTGAAACGCTGGCCAAATGCTGGCGGCCCTTTGTCGGAAGGCATTATGACCTGGCGCGGCAGATGTGCGATTATTTCTGCAATTTTATCCGGACGGGGGATCCCAACGGCAAGGATCTGAACGAAGAAAGCCTGCCGCGCTGGGAACCGTGGAGCCGGGAGAATCCCTGCACGATGATGTTTCGGGGAAACGGCGCGGAAGCATCCGCCGCGCCCGCCGCGCCCTTTGAACAGTTTATCGGGGAACGGATCGGGGAACGTATCCGGGCTATTTAGCCCGGACCCCACAGACTGTTGACAAAGTCCGAGGCTGCGGACTCGGATTTTGTCGTATATAAGCACTGAAAAGTCAGGAAATCAACATATAGAGGGCATTTTCGGTATAATAATACAGGACTGCCAGAAACTACAAACCGCTGCGTGTTCTGTTGGCTCAGCCGATAGGACACTTCGTTAAGATCCACATACTGAGCAATGTAGATGTGAACGAGGTGCTGACGAGTCGTTCAGTAAGCGTAAAACCTGGGATTATGAAAACTAATTTTGGATATTTGTAGGTTTGTCAAACATTTTGGACAGTGAATGAATTCAAGTAATCCTTGGGAG
>CAMVFE010000027.1 GCA_947166705.1 uncultured Clostridia bacterium
TCAGCGAGGCCAGCGGATTCACCGCGTTCCCCAGCCCGCTGTTCTGCATGTAGCACAGTGCCGGCCGTCCGCTGGCCAGGTAATGGCCGGCGCACAGGCCGACCGCGCCGCCTTCGTTATGCGCCACGGTATGCTTTTCACCCCGCGTTCCGAAGCGGTCAAACAGCTCGTTGCAAAGTCCCTTCAGAAAGGAATCCGGCACTCCGGTGTAAAAATCAATCCCCGCCTGTTCGCACAGGTCCAGCAGCCTGGATGCGTCCATTTCCGTTCCACCCCGTTTCCTGACGGTTCGTCCGTAATCCGGCGGAATACCGCTTCCGCCCTTCCGGATCATAGCACATCCGGGGGGCTGTTTCAATCTCCCCGGCGCTCCGGCTTCCCGGTTGCCCGGCGCTGCGGCTTTCCGGCTGCTTTTCGCAGCAGCCGCCGCGCGGTGTCTGCGGGATGCGGGGATCCGGCGGTATTTCCGCGGTGAGGGCTTGTGTTTTCAGCGTAAAAATGCTATGTTCTGTCTGAGAAAGCATTCCGTTTCATGATGGCATTCCTGAACATTCATTCCGTTCCGATTGAAGAGAGGAGAGAAAGCCATGGCACTGATTCCCAATCCCTTCCGTCTCGGCTTCGGGCTGATGCGCCTGCCCAAAAATGCGGATGGTTCCATCGATATCCCGCAGGTCTGCGAGATGGCGGATCTGTTCATCGCCGCGGGCGGAACCTATTTTGACACGGCCTTCGTCTACGATGCCGGCGGCAGCGAGGCCGCCTTCAAAGCGGCCGTGGCGGACCGGTATCCCCGGGAGGCCTGGACCCTGGCCACCAAGCTGAACGCCTCCATGATGTGCTCGGACGCGGAGAGCGCGAAGCAGCAGTTCTTCACCAGCCTGGAGCGCACCGGCGCCGGTTATTTTGATTATTACCTGCTCCACGCCCTTCAGATTTCCACCTATCGGAAATACGACGAGTACGGCATCTGGGATTTCGTGAAGGAGCAGAAGGCGAAGGGCCTGATCCGGCACTGGGGCTTCTCCTTCCACGCGGACCCGGACCTGCTGGAAAAGCTCCTCCGGGAGCATCCGGACGCGGAGTTCGTCCAGCTGCAGATCAATTACGCGGACTGGGAGAATCCGGGCGTCGCCTCCCGTCGGAACTGGGAGATCTGTAAGGCTCACGGAAAGCCCGTCATCATCATGGAGCCGGTCAAGGGCGGCATCCTGGCGGATCCGATCCCCGAGGTGCGGTCCGTCCTGGAGCGGGCGGACGGCTCCGCCTCCTGCGCCAGCTGGGCGCTACGCTTTGCCGCGGGGCTGGATAACATTCACGCCGTTCTCAGCGGCATGAGCAGCCTGGAGCAAATGAAGGACAATCTCCGGACCATGAATCCCTTCCGCCCTCTCAGCGAGGCGGAGATGGAAGTCATTCACGAAGCCCAGCGCGCCCTGGACGCGGACAAGTCCATCCCCTGCACCGCCTGCCATTACTGCACGAAAGGCTGCCCGATGGAGATTCCGATTCCGGAGATCTTCAATGTGCAGAACCGGAAAAAGGGCAGTCCGAAGTTCCGTACGGTCCGGGAGTACAGCATCGTCACCCGCGGCCGCGGCAGCGCCGGAGCCTGTATCGGCTGCGGCCAGTGCGAGGGCGTCTGTCCCCAGCGGCTGCCGATCATCAGCCTCCTGAAGCAGGCCGCGGAGGAGCTGGAGGCCTGAGCTGTTTCCGTCCGTCCCTGAGCCGCCCGGCTCAGGGATTTTTTTCTGTCCTTCGCAGCATGTATTTCCGGGCGAGGCTGATTCCGATCCTGTAGGGCATCGTGCGCAGCGCCCGGTCCGCTTCCTTCAGCTTCTCCCGGATGGGAATGCTCTGCGGGCAGTGCTTTTCGCATTTTCCGCATCCGACGCACTGGGTCGCGAAGGCCGGCTCCCGGGTCAGCCCGATGGTCTGGGCGTACTCGAACCGGCCCGCATGCTTCGTTTCCGTATACATCCGGTTGTAGCACCGGAAAGTCCCGGGAATATCCACTCCGTGGGGGCAGGGCATGCAGTATCTGCATCCCGTGCACCCCACTTTTTCATTCTCCCGGATCCTCCGGCGGACCAGGTCGATCGTTTCCAGATCCGCCGGGGTCAGCTGCCCCGCCTCCGCCCCGGAGGCCACGCGGCAGTTCTCCTCCACCATCTCCGTGGAATTCATGCCGGAGAGCACCACGGTCACCTCCGGCTGGTTGTACAGCCACCGGAAGGCCCATTCCGCCGGGGACCAGTCCCTTCCGCTGCTCCGGAAGGCCTTTTTCGCTCCTTCCGGCAGCATGCTGACCAGTTTCCCGCCCCGCAGGGGTTCCATGATGATCACGGGAATTCCCCGGGCGGCGGCCGCCCGCAGGCCCTTCACGCCGGCCTGGGTCGTCTCGTCGATGTAGTTGTACTGAATCTGGCAGAAATCCCAGTCGTAGCATTCCAGGATCTTCAGGAAGTTCTCCGTGTTCCCGTGGTAGGAAAAACCGATGTTCCGGATCTGGCCCGCCGCCTTCTTTTCCCGGATCCAGTCCTCGATTCCCAGCCCCTTCAGCCTCTCCCACTGCACGATGTCCGTCATGAGGTGCATCAGGTAATAGTCCACATACCCGGTCCGCAGCCGCGAAAGCTCCTCGTTGAAGAAGCGGTCCGCAGCCGCCCGGCTGCCCGCCATGTACTGGGGCAGCTTGGTCGCGATCCGGACCCGGTCCCGCAGCCCGTTGCGCTCCAGAATCTCGCCCAGCGCCGCCTCGCTGCCGGGGTAGATGTAGGCCGTGTCGTAGTAGTTGACGCCCGCCCTGAAGGCCGTCAGGATTTCCTTCTCCGCCTTGGCCAGATCGATGCCTCCGCCCTTCCGGGTGAAGCGCATGCATCCGTATCCGAGGATGGAGAGCGGTTCGCCCTTCCGGTCGTTTCTGTATTGCATGGATGGTGCCCCCGTTCCCTGAAGATGTGTTTCCGTTTCCGAAAAGCTGTCAGATATTTTATTCTGCTTTCCGGGGAATGGCAAGTACTCCTCCGGTTTTCGTCCCGTTCTCCCTTGCCTTCCGCCGCCGGGTATAGTATCATCCTGATAACATCATTTCAGCAGGCGGCGCGGGCCGCGGAAAGGATATGCAGATGAGACTCGGCGGAACAGTATGCTTTGACCATCCCGATCAGTTTGAGGAGCGCCTCGTTCGTTCCCGTTTCCGCGCCGTCACGGCTCCCTTTTCCTGCGCCACCCCGCGGGAGGAAATCTGCCGGTATCTGGATGCGGCCGTGCGGCATGACGTTCTGATCGCGGAGGTCGGGGTCTGGCGCAATCCCTTCGACGCCCGGGAGGGCGCCGCGAACCTCGCCTACGCGAAAGCCCAGCTGCGTCTGGCGGACGAGCTGGGCATTCCCTGCTGCGTGAATATCGTGGGCACCGCCGGGCCGGCCGGCTGGGATTCCGCGGACCGCAGCAATTTTACGCCGGAGATGTACGCGCGGATCATCGCCTCCATCCGGGAGATCATCGATGACGCCGCGCCGCGGCGGGCGTTCTACTGCATCGAGCCGATGCCCTGGATGATTCCGGACGATCCGGACGTCTATCTTCAGCTCCTGGAGGATGTGGACCGCCGGCAGTTCGCGGTGCACATGGATTTCGTGAATATGATCAACTGCCCCCGCAGGTTCCTGGATGCGGAGGGCTTTATCGAGAGCTGCTTCCGCAAGCTGGGCCCGTATATCCGCAGCACTCATCTGAAGGATTCCCGGATGCATCCGACGGAGCTGACCACGCTGCTGACCGAGTGCTCCCCGGGGGAAGGCGCCCTGGACTTTGTCCGCGTCCTGCGGATCCTGGACCGTTATCTTCCCCCGGAAGCCCCGGTGCTGCTGGAGCACATGAGCACCTTTGAGGAATACGGCGCCGCCTATGCCTATGTCGCGGCGAAGGCCGAGGAAGCGGGGGTCGGCATCTGACCCCTCACTTCTTCCGCGCGCTGTAATCGTCTTCGATGGTTTTCTTCCAGCCGCGCCCGAGCGGGCTGCCGCACCGGATGGTCCGGACCGCCTCCTCCATGGCCGCGAAGTTGACCGCCTGCCCCCTCGCGTCGTTCACGAAGGTCGCCGACCGGTCCTCGCCAATCCCGTACCGGGCAGCCGTCTCCACCGCGTCGATGTTCGCGCCGAGGAACAGGAACTCCCATCCGTACTTTTCCTTCTCATGCTCCACCATTTTCCGAACCTCCTCGGCGGAATAATGGCAGCTGGCGTTCTCCATCCCGTCCGTGGTGATGATGAAGACGGTGTGCTCCGGCCGGTCCTCCTCCCGCGCGTATTTGTGCACGATGTCGATGTGATGGATGGCCGCGCCCAGGGCGTCGATCAGCGCCGTGCAGCCGCCGACGCTGTACTGCCGCTCCGTCAGGGGCTCAATCTTCCGGATATCCACCCGGTCGTGGAGCACGCGGCTCTCGCTGGAGAAGAGCACGGTGGAGACCAGCGCCTCGCCCTCCTGCTTCTTCTGCTTTTCGATCATGCCGTTGAAGCCGCCGATGGTATCCGATTCCAGCCCGGCCATGGAGCCGCTGCGGTCCAGGATAAAGACCATTTCCGTCAGATTCTTTTTCATGCTGAGATCCTCCCTTCTGCTTCGGGCGGGGTCCTTCCCTGCCCTGCACCCGCATGATACATCCCCGGTCCTCCGCGCCGGTCGCCTCCCAGGCGACATTTTTCCCGCCTCCGGGCCCGCTCTTCCGCGCGTATCCGGCCGCGATCCCCGCGCGCGTGTTTTTAGGCCATGCCGATCTGGCCGCAGGCCTTGAACTTCCTGCGATCCCCGCGCGCGTTTTTTTCTTTGCGGGGCGTCCGGGAATACGCTATAATGATTTCACGCAGGATCCCTTACCATCCCGATTCAAGGAGGAAAAAATCATGAAACTTCACCAGGGCTTCCCCGGCAGCAAAACCCGCGAACCCTCTCCCCGGGAAGCGGAGCATCGCGCCCTCGCCCGGAAAATCGCCGCGGAGGGCATTGTTCTTCTGGCCAACGACGGCGTTCTTCCGCTGGCGCCCGGCACTCAGGCGGGCCTCTTCGGGCTCTCCGCCCTGCATCCCATCCTGGGCGGAACGGGCTCCGGCTCCGTCAACTGCCGCCCCGGCACCACCATCCGCGAGGGTCTGGAAAACGCCGGCATCCGCCTGACCAGCGCCGCCTGGCTGGACGCCTATGAGGAAACCTATGCCCGGGCCTATGAAGAATGGAAGAAGATGATCTACGACATCAGCGTCCCGGGGGATTTCATGAGCCTGTACACGGCCCATTCCTCCCATCCTCTGCAGGCGCCTCCCGCCGCGCCCATCACCAACGACGCCGGCGCACCCGTCGGCATCTATGTCATCGGGCGGGTCTCCGGCGAAGGGGCGGACCGCCGTCCCGTCCCCGGGGATTATTATCTTTCGGAGGTGGAGGAGCAGCAGCTCGCGCAGGTCTGCGCCGCCTTCCCGAAGGTGGTCGTGGTGCTGAACGTGGGCGGCGTGATCGATCTGGGCTTCCTGGACCGCTTCCCGGTCTCCGCCCTGGTGCTGCTCTCCCAGCCGGGCATGGAGGGCGGCAGCGCCCTGGCGGATGTGCTCACGGGCCGCGTCACGCCTTCCGGCCGGCTGAGCGAAACCTGGGCCCGGCGCTATGAGGATTATCCCTGCGCGGATACCTTCTCCCATATGAACGGAAATCTCGTGGAGGAAAAGTACCGCGAGGGCATCTACGTGGGCTATCGCTGGTTCGACGCCTTCGAAATCGCGCCCCGGTTCCCCTTCGGCTTCGGCCTCTCCTACACATCCTTCGCCGTCTCCGCGGGCGCTCCCGCGCTCTGCGGCCGGGAGATCCGGGTGCCCGTCTCCGTCGCCAATACCGGCGCGGCTCCCGGCCGCGAAACGGTCTTCCTCTTCGCCGCCTGCCCTCCGGGGCTCCGCCGCAAGGAGCGGAAGCGCCTGATTGCCTTCGGAAAGACCCCCCTCCTGCGGAGCGGGGAAAAAGCGTCCCTGACGCTCTCCGCGCCGCTGGAGCTGCTTGCGTCGTATCATGCCGGAAAGTCCCGCTGGTTCCTGGATTCGGGGGATTACCGGCTGCTCGCCGCCTCCGACGCGGAGCATTTCTTTCCCGCCGGGACGCTGACGCTCTCCGCGGCGGTTTTCGGCGCGCCGCAGCATCGCATCTGTCCCCTGCTCGACGCGCTTCCGGAGCTCACCCCCTCCGTGGAGGCGGAGGGCCGGTGGTCCGCGCTTCTCGCTTCCCTCTTTACCCCGGACCTTCCCGCGCTTCCCATGGATGAGGCCGCCCGGGAGGCGCTCTCGGCTTACAGCCGGCCGCCCGTCCTGCCCGCTCCCGCCGATCCGCTGCTGGAAAAGCTGACGCTCGAGGAAAAGGCGCGCCTGGTCTGCGGCCAGCCGAAGGAAGGCCCCGCCTCCTTTATCGGCAATGCCGGCAGCCACGTGCCCGGCTCCGCGGCGGAGACCACCTCTGCGCTGGAGAAATACGGCATCCCGCCCACGGTGCTCGCGGACGGGCCCGCGGGGCTCCGCCTCAGCCGGCGCTTCGAGGTCAGTCCGGAAACCGGCCTGGTCTATGCGCCCAGCCGCTACGAGTCCCTGGAAAACCGCATTTTCGGGAAGGAATTTTATCATGAAGGGGCGGAGGAGTATTATCAGTTCTGCACGGCCATTCCCGTGGGCATGCTGCTGGCCCAGTCCTTCGATCCCGCCGTCGTGGAGGAGACGGGCCGCCTCATCGCCCGGGAAATGGAGGAATTCGGCGTCACCTGGTGGCTGGCGCCGGGGATGAACATCAAGCGGAATCCGCTCTGCGGCCGGAACTTCGAATACTATTCCGAGGATCCGCTCCACGCCGGGCTGATCGCCGCCGCCATCACCCGCGGCGTGCAGAGCACGCCCGGCGCCGCGGTAACCGTCAAGCATTTCGCCTGCAACAATCAGGAGGACAACCGGCGCGGCGTCTCTTCGATCGTCTCCGAGCGCGCGCTGCGCGAAATCTATCTGAAGGGCTTTGAAATCGCGGTCCGGGAAGCCCAGCCGCTGGCGATCATGACCTCCTACAACAAGGTCAACGGGGTGCATACGGCCAACAGCCGGGATCTGTGCACCGTCGCCGCCCGGGAGGAATGGGGATTCCGGGGCATCATCATGACCGACTGGACGACGACGAATTCCGGGGGCGGGTCCTCCGCCGCGAAGTGCGTCGCCGCCGGGAACGATCTGATCATGCCCGGGCTGCCCTCGGATATCCGGGAAATCATGGACGCGGTCCTGGAGGAAAATGACCAGTCCCTCTCCCTGGAGGATCTGGACGCCTGCTGCGCCCGTCTCCTGGCCCTGATCCGCGCGCTGACAGCCTGATTCCGTTTTTCCTCAGCCGCCGGCCAGGCCGGAGCCGAGCAGCGGCATGTCGAACTGGAACAGCACCTCGTTGATCTCAAAGATATTATACTTCCGGGCCCTGATGAAATACTCCATCACGATGTCGAATCTGCTGCTGTGGGAGATGGCGAACCCCGCCCTCCGCAGCAGCTTTTCCGTTTCCGGAAGCGTCAGCTCCAGCGCCACGGCGAAGGCGAACACGGTGGGCTTGCTGGGCCGGTAAGCCGGGTTGCTGCGGATCTTGCTGAACAGCTTCCGGTCCACGTTCGCCCGCCTGTAGCATTCCGCGTCCGTCATGCCCCGCTCGTCGATCATCCGCATCAGTGTCTGGGAGAAGCCCTCGTCCGTCCGGCGCAGCAGCTCCTCCCAGTCCGGCGCGGCCGCGTCCGGCATCGCGGCGGCGGGAAGCGGCGCCGGCGCGGCCTCCGCCGCGGGGAATGTTTCCTCCTTCAGCCGCGGTTCTGCCGCCCCGGGCAGCATGCCGGCCGCCGGGCTGTCCTTTCTTCTTCTCCAGCGGCTTTCCTTCTTCGCGGCGGGCGCGGCTTCCGGCGCGGCGTCCGTCCATCCGCCCGCCGGCTGTTCCCTTTCCCTTCTCCACCGGTTTTCCTTCTTCGCGGCGGGCGCGGCCTCCGGCGCGGCGTCCGTCCATCCGGCCGCCTTCAGATCCGCCTTCAGCGCTTCCTCCGGATCCTCCCGCCACAGCCTTCTCCGGGAGTTCTCCGCTCCCCCGGGCGCGCTGTGCTCCCGGACATACACGTCGTCGATGTATTCCTGCACTTCCCGGAAGATCTTTTTTCCGCGCAGGAATTCGGTTTCTCCGTACAGGGCCAGGAAAACCGTCATCTCATGGCTTTCCAGGAAATCCGTGATGGCGCCGGCCGCGGTTTCCATCGCCTCCTCCTTCGGATATCCGCAGGCGCCCGCGGAAATCAGGGGAAAGGCCACCGTCTCGCACCCCCGCGCCGCGGCCAGCTCCAGGCTGCTGCGGTAGCAGGCGGCCAGCAGCTCCTTCTCGCCCCGCCCTCCGCCGTGCCAGACGGGCCCCACCGTATGGATGACATATCGGGCGGGCAGCCGGTATCCCGCCGTGATCCTCGCTTCCCCGGTCCTGCATCCGCCCAGCGTGCTGCACTCCGCCTGCAGCTCCGGTCCCGCGGCCCGGTGAATCGCGCCGTCCACGCCGCCGCCGCCCAGCAGGCTGCCGTTCGCCGCGTTGACGATGGCGTCCACCCGCATTCTGGTAATATCCTCGCGGACAATCTGAAAAGGCATTCCGTTTCCCCTCTCCCGAATAAAATCTCCCGGAGCCGGGGCCGCCCGAAGGCGGCCGCCGGTTCCGGGAGTTGAACGTTCAGGCCTTATTCCACGGTGATTTCAATCGTCTTCTCAATGGGTTCCGGAGCGCCCAGCGCCCTGCAGGTCACGGTGATCACGGTGCCGGCCTCCGCCGTCTTCGCGATCTTCACCTGGCCCTTCTGGGTGATGGCTGCCACGTCCTCTCCCACGTCGACCGACCACTCCAGCGCCTTGTTTCCCGCGTTCTTCGGCTCCAGCGCCGCGGATACGGTCACGGTCTTTCCGGGCTTCGCGGCGCCCTTCACGGCCAGCTCCAGCCCCGTCACCGGTTCCACGGTGTTCACGTTCAGCTTCGCGCTCTTGCCGCCCGGCGCCTTGACGGTCACCGTGACCTTCCCGGCCTTCAGCGGTCTGATCTCCGCCGTGCCGTCGTCCGCCGCGGTGATCTCCACGATCTCCTTCTTGCCGGCGCTCCAGGTCAGCCCGACCGCCGGCACCGTCGCCGGCTCCATCAGGGCCTTCACCGTCTGCGGCGCTTCCGCTCCGGTGTAGAAGAACAGCTCCGCGGGCTCCAGCGTGATCTTCTTCAGCGCCGGGATGGCCGTCACCTGGTAGGTCGCCTCCGTATGGAAGACGGGCGAGGACGCCTTCACTTCCAGCTGCAGAATCTCTTCCAGCTTCGCGCCCACGGACAGGTTCCCGTTCTTGTCGATCTTCACGTTCTCCGGCGCCTGCTGGGTGTTCACATCCAGCACGGACCAGTTCACCGCGTTGTTCTTCGCCTTTTTGTTCACCTTATCCGGGCTGGCGAAGTCCGCGGTCAGCTTCAGCTTCTTGCCGCCGCTGACAACGTTCTCCCCGTCCTTCGCGCTCACCGTGATGGCGCCGTCGTCCACCGTGATGGGAGCCTTCGACGGATCGTACTGGATCATCTCCGCCATATGGACCAGGTCCGCCCGGGTGATCCTGGGCAGCTGATCAAATGTTCCGCCCTCTCCCAGGTAAGAGGAAATCTGGATCTGCATCAGGTAATTGTTCCGCGAGTAGCGGAGCAGGCCGAAATACTGCTGTTCTCCGCTGGTCGGCTCGGTATAGATAGCCGTCATGATCATGTAGGGACGGCCGTCGATGTCCAGGATCTCCTGCTCGACTTCCTCCAGCCCTTCCGGGCTGAAGCCTTCGTAGGAGGCCAGCGCCGCCTCCCGGGTCTCCATGAACTCATCTTCCTGATAATAGGCTGCGCTCTGGAACAGCATGTACGGCAGTTCCGATGTGTTCCGGCTGATCATCCGGTTGGAATGGGTGAAGCCGTTCTCGAATTTACCGTCCTGCGAGGAGAGCATCGGCACCGTAAAGCCCGCGCCCAGCTCCTTCATCTCGAACTTCTCGCTTCCGGTGGCGCCGTCCGAGATGGTTCCCTGCGCCGTCACCGCGTATCCGCCGTCCGAAGGCGTGGCGGTGACCGTGAAGGTATTCCCCAGCACGGCGTCCTCCGCCGCGGTCAGCGTCCCGGTTTCGGGATCGAAGCTGATGCCTTCGCCTTCCGCCGTGATCGTAAAGGTCCGTCCGCTGCCCTCCTGCCGGTCGTTCACCGCAAGCTGCTTGCTCGCCCCCGGTGCGAGGCCGCCGACGCCCGTGATCTCATAGGGCAGCACGGCGATGATCCTCTCCGGCGTATATCCGATATTCCCGAAATAGCCGCCGGCTGTTAAGGTATAAGTGCCGAAATCCCGGAATTCATAGGCGGAGTATCCGCCCCAGGGATAATAGTAATGCACGACCGCGGTCGTGGGCTCCTCGTTGTTGGTCGCGCCGATCGCGATCTCGTCGGTCTGGAGATACTCCCCGGTCTCCGGATCCCTGAAGCTGATATAGTTGGCAAAGGGAGGAACGCCCTCCAGCCCGAGGACAGTCTCCCCAATCTCACCGGCGTGGCTCTCCATAAGCGCCGCGAAGAGTACCTCCTCCTGCAGCGTGGCGCCCATCGCCAGCGTCATGGGGCTGTCGTCCGGATTCGGCGTGAACAGCGGATGCTCTTCCCAGGAAAGCACGCGGAGCGTGTAGTCCGTTTCCAGGGTATAGCTGCTGCTCTCGGCATGCACATGGAAAACGGCCTGCCCGGGCGCGGTAACGCCGCTCAGGTCGACCACGAGTCTCTCGACCTCCCGGGTCACCAGCTCGTCGTTTTCCCTCACGTGCGTTTCGCCTTTTTCCGTCCTGACGGCGTCCTTCAGGTGCTCATCCCCGGACGCAAACTCCACCGTCAGCGTATCGGCTTCTTCTCTGTTGTTCCAGTCCTTGTCGTACATGGAAACGGTATTTCCGGAAACTTCCGTGAGATAGTCCCCCGGCACGGTTCCCGGCACGTAGTACCACACATTGTCGTCCAGGCCGCCGAAATGCGCCGCCTTCTTTTTCGCCGCGAGCGCTCCGGGAACGCAGAGCAGCGTCATCACCACCGCGGTCACCGCGGCCAACAGCCTGGCCCATGTTCTCCTTTTCATTCCTCCGAAACCTCCATCCCTCTTCAGCCGGAGAAGGGCATATGGTTCCCCCGTTTCCTTCTCTTCAGCTGTTCATTGGAAAGGATTATAACATATCTTGCGCACCCTGTGAACCCTGGAACGCCTGTTTTTTCCGATTGCCGCGCTGCATGGCCTGCCTGTGGTGTTCACGTGGAATACTGTCTCTGCCGTTCCCTGAACCGTCTGCTTCTCCGTTCGGTTATTCCTTTCCGAAGATCAGCTCCGAAATCCCGCTCAGGACGTTCCTGGCCGTCTGGCTTTCCGTGCCGAAGCCTTCCCTGAAAACATAGTCCATGGCGTCATAGAAGGCCTTCAGCGCCTCTGCGGAAAACTCCGCCTGGAGCTCCTTCCCTCTCTTATTCCTGTTCGCGCTTTTGTTTCCGAATTCCTCAAGGCGTTCGGAAAGGCAGGCCTGCCAGTCCGGTCCGAGCAGGATGTCGCTGCATTTTTCGTCGAACGCCTCCAGCTTCGCGCAGATATCCTGGGGAATGTCCAGATAATAGTACTTCACCAGGCTTCTGGTTTCCTCGTGATACTTCCGCAGCTCGGCGACCGTCTCGTCGTTCAGCGCCTCCGTGTCCGCGAAATAGCGCTCGTACAGGCGCATGTACCGGGTATAGACGGCCCGCAGGATCGTCCCCAGCTCTTCCTTCTTTGCGGTCTCCTTGTTCAGCATCCGTTCAATGGTTTCACGGCTCAGCTCAATCATGGTTCCGTTCCCCTCCTTCTCTCGTTTCTTCCTTTATCAGATTTTCCGCCGGTCCCTCTTCTGTCTCCCGCCTTTCCCGGCGGTATTCCGCCGGTGTCTTCCCCGTCAGCTTCCTGAAGCAGCGGATGAAGTAGCTCTGGCTGCTGAAGCCCAGCATTTCGCTGATCTCCGCCGCTCCGTAGTCCGAATACCGCAGCATGTTCATCGCCGTTTCCGTCCGGCGCGTCATCAGATATTCCGTAAACGTCATCCCCGTTTCCTTCCTGAACAGCGTGGACAGGTATCCGGGCGTGCGCTTCGTCAGCTCCGCCAGCTCCGTGATGCGCAGCGGCCGGTACAGGTGCGCGTCGATGTAATCCGTGCACAGCGCGATGTCGCGGGAAAGGATCCGTTCCCGCGGCAGCGCGGCCATCCGCCCGGTGAAGAAGCCGAACATCTCCCGCAGCAGCGCCGTCACTTCCTCCGGCGTCCTGCATCCGTCCATCCTCCGGATATACAGGTCCCTGGCGTTGTACGCCGTCTCCGCCTCCAGCCCGCCCTCAACGGCGAACCTGACGGCCAGCGCGGCCATCCCCGCAAAAAGGTACTGCGCTCCCCGCAGCGCGTCCGCGCTCCAATTCATCTCCGCCGCCCTTTCCATGATCCGCGCGGCTTCCTCCGCGGCCCCGGGGTTTCCCTGCTGCATCAGCAGGTAGGGCTTCAGCTTCTCCTCGGAGGGCGGCCGCCGCAGCCCGCTCACGCGGTTCGTGTATTCCAGGACCGCCAGCTGGCGCTCCGGATTCTCCGTTCTGTCCATGCCTCTCCTTTCCCGTGTTCCGTCCCGTTTCCCCGCGGGCTCCTTTCCCCGCCCTTTTTGTCGTTTTTGTTTGGGTTTTTTGCCCGTTTTTCCAATTTGGTAAGATTTTTGTACCAGATTTGTAATCTTTGGGAAAACACCGACTGGGATAATACCATCTTATTTTATCATTTTGCGTATCATTCTGCTATCTTTATTTTCTGCGCCGCGGTATGATAATCCTGCCGCGGGGGAATCCCGGCGGCGGATAATCTTCACAGCCGAGGGGCTGTTTTTCCGGGAGGGATGAATAATGTTGACAGTTTCCATGAGCATGATGCCCCGTACAGATATAGCCACTGTGCTGGCCGAGGATGCCGGCGCTCCCGAGCTTCGGAATCCGCTTCTCAGCGGTATGCGCGCCTCCGGGCGCCTGGGCCGCCTGTTCAGCTTCATCGGCCGTCTGGGCCGCTGAGCCGGGCATCGCAAAAAGAGGGAGCCGTCCTTTACGGGCGGCTCCCTTTTCTGTACCCTGGCAGGTTTATTCCACGGTGATTCCGATCGTCTTCTCGATGGGCTCCGGAGCGCCCAGCGCCCTGCAGGTCACGGTGATCACGGTGCCGGCCGGCGCCGTCTTCGCAATCCGCACCTGACCCTTCCCGGTGATGGATGCCACGTCCTCTCCCACGTCGAGCGACCACTCCAGCGCCTGGTTCCCCGCGTTCTTCGGTTCCAGCGCCGCGGAGACAGTCACGGCCTTTCCGGCCTTCGGGGTTCCCTTCACGGTCAGCTCCAGTCCCGTGACCGGATCCACGGTGCTCACTTTCAGCTTCGCGCTCTTTCCGCCCGGCGCCCTGACGGTCACCGTGACCTTCCCGGCCTTCAGCGGCGTAATCACCGCCGTGCCGTCGTCCGCCGCGGCGATCTCCACGATCTCCTTCCTGCCGGCGCTCCAGGTCAGCCCGACCGCCGGAACCGTCTCCGGATCCATCCGGGCCTTCACCGTCTGCGGAGCTTCCGCGCCGGTGTAGAAGAACAGCTCCGACGGCTCCAGCGTGATCTTCTTCACCGCCGGGACGGCCGTCACCTGGTAGGACGCCTCCGTATGGAAGATCGGAGAGGACGCCTTTACTTCCAGCTCCACAACCTCCGCCAGCTTCGCGCTCACGGACAGGTTTCCGTTCCTGTCGATCTTCACGTTCTCCGGCGCCAGGCCGGTCTTCACGTCCGTCACGGACCAGGCCACCGCGTTGTTCTTCGCCTTTTTGTTCACCTTGTCCGGGCGGGCAAAGGTCGCGCTCATCTTCAGCCGCTTTCCGCCGCTGACGACCTTCGCGCGATCCTTCGCGCTCAGCCTTATCTCCCCGTCCTCCACCGTGATGGAAGCCTTCTGAGGATCATAGGCGATCTGTTCGGCCAGGCTCTGCAGGTCGTCCATCTCCACCTTCGGAAGCTCCTCCCAGCCGGTTCCGTTCTGCGGCATGGCGGCAAGGCGGATCCGGAGAATCCGGTCGTTGCGCGGAAGGAAAATCCCGCCGATGGAGAAATCCCGCTCGGAGCCCGGCGCCCTCATGCGCATCAGGCGCGCCGGATGTCCGTCCACCTCGATGGTTTCCTCCTCGGTCTCCTGAGGATCGGTAATCTCCATGTTGTACTGCGCCAGGTCCAGGAACGGCTTCGCTCTTTCCGGATCCTCCGTGAACTCGCCGATGGGATTGTAAACCCGGTAATCCAGAAAGATGTAGAAGGGATCTGCCTCATTTTCGGTCCTGCAGGAATAGTAGGTTTCGGAATCCTCGACAGCCGCGTAGCGGCCCTCTCCCGCGGGGACCGGAACGCTGAAGCCCTCCGCCATCTCGCGGCTCCGGAATGTTTCGCCTTCCAGCAGCCTCCGGGCGATCCGTCCCTCCGCGCGGACCGGGATGCCGCCGTCCGAGGGCACGGCGGTAACGGTGAAGGTATTCCCCGGCGCGGCGTCCTCCGCCGCGGCCAGCGTCATGGTCTCCGCGTCGAAGCTGACGCCCTCGCCCTCCGCCGTCACGGTGAAGGTGCGCCCGCTGTTCTCCTCCGCGTCGGTAATGGTCACCTGCTTCTTTTCTCCGGGCGCGAGGGTACGGAGGGCGCGGATTTCATAGGGCAGCACCGTGATGTCCCGCGTCGCCGTATAGCGGATGTTGCCGAAGCTGATCTCGTAATTCGCCGTGCAGGTGATGAAATCCCGGAAGCGGTAGCTGGAATTTCCCCAGGAATCCTGCAGGTGCGCGACCGCCGCGGCCTGTTCTTCGTTCAGCGGCTCGTCGGTCCAGAATTCGTCCATCTGCAGCGCTTCCCGGCTTCCGCTCTCATAGAGCCAGACATAGCCCCCGCCGATCATGATGTCGGAGCTGCTCATGCCGAATTCTCCGGACGCGATCTCCCCCGCGTGGTTTTCCACCATGCCCGCGATGATCTGCCCGTCGGTCAGCGTTCCGCCCCGGGACACCGTCAGCGGCGTGTCGCTTTCCACCGCGGTGAAAAGGGGCTTTTCCCGCCAGTCCAGCAGGCGCAGGGTGTAGTCCCATTCGAGCGTGTAGTGTTCGCTCTCGCCCTTCAGATGGAACACGGCCTGTCCCGGCGCCGATACGTCGGACAGATCGATCCGGTATCCGGCGGCGGTGATTTTCTTCTCCTCTTCGTCCTCATACTCGGATTCGATCACTTCCTCCGGCCGCAGAACGTCCCGGAGCGCCTCGTCGCCCGAAACGAAATCGATTGAAAGCGCGGTGAGGTACTCCATCTGATCCCAGCCGCTGTCGAAAACGGCAATGCTCCTCCCGTCCAGCTCCACCCGGTATTCCGCGGGAACAGTCTCCGGCAGGTACAGCCACTCGTTTTCATACAGCTCGGAAGTATTCTCCGCGGGCTGCTTCGCCTCCGCCGTCGCGGCGGGGGCGCATCCCAGCGCCATCATCGCCGCGAGAAACGCCGCGATCCGCCTGATCCAGGTCTTCTTCATCATTTCGAAGCCTTCCTTTCCCCCGCTTTTTCGGGTACGCGCCGCCGGGCGGGCGCCCGGGACCGATGCCGCCGGAGCCGCGCCGGGCGGCCCCGGAGGCGGTCCTTCCGGCCGTATTCAGCCTTCTCCGGCCCGTCAGTCGATCAGATCCGCAATGTCCGTGTTTTCGCCCCGCAGCAGCACCTTCGCGCCGTCCGCGGCCTCGGAGGATTCCGCGTGGGCCAGCAGCCACTTGTTCGACGCCCAGAGGATTTCATCCTCCGCGTTTTTGACGGTGATGGCCGGCTTCGCGAGGTTTGTGCCCTTCGGAAGCACGACGATGGTCTTGAATCCGTCCGCCTTCTTCGCGCTGCAGGGGGCGTAGTGGAGCGTCGTCGCGTAGACTTCGATCAGCGTCCCGGCCGGGCAGAGGAAGGCCGCGACCTTCGCCGTGTCCAGCGCGCCGTTTTCCAGCTCCTCCCGTTTGGCCAGCAGCAGGATGAAGTCCTTCGTTCCCACGTTCAGCTCGCTGTCCCGGTGGTATTCCAGGCAGTTCAGCTTCGTGTTGTGCCCGTTGCACCAGCCGATCTGGATCGGCATGCCGCCGAAGGCGTTGTTCTTCAGCTCCTCCGCGATGGGCAGGGCCATCAGCTCCGCCTGCTCCGGCACGTACGCCGTGCCCTCCGGCAGCGGGGAAACCCGGTCCAGCGTCTCCAGCAGCTCCTTCACGTCGTAGCCTTCCAGAATCTGTCCGTAGTTCTGGAATGAGGGATCGGTTACCGGCAGAATTTTCATGTTCCTGTCCTCCTGTGTTTATATTTTTTCCGGGAGCCTTACTCCACGGTGATTTCGATCTTTTCCTCCACGGGTTCCGGCGCGCCCGTCGCCCGGCAGGTCACGGTGATCACGGTGCCCGCCGCCGCGTCCTTCGGGATCTTCAGCTGGCCCCGCTGGTTGATGGACGCCGTGCCGTCCGGGGATTCGACGCTCCATTCCAGCTTTTTATTTCCGGCCTGCCTGGGCTCGATGGCCGCGGTCACGGTGATGGTTTTGCCGGGCTTCGCCGCGGCCTTCACGCTCAGCGCCAGGCTCTTCACCGGTTCCATCACCGTCGCGTTCACCCTGGCGTACTTTCCGCCGGGGGACTTCGCGGAGATGATCACCCGCCCTGCCGCCAGCGGCCTGACTTCGGCGCTGCCGTCCTCCTTCGGGATGATTTCCACGATCTCCTCCTTGTTGGCGGACCAGTCGATGCCGATGGCCGGCACCGTCTCCGGCTCCATCCGGACGCGGACGGTCTGGGGCGTATCCGTTCCCGCATAGAAGCTCAGCTCCCCGGGCTCCGCCGTCATTCTCCGCAGCAGCGGTACCGCGTGCACCCGGACCGCCGCCTCCGTGTGGAAGATGGGCGAGGCCGCCCTGACCTCAAGCTCGGCCGCGTCCTTCAGGGCCCGTTTCACGGTCAGGGTGCCGTCCTCGTCGATGGTGATGTCCTCCGGCTCCTCCCCGGTTTCCGCGTCCCGGACGCTCCACACAACCTCGTTGTTCCCGGCCTTCCGGTTCACCTTTTCGGGATTGGCGAACTCCGCGTTCATCTGCAGTCTCTGCCCGGCGCTGACAATCGTCTGCCCGTCCTCACTGCTCAGGGTCAGCGCGCCGTCCTCCACGGTGATGGAGGCCTTTTCAGGGTCGTATTCCACCTTCTGGGCGATGCGCTGCAGGTCGTCCATCCGGATCCTCGGCAGGTCCTCGATATCCCCGTCCTGCCCCGTGTAGGAGAAGAACTGGAACTGCAGCAGCACATTGTTCCTCGCCATCCGGATCAGCCCGAAGTACAGGTCCGGCTGTTCGGGATCCTTCGCCGGGGTGCGGGCCGTCAGGAGCATCGCCGGCTTTTCTCCGATCTCGATGATCTCCTGCTCAATCTCCGCCATGCCCTCCGTCCGGAACTCCGCGTAGGCCGCCAGCGCGGCCTCCCGGGTCTCCATGAATTCCTTCCGGATCTCATAGGTCACGTCCTCGTACAGCAGGTACGGCAGGGCCTCCGCGTTCCGGCTGACCAGCCTGTTGGCGCCGGAGAAGCCGTTCTCGTACTTTCCGTTCTCGGAGGACAGCACCGGGACGGTGAAGCCCTCGCCGAATTCCTTCAGCTCGAAGCGTTCGGCGCTCAGCGCCCCGGCCACCACGGTTCCGGCCGCCTTCACCGGCAGCCCTCCGTCCGAGGGCACCGCGCTCACCGTGTAGGTGCTGCCGATCGCCGCGCTCTCCGCCGCGGCCAGCTCGCCGGTCATCGGGTCGATCTCCAGCCCGGCGCCCTTCACGGCCCAGATAAAGGTCCGTCCGCTGCTTTCCTCGTCGGTGATCACCGCCCGCGCGTTCCCGCCGGGGGAGATCTCCCGCACCCCGCCGATCCGGTAGGGCACGACGGCCACGGTTCCCGTCCGCCGGCATCTGATGTTTCCGAAGATAATGAAGCATCCCGCCTCATAGCTTCCGGTCTCCCGGAACTGATAGCTGTTTTCGCCGGTACGCGGATCCTGCAGATGCACCACGGCGGTCCCGGGCTCCTTCTGCTCGTTGATCACGTTCAGGTAGAAGGTGTCCATCTGGATCTCTTCGTGGCTCTCCGGATCAAAGAAGGCGGTCACCTTCTCGGTCGCGGCCGCTTCGTCCATCCCGAATCTGCGCGCCCCGATCTCTCCGGCATGGTCCTCGGCCAGGCCCTCCACAATCTGCCGCTCCGTCCGCCGGTCGTTCAGGCTCAGCACGAGGGGCGCCTCGCTGACGGTTACCAGCGGATCCTCCTCCCAGCTCAGCACCCGCAGCGTGCATTTCTGCTCCGCGGTGTAGTGCGCGCTCTCGCACACCAGGCGGAAGGATGCCTGCCCGGGCTCGCGCAGGTCAGACAGGTCGACCGTATAGCCGGCGGCGCTGATCTCCTCCGGCTGTCCGTCGCGGTAGACCGTGAAGATTCCCTGCTCCGCCCTCAGGGCGTTCTTCAGGGCTTCATCCCCCTCCGCGAATTCGACGGTGACGGATTCGGCGTATTCGCCTTCATCCCCGCTTCCGTAGAGGACGATCTCCCGCACCGGGGTCTCCGTCTCCGGCAGGAACTCCGCCGGCACGGTCTCCGGAAGATAGAACCATTCCCCGTCCAGGATCTCCAGCCCGGTAAGGCCCTCCGCGGCCTTCTTCGCCGCCTTCGCCGCGGGGACAGTCCCCGCCAGCATCATCGCCGCCAGAAAAAGTGCGGCCAGCCTTGGCCATGCCTTTCGGTTCATCTTTTTCGAACTACCTCCCGTCTCATCCTGTTCAGGCGCGGCGGTCCGGCTTCCCGGTCCTTCAGCCTGGTTTTTTCCAGGGCATTATATCACATCCGGCCTTCCCTGTGAACCCATCCCGCCTTCCCCGCGGGTCTGTCCGGCTTCCCTGTGAACCCGGTTGAATTCCGCCCTTTCCCATATTATAATAGGCGCGGAGGCGGGCGGCCCTTCGCTCCGCGCGCTTTCCCCATTACTGACCGCGGCGCGGATCCGGCAGCCCGGGGGTTCATCCCCGGCCGGCCCTCGGCCCGCTTGTCGGGGAGGTCTTGTTCTTGGAAAAGGAAAAAGGTTTTGAATCCCGGGTGCAGGAGCTTACGGATACGATTCTGGAAAGCTACGGCGGCGGCCGCGTCATCGACCGGCTGGAGATGTTCACCCAGCCGGACCATCAGGTGATCCATGAACTGCTGGAAAAGTGCATGCGTCTGATCTTTCCCGGCTATTTCCGGGATTATGCCTACCGCATCTACAATCCGAAAAACAATCTTTCCGCGCTCGTGGAGGACGTGGCCTTTCACCTGAACAGGCAGATCGCTATCGCGCTCAGGGACTGCGACGCGGGCTGCCCCGCCGTGGAGAGCCGCGCCGAGGAGATCACGGCCGCCTTTCTGGCCCGGCTTCCGGAGATCCGGGACCTGGTGGATACGGATCTGCAGGCCGCCTTCGACGGGGATCCCGCGGCGACGGGAAAAGCCGAGATCATCATCGCCTATCCCGGCTTCTACGCGATCACGGTCTACCGCCTCGCCCATGCCCTCTTTGAGCTGAAGGTCCCGCTGATCCCCCGGATCATGACGGAGTTCGCCCACAGCAGGACGGGGATCGACATCCACCCCGGCGCCTCCATCGGCCGGTATTTCTTCATTGATCACGGCACGGGCATCGTCATCGGCGAAACGACGGTCATCGGCGACCATGTCAAAATCTATCAGGGCGTCACCCTGGGCGCCCTGTCGACCCGCGGCGGCCAGAAGCTCCGCGGCCTCCGCCGCCATCCCACCATCGAGGACAACGTAACGATCTATGCCGGCGCGTCGATTCTCGGCGGAGAGACCGTGATCGGGCACGATTCGGTCATCGGCTCCAACGTTTTCATCACCTACCCCATTCCGGCGGATACCCGGGTCAGCGTCCGGAATCAGGAGCTGCAGTTCAAAAACGGCCAGGGCTTCGTCCGCGCGGACGCGCAGGATGAAAACGCCGCCTGGTTCTATGTCATCTGAGGCCGGGAGAGATACCGATGGAAAAGACGAATGTCATGCGCCTGCTCTCGCAGAAAAGGATCCCCTTTGAACCCTTTCAGTATGCGCCCGAAGGCGTGCCCTCCGGCGTGGAGGCGGCGGAAATTCTCGGGCTGGATCCCGATGAAGTGTTCAAAACCCTGGTCACCGTCGGGCATTCCGGCGCCCACTTCGTCTTCGTGATCCCCGTCGCCCGGGAGCTGGATCTGAAAAAGGCGGCGGCCGCCGTCGGGGAAAAAAGCATCGAAATGCTGAAGATGAAGGATCTGCTGCCCCTCACGGGATACGTCCACGGCGGCTGCTCCCCCTTGGGAATGAAGAAACCCTTTCCCACGTTTCTGGACCTTTCCGCCCGCGCGCTTCCGCGGATCGTCTTCAGCGCCGGAAAGGTCGGCTCCCACGTCCGCCTGGCGCCGGAGGACCTGAAGCGCGTACTGGATTACCGCTTTGCCGATCTGTGCAGATAAAGCGCCGCGCCGCCCGGCCTCCTGATCGCGAAGGCGCCCTGCCGGTCTGGCAGGGCACCTTGAATTCCGTTGATATTTCCCTTTTCTGTTCTGCAGCGCCGGGGCTTCCGGGCCCGGCGTTTTTCTCAGGCCTTCCCGGCCTGTTTTTCTTCGTCCAGCTCCCTGCGCATCCGCGCGGGCAGCCTTTTCCTCCAGATGCCCTTCCGGTAAACCAGGATGGAGAGCGCCGTGCCGATCACCCATGAGATCAGCAGAGAAGCGAAAATCGCGTGGGGGGAACCCTGCGGGAATTCCGCGCTCCGGGTTGCGTTCGCAAGCAGGTAGGCCAGCGGCATCCGCAGCACAACGGTGGTGATAATGCTCAGCCACATGGGCATCACCGTATCCCCGGCGCCGCGCATGACGCCCTGCAGCACCTGCGTCACCGCGAAGCAGATGTAGCCGAAGCTCAGCCACATCAGCCCTTCCCGCCCCAGCTCGATCACATACGGCGTCGTCGTGAACAGGGAAATCAGGCTTTTCCCGAACAGGACGATCGCCGCGACCAGCGTCACGGAAACGCCCAGCGCCAGCTTCATCATGTCCCGGACGCCGGAGCGCAGCCGGGCGGTCTTCTGGGCGCCGATATTCTGTCCGATATAGGTGGTCGCCGCGGTTCCGAAGGTGAAGTTCGGCATCATGGCGAATCCGTCCACCCGCATGACCGCCACGTTGGTGGCGATCACGGCGGTTCCCATGGAGTTCACAAGGCCCTGGACGAGGATCGCGGACATGCTGAAAATCGCGGAGGTGATCCCCGCCGGGATGCCCAGGCCGCACAGCTTTTTCAGGATGATGCCGTCGGGCCGAAGCGTATCCCGGTTCAGGTCGATCTGGTCCCGCATCCGGAGGATCCGGACCACGCAGAGCGCTCCGGAGACCGCCTGGGCGATGATCGTCGCCCACGCGACGCCCGCGATGCCCATGCCGAAGTTCGCAACGAACAGGAGATCCAGCACGATGTTCAGGAGGCTGGCGATCACGAGGTAGATCAGGGGGAACACGCTGTCCCCCATGCCGCGCAGCACGCCGCTGAGGATGTTGTAGGCCCCGCCTCCGAGGAAGCCGATAAAGATGATCTGGAGGTAGATCACGGCTCCCGCCGCCACCTCCTCCGGCGGATTGGTCAGCCCGACCAGGAACGGCGTCGCCAGATAGCCCGCCGCCGACATGAGTACGCCGCTGCCGAGCACCAGCAGCAGCGTATTCCCGACCGTGCGGGAGAGCGTCTCCCGGTCCCGGGCGCCGAAATACTGCGCGGAAAGGATGCCGGCGCCCGTCGCGATGCCCATGAACAGCACCAGCAGCAGGTTCAGAATCGGCCCGGCCGTTCCG
Source organism: uncultured Clostridia bacterium (assembly GCA_947166705.1). Taxonomy (GTDB): domain Bacteria; phylum Bacillota; class Clostridia; order Christensenellales; family Aristaeellaceae; genus Aristaeella. The sequence continues at coordinate 22,100 of CAMVFE010000027.1, forward strand.
ACGGCCGCCAGCGCGGTATCCCCGATATACTGCCCGACAATAATGGAGTCCACCGTATTGTAAAGCTGCTGGGTGAAATTGCCGATCAGCAGCGGCACGGAAAACTTCGCCAGCACGGACAGCGGCCTTCCGACCGTCATATCCTGGGTTCCGAACAGCGACCTGATGCTCATGCGAAAACTCCTTTTCCTTCAAAGCCTGTCACCTGTTCAGTATATCATACTCGCCCTGTTTTGCAAGGATCCTTTTCAGGGCCGCGGTCCCCTTTTTCGGCGCGGGCGCGGCCCCGATCCCCGGCTCCCGGCCTCCTGTTCCCCGCCGCGGGCGGGGCTCCCTTTTTCAGCGCCTTCTCCTTGTTTTTTCCGCCGGACTTAGGTAGAATAGAAGGGAACTGACAGAGATCCCGCCGCGCTTCAGGGCGGGCGCGTCTCCCGTTTCCGAATACCGAAAGGCCCTGGAGGAACCTGCTTATGCCTTACGAATACAATACCCTGGGAGATCTTCTTTCCCATCCCGGCATCCGGCCCGTCGCCGCGGACGCCATCCGCGGGCTGGACCTGAAGGCCGAGCCCGTCTGGAACGATACGCTGGCCCAGATCAGCGGCGAGCACATCTTCGCCGGGGATATCGGCCTGGGCATCGAGCGGCTGTACGCCGCCTCCGAGACCGGGGACTGGTTCTTCCCCCTCTGGGAGGACGATCCCGGCCGCGCGAACCTGGTCTGGTTCCCCTCGTCGGCTCCCGGCGCGGACGACCGTCCCTTCCTGCTGCTGGTGCCGGGCGGCGGTTTTGTCAACGTCTGGAACCTCACGGAGGGATGGCCGGTAGCCGCCCGGTTCAACCGTCTCGGTTATCACGTCTTCATCCTGACCTATCTCGTTCAGGGCACGGAGGACCTTCTTCGCCGGAACATGGAGGATTTCGCCGCCGCCCTGCGGCTGATCGCCTCCCGCCGGGAGCATTTTCACGTCCGCGCGGACCGCTATCTGACCTGCGGCTTCTCCGCGGGCGGCTACCTGGTCTGCCTCTGGAATACGCGTCTGGGATATCCCGCCTTCGGCCTGCCGAAGCCGCAGGGAACCGTTCCGGTCTATCCGGTCGTGACCCTGAAGCCCCCGGTCCGCTACGGTTCCCCGGATCCGGCGGAGGCTGTACGGCTGTACGGCTGTTCCCTGCGGGAGGCGGCCGCGTCGGACTTCGAGATCCCGGAGCACGTGGAGGGCTTCCCGCCCTGCGCGCTGTTCCTCGCGGCGGAGGATGAGCTGGTGGATCCGGAAAATTCCCGGATGCTGGCCCGGGCGCTGGACGCGGCGGGAATTCCCTGCCGGCTGGAAATCGGGGAGCACGGCGGCCACGGTTTCGCCGACGGCACGGGCATGTGCATGGAGGGCTGGCCGGACCGCGCCGTCCGCTGGCTGGAGGGGGAATCTGAATGAAACTGACATTTCTCGGAGCCAATCACGAAGTGACCGGCAGCAGGACGCTGCTGGAGTGGAATGAAGGCCGCTTCCTGCTGGTGGACGACGGCATGGAGCAGGGGGAGGACGAGTATGAAAACGCCCGGCTGCCTGTCTCTCCCGAAAGGATCGAATACGTCCTGCTGACCCACGCGCATATCGACCATTCCGGCATGCTTCCCCTCCTGGTGAAGGACGGGTTCCATGGAAAAATCTACGCCACGGCGGAGACGACGAACCTCTGCGCCATCATGCTGGCGGACAGCGCCTCCATTCAGGAGAAGGACGCCGAATATCAGACGAAGAAGAACCTGCGCGTGGGAAAGGATCCGGTGGAGCCCCTCTATACCTCCGAGGACGCGGAGAAGGCCATGCGCCTCTTCCGCCCCTGCCCCTACGGCCAGGTGATCCCGGTCGACGAAGGCCTGTCGGTCCGCTTTACCGATGCCGGGCATCTGCTGGGCTCCTCCTCCATCGAGTGCTTCCTTTCCGAGGCCGGAAAGCAGGTTACCCTGGTCTTCAGCGGCGATGTGGGCAATACGGACCAGCCCATCATCCGGGATCCCGACCCGGTGGCCGGCGCTGATTATCTGATGATCGAATCCACCTACGGCGACAGGCTCCATGACCGCGTTTCGGACCCGATTCCCCAGCTGACGGAAGTCCTGCGCAAAACCTTTGCCCGCGGCGGCACGGTCATCATTCCTTCCTTTGCTGTCGGCCGCACCCAGGAGCTGCTCTATTTCTTCCGGGAAATCAAAATGCGCGGGCTTCTGCCGGAGTTCCCGGATTTCCCGGTCTATGTGGACAGCCCGCTGTCGAACGAGGCCACCGCCATCTTCCTGCAGTGCGGCACGGACTGCCTGGACGAGGAGGCACTGGCCGTCATGCGGGCGGGGGAAAACCCGATCTGGTTTGACGGGCTGAACACGGTGGTCTCCGCGGATGAATCCAAGCTGCTGAATCAGAATCACGACCCGAAGGTGATCATCTCTTCCGGCGGCATGTGCGAGGGCGGACGGATCCGCCATCACCTGAAGCACAATATCTGGAACGCCGCGAACACCGTTCTTTTCGTCGGCTACCAGGCGAACGGCACCCTGGGGCGCATCATCTATGACGGCGCGAAGCATGTGAAGATCCTGGGGGAGGAAATCGAGGTCCGGGCGGAAATCGCGCTGCTCAGCGGCGTTTCCGGCCACGCGGATCAGGCGGGCCTGCTCACCTGGCTGGGCGCGATGGAGCGGAAGCCCTCCCGGGTGTTCGTGAACCACGGGGAGAATGAGAGCTCGGAAACCCTGGCCGCCCTGATCCGGGAACGGTTCTCCCTCACGGCGGACGTGCCCTGGTCCGGCTCTTCCTTTGATCTGATCACGGGCGAATGGATCCGCCTGGCCGCCCCCGCGCCGCTGAAAAAGAAAAAGCCCGCGGCGGACCGGGAGGCCCGCCGCAGGCAGCAGGAAAACAGCGATTACAGAACCCTCGTGGAGGAAGCGGAGCGGCTGCTGGCCTACGCCCGTTCCCTGGAAGGGCACGCCAACAGCGAGCTGCGCGCCCTCGCCGGGAAAATCCGCGCCCTTCGGGAGGGCTGACCGGGCGGACAGGCGCCGCGTCCGGCGCGGGCTTCCCGGCGACGGAGCACCGGGTGATCTCATACTCCCCTCCCGTTGTGGTGGGCGGCGCCTCCACCCCGAAGAGGGCGGCGTAAACCTGCTTCGTGGCCTCGATGTCGTTGACCACAAAGCCCACCTGGGAAAAGCGTACATGGTCCAGAATTTTGCCCAGGCTCAATGTTTTGTCTCTTTCCTTATCTGTCAGCCGCGGCCCCGGAGGGCTGCGGCTGCTGTTCTTTCGCGGCCTGCCGGTAATATTCCTCCAGCGCCGGCCTCGCCTGCTGATAGGCGTCCCGGAGCGCCGGGTCGAACTGGCTGCCCATGCCCTCCGTCATGATGGCGTCCGCCCGGTCAAAGGGCAGGCTCTCCTTGTATACCCGTTTGCTGACCAGGGCGTCGTAAACGTCCGCGACGGCCATGATCCTCGCCTCCGGGGGAATGGCGTTCCCCTTCAGGCCCTCCGGATATCCGGATCCGTCCCAGCGCTCATGGTGGTACCGGGCGACGTTCTCCGCCAGCTGATGGAACGCGTCGTCCGTCGTATCCTTCAGGATTTCGTGGACGATGCGCCCGCCCTCCGCCGCGTGCCGCTTCATCCGGTCGTATTCCTCCGGCGTAAACCTTCCCGGCTTCCGCAGGATCTCATCGTCGACGGCGATCTTGCCCAGGTCGTGCATGGGCGCCGCCTTGATCAGCATCCTGCAGAAATCCTCCGTGATCTCATACCCTTCCGGCGGATTCCCGCGCATGGCGTCCGTCAGGATCCGCACGCCGTCCCGGGTGCGGCGGATATGCCCGCCGGTGGAGTTGTCGCGGCTTTCCACCATGACGGCCAGGCTCAGCACCAGGTTCTCGCTCATCCGGCGGATATCCCGGGTTTTCTCCTCCACCTTCTCCTTCAGCTCGCTTTCGCGGTCCTTCAGCAGGCGGATGTTTTCCTGCACCAGCGTGTCGTCCGTGATGGTGATCCGGTAGCCCAGGTCGGAGGCGCCCCGCTTCAGCAGCCCCACAGTGAACAGGTAAAATCTGTCCCCCAGGGGATACGGGTGGCGGTTCTTTTCCGGGTCGTCCGGATGCTCCTGAAACTTTGTCAGCCAGGGCTCCAGCAGCTCCGCCAGGGAGCGGCTGCGCCTGACGCTCAGGTCCACCGTCAGGTTGTCCAGCTGCGGCAGGATCCTCCGGGCGGTCTCGTTGCTGCCCAGATAGTGGAAGCGGCGGTCAAAGGTGATGAAGCCTGTCTCCCCCGTCTGGACCATGGATTCGATCACCGTACCCGTTACGTCGTACAGGTTCAGCTTCCACGTGATGAGCAGGTACACCACCTGCGCCAGGACATACGCCGCGGGAATCATCTCAATCTCCGGCAGCACCCTGCGTCCCAGGAAAAAAGCCGCCATGCAGACCGCCTCCGGCAGGAAAAGCAGCCCCAGGATTTTCCGGCTGATCTGCTTTTTCCGGATCAGGCTGTAGACGATCGCCGTGATGCTGAGCGCGAAATACAGGAAAATCATGCCGTAGAAAACGATATGCAGCGGCCCGTACTCCTTCCGCAGCATGCCGATGCCGTTCACGTTCTCATAGGCAACATCCCGGTAGAACCAGGTTTCCCGGCCGGCGGTCAGCGCGGAAACATAGACCAGGGCGCTCAGCGTCAGCAGCAGCATCCGCAGCCAGCGGTGCACGCGGATCCTGCACAGGCTGAAAATGCCCAGCAGGATGACCAGCTGCAGGAAGCATCCCCCGACATAATAGACGGCGTTCGCGATCAGCGCGGCCCCCCGGGAGTCCGCGGAGGCCATCAGCAGGTTGCCCAGGTTGGAAATCGGGATCAGGACGAACACCAGCGTGATGTGGATATCGTCGTGCTTCTTCCACAGCAGGGCATAGCAGCCCGTCAGGATCATGGACAGGGCGAACATCGCCGGATAGTACCAGGTGATCAACGCGTCACTCCTCCCGGGAATCGTATCTGGTTTTCCGCCTCAGAAGCATTTTTCCTTCCGTTCCTTCCGGCAGCGGTCCATCTGTCCGCACCGGTAGCACAGCTCATTGTCGCACAGGCCGTCGTTCCGGAAGCAGGACAGGATGTTGTTCACGGTCGTCTCCGCGATATTGCTCAGCGCCTCCTCCGTCAGGAACGCCTGGTGGGAGGTGACGATCACGTTGGGCATGGAGATCAGCCGGGCCAGCAGCTCGTCGTTCAGGATATGGCCGCTCCGGTCCTCGAAGAAGATATCGGCCTCCTCCTCATACACGTCCAGGCAGGCCGCGCCGACCTTGCGGCTCTTGATGCCCTCCAGCAGCGCCTCCGCGTCCACCAGCGCGCCGCGGGAGGTGTTCACGATCACCACGCCCTTCTTCATCCGTTCGATGGCGTCCCTGCCGATCATATGCCTCGTTTCTTCGGTCAGCGGGCAGTGGAGCGAGATGATATCGCTCTGCCGGAACAGCTCGTCCAGGCTCACGTATTCGATGCCGCTGTCCGCGGCGGGATAGGCGTCATACGCGATGACCCGCATGCCGAAGCCCCGGCAGATATTGACGAAGATCCTGCCGATCTTCCCCGTCCCGATCACGCCCACGGTCTTCCCGTGGAAATCGAAGCCCGTCAGGCCGTTCAGGGAAAAGTTGAAATCCCGCGTGCGGATATAAGCCTTGTGGATTCTGCGGACGGAGGTCAGCAGCAGCGCCATGGCATGCTCCGCCACGGCGTAGGGGGAATAGGCGGGCACATGCACCACGTGGACTTTTCCGAAAGCCGCCTGCAGGTCCACGTTATTGTATCCCGCGGACCGGAGGGCGATCAGCCTGACCCCGTAGGCGTGCAGCTTTTCGATCACCGCCGCGTTCACCGTATCGTTGACAAATACGCACACGGCGTCGCAGTCCCGGGCCAGCTCCACGGTGTCCTCATCCAGCTTCGCCTCCAGAAAGCGGAAGCTGATGTCCTGCTGTGTGCCGAAGCGCTCGAAGGCCGGCCTGTCATACTCCCGGGTATCGTAAAAAGCAACCTTAATCATTCCGATCTCCTCCCTGAACCGATCTGTTTCATTTTTGCCCGCATCCGTTCCTCTCCGGCAGACCCTGCCGGCGGCTCCGGCCCGCTGTGCCGTCCGGGGAGCTGAAGCTCAGCTGTTCCCCGGCATGCCCGCTTCCGCAGCGCCGCCGAGGAAATTCCGGATCAGCGCCCCGGCTTCCGCCACCGGATCCCCTTCCATGTCCAGCCAGATGATTCGCGGATCCTTCCGGAACCAGGTCATCTGCCGCTTCGCGAAGCGCTTGATGGCCGCCGCCAGCTCCTCCTTCATCTCTTCGTATCCCATTTTCCCGGTCAGGTACCAGGTCAGATACTTGTATTCAAGACCCAGCTTGACCAGGAATTCCCCGGAAACGCCCGCGTCCAGCATCGCCTGAACCTCTTCGGCCATGCCCTCGCGCAGACGCCGCTCCAGGCGTTCGTCGATGCGCTTCTTCAGGATCTCACGCGGCCAGGTCACCCCCAGCTTCAGCACCTCGTACCGCGGCTGCCGCGGCGCCGGACCCTCGTCCCCCGCCGCCAGCTTCTCCAGCGCCCGCATCACCCTGTGGCGGTTTTTCGGATCGATATCCGTCTCCGGAATCCGCTCCCGCAGCATGGCGTAAAGCTCCGGCGTGGCGTAGGTTTCCAGCCTGGCCCGGAGCGCGGCGTCCGGCTTTTTATCGCTCAGCACGTAGCCCTCCGTCACCGAGTCGATGTACAGGCCCGTCCCCCCCACCAGAAAGGGATGCCTGCCCCGGGCCAGGATGTCGTCGATCGCTTCGTAAGCCAGCGCCTGAAAATCCGCCATGGAAAAGAATTCCCCCGGCCGGCGCACATCCAGCAGGTGATGGGGGACGCCCTCCATCTCCTCCCGGGTAATCTTTCCGGATCCCAGGTCCATCCCGACGTACACCTGCCTGGAATCCGCCGAAACGATCTCCCCGTCAAAGGCCTTCGCCAGCTTCACGCCCAGTCCGCTCTTGCCGGAGGCGTTGGTTCCGGCGATCACCGTCAGCTTCTGTTTCAAAGGCTCCTCCGTCCGCGGGAAGGAAGGCGCCGCCTCTCCGGCCCCGCCGTCCCTCCCGTTCCTTCCCGTTCACTTCTGGCTTTATTATATCGTTTTCCGTTCAAAACGCAATGAAAAAACGGGAGCCGAAGCTCCCGTCCGTGTTTCCCGGATCTTACTTCACCGTCAGGCTGGTGGCCTGCAGGTTGGCTCCGTTGTACCAGTACAGGAAGCCTTCCAGATCGACGGTGTCGCCGACCTTCAGGCCTTCCACGGCCTTGTACACATCGGAATCCTTGCCGCAGAGGTAGAACTCGACGCAGAAGTCGTAGGTCTGGCCGTTCACGTCCACCTTGAAGTACAGGTCGTCGGTCTTCTCCTCGGCATTCTTGTAGGCAAAGGCCGCGCCGTTTCCGTCGTAGTCCGCGATGGTCGCTCCCTTCACGGCCACGAACTCGTTCATGTGGTTGATCAGGTCGTCCGTTCCCAGAACAGCGGTGATATCCTCAGCTTCCGCGATCCAGGGATCGGCTTCGAGCAGCTCGAAGGTACCGTCCGTGATTTCCACTTCGCCGGACCACTCGGCCTTGTAGCCCTTGACGCGGATCTTCTGGCCGGGCACCAGCTTCGCGGCTTCCTCTTCGGTGCACTTCATCTCATAGGCGAAGTAGGCGCCGTCCTCGCTCTGCAGGTACACGGTCACCTTGTTGTCCCACCAGTTCTGGTGCGCCTGCACATAGCTTTCGATCACGACTTCGGTGTCGTTCTCGGCTGCCACGAACTCCGCGTGGGTCAGCACCTTGGCTTCCTCAGTCACCGCTTCCTTCACTTCCTCCACGGCGGCGGCCACGGTCTCGGCAGCAGCCTCGGCGGTCTCCGCGGCGGCATCCTTCACTTCCTCCACGGCGGCGGCCACGGTCTCGGCGGCAGCCTCGGCGGTCTCAGCGGCGGCGTCCTTCACTTCTTCCGCAGCGGCAGCCGCAGTCTCGGTGGCAGCCTTGGCGGTCTCCGCGGCGGCGTCCTTCACTTCTTCCGCAGCGGCAGCCGCAGTCTCGGTGGCAGCCTTGGCGGTCTCCGCGGCGGCGTCCTTCACTTCTTCCGCGGCGGCAGCCGCAGTCTCG
>CAMVFE010000028.1 GCA_947166705.1 uncultured Clostridia bacterium
TGGACCTGGCCTGGTTCACCACCGAGACCAACGAGGTCGGCCTGCATGAGTTCGTGGAATGGACGAAGAAGACCGGCAGCGAGGTCATGTACGCGGTGAACCTGGGAACCCGCGGGCCGGACGCCGCCCGCAACGTGGTGGAGTATGCCAACCATAAGGGCGGAAGCGCGTGGAGCGACCTCCGGATCAAAAACGGCGCGAAGGAGCCCTTCAACATCAGGCTCTGGTGCCTTGGGAACGAGATGGACGGCCCGTGGCAGATGGGCCACAAGACCGCCTATGAATACGGACGGACGGCCAACGAGGCGGCGAAGATGATGAAATGGGTCGATCCCACCATCGAAACCGTAGCCTGCGGAAGCGCCGCCTACGACATGCCCACCTTCGGGGAATGGGAGTACACGATGCTGGGCGAATGCTACGACAACGTGGACTATGTTTCCATCCACCGGTATTACGGCAATCCCACCAACGACACCCCCGGATTCCTGGCCCGCAGCATGGACATGGACGATTTCATCCACACGGTGGTGTCCATCTGCGACGCGGTGGGCGGACGGAAGCACAGCAAAAAGAGGCTGAACCTGAGCTTTGACGAGTGGAACGTCTGGTACCATTCGAGCGAGCAGGACAAGGAAATCTGGAAGCGGGAGAAATGGGGCCCGGCCCTGCCGCTGCTGGAGGATATCTACAACTTTGAGGACGCGCTGCTGGTGGGCTCCATGCTCAACACCCTGATCCGCAACAGCGACCGGGTGAAGATTGCCTGCATCGCCCAGCTGGTCAATGTCATCGCGCCGATCATGACCCGAAACGGCGGCGGCGCCTGGGCTCAGACGATCTACTGGCCGCTGATGCACGCCTCCGTCTACGGCAGGGGTACGGCCCTGCGCCCGGTGGCGGAGAGCCCGGTCTACGACTGCCGGGATTACGAGGGAGTTCCGTTCCTGGATACCTCTGCCACCCTGCAGGAGGACGGCGGCCTGACCATCTTCGCGGTGAACCGGGATCCGGCGGAGGCGCTGGAGCTGAACGCGGACCTTCGCGCTTTCGGGGAAATGCGGGTGAAGGAGCACATCGTGCTGCATCACGACGACGTGAAGGCGGTCAACACCGAGGAGAATCCCGACAACGTATCGCCCGTACAGGGGGACTGCGGCCGGATGGACGAAGGCAGGCTGACCATCGCGCTGCCCGCGCTGAGCTGGAACGTGATCCGGCTGGAGCCGGCGAAGTAAGCGGAACGGGCGGCCCGCCGCCCTCGCGGCGGCGCGGAGGGAGAGACCGCGCGGGAAAGCAATAAAAAAACATGGCAAACGCAGGTGAGATGCGCTATAATGCACATATTCTCAACAGGAAAGGAAGCGTTTTTTTCCATGAAAGAGATTCCGGTGACCCTGAACCAGAACCCGAAGGCCAAGCCCCAGGATGAGGGCGCGCTCGGTTTCGGAAGGATTTTTACCGACCATATGTTCCTCATGAACTATGAGCAGGGAAAGGGCTGGATCAATCCACGCATCGTGCCCTACGGCACCTTTGACATGGATCCGGCGGCCATGGTGCTGCACTACGGGCAGGCCATCTTTGAGGGCACGAAGTGCTACCGCCGGGAGGACGGCGGGCTTCAGCTGTTCCGGCCGGCGGACAACCTGGCCCGCATGAGCCGCAGCGCGCAGCGCATGGGCATGCCCGAGCTGGATGAGGAAACCGCCCTCGAAGGGCTCAAGCAGCTGGTCCGGACGGACGCCGACTGGGTGCCGCACCGGGACGGAACCAGCCTGTACATCCGGCCGACCATGATCTCCACGGACGTGGGGTTGGGCGTGCACGCCAGCAAGACCTATCTTTTCTACATCATCCTCAGCCCGGTGGGCGCCTACTACAAGGAAGGCCTGAAGCCGGTCAGCATCTATGTCGAGGATGAATATGTCCGCGCAGTCCGCGGCGGCGTCGGCTTCACCAAGTGCGCGGGCAACTATGCCGCCTCCATTCTCGCGGGGGACATCGCGGAGAAGAAGGGTTTCAGCCAGGTGCTCTGGCTGGACGGCGTGGAGCAGAAGTATGTCGAGGAAGTCGGCTCCATGAACATGATGTTCGCCTACGGAAACAGGATTGTGACGCCGAAGCTGAACGGCTCCATCCTGCCCGGCATCACCCGGGACAGCGTGCTGAAGCTGGCGCGCCAGCTGGGCTTTGAGGCGGAGGAAGCGCGGCTGAACGTCGAGGAAATCTTTGCCGACGCCAAGAGCGGAAAGCTGACCGAAGCCTTCGGCACGGGCACCGCCGCGGTGATCAGCCCGGTGGGTACCCTGGCGCTGCGGGATGAGAAGGTGACCGTCGGGGACGGCGGCATCGGCCGCATCAGCCAGAAGCTCTATGATACGCTGACCGGTATCCAGTACGGCCGCCTGCCGGATGAAAACGGCTGGGTCGTCCGGCTGTAAGCCGGCAGCACAAAAGGAAAACAGGACCGCAGAATACGCATGAGATGGAATTCCACCCCCCGTCCGGTGGTATGGACGGACCGCACCCTGACCGTTATGAGGGCCAGCCGCCTGGAGGCCTGCGAGAAGGAGCTCGCAGGCCTGGGCGGTCTGGGCCTTTTTGACGCGGAAACGACGGACGCGGACGCCGAGCGGCTGTTCGGCCAGTCCTATTATGCCGAAGAGGAGAAGGAACCCCGCCTGCATACGGTCGAGGAGCTGCGCGTGCGCGTGCTGAGCCGGCTGCCTGCCGAGATGGGTCTGCTGAGCCCGGAGGAATACGAGCTGACCGTCAAGATGGCGCTGTTCGGGGGCGAGCTGCCCCTCTTCGACTGGAACGACCTGCTGCCCGCGTGCTCGCTGATCAGGCGGATGTGGTGCAGGGCGAGGCCGGAGCGGGGGAACTGGATCTGCATGCCCCGCCAGATCTGCGTCGCGACGCTGCTGATGCTGGGCAGCGAGGAAGTCCGGAATGTGCACGAGACTGCGCAGGAGATCCTGGACACGGTGGATAACACCCTGTACCTCCTGGGCATGATGCCGGCCGAGACCGTGATGAAGGACATGGCTTTCCGCCTCCAGGGTTCCCTGGCTGCGGACAAGCCGGATCTCTACATGCGGATGCTGAAGGCATCCTTTGAAACGCTGCCGGGCCGCGAGGGGAGGCTGCTGCTGGTTCATCAGGGACTGGCGGATCCCTTCGCGCTGACGGGCCGGGAGACCGCCGGCGGCACGGGAATGGACCAGGGAACGCTGACGGAGCTGTATGACTCGCTGACGGAGGTGGAGGATCCCCTCTACGACCGGATGCTGGGCCTGATTTCCGGCCTGAGCCGGCCCGAGATGCAGGCGGAGGATACGGTCGAGGATCTGATCCTGCTGGCAAAGCAGGGAGCGCCGATCGGGGAGATGCGCAAGGTGCTGGCGAGCCGGATCATCTGCATGCCGACGGAGGAGATGAACTCGGCGCTGCAGGCGCTGCACGACCGGGTTCCCAGATGGTTCACCCTGAATATGGAGAGGGTACAGTGAAACTCAGAAAGATGACGGTTCCCCCTCAGGGGGAGGGGGAAAGGACAGACCGGCTGATTGCCCGGTTTTTCCCAGAGCTGCCGGACCGGAGCGTCCGAGCGGCTTTTTTGCGCAGGGACGTCAAGCTGGACGGGCGCCGGGTTTCCCGGGAGGAGAAGGCGCGGGCCGGGCAGGAGCTGAGGATCTATCTGCCGGACGACGGGGAGGAGCAGAGCCTGCTCCGGGTCGTCTACGAGGACGGGGACGTCCTTTTGGTCAACAAGCCCGCGGGCATTTCCGTCGAGCCGGACGGGAAGGGCGGCGTGACACTGACGGAGCTGTGCGCCCGGTACGTCCGGGAGAGCGATTCCAGCGCGCCGGCGCCGGAGGCCTGCCACCGGCTGGACAACCGGACGGGCGGCCTTTGCCTGTTTGCCCGGAACGAGCGGGCGAAGGAAATCCTGCTGGATGTATTCCGAAGGCGGACGATGGAGAAGTATTACGAGTGCCTGGTGCGGGGAATCCCCAAACCTGCCCGCGCGGAATGCGAGGCCTGGCTGGTCAAGGACGCGAAGGCCGGCCGGGTCCGGATTTCCGACCGCCCGGCGGAGGGCGGGAAGCTGATCCGGACCGGATACGAGACCCTGGAGGCGGGGCCGGTTTCCCGGCTCCGGGTGCATCTGATCACGGGACGAACCCATCAGATCCGGGCCCATCTGGCCGCGCTGGGACATCCGATCCTCGGGGACGATGTGTACGGGGACCGGAAATGGAACCGCGACAGGAAAACCCGGGAGCTCCGGCTGTGGGCGGTGAGCCTGCGGCTGGATACGGGAGGGAGGCTGCCGGCGCTGGACGGCCGGGAGTTCCGCGTGAACGCGCCCTTCTGACGGACGGTACCGCTCCGGAGGCGGGCGCCGGGGGAAGGCGGCGCTTTCCCCGGAATTTGCAAAAGCCTCCGGTTGGGATATAATAGAAGACACGCGGGAGGAAAGGAGTGGAGGGTCTCATGCGCAGGGCGCTCGGTTTTCTGCTGTGTATCCTGATGCTTTTCGGAGGCGGAGCCGCCGCGGCGAGGACGCCGAAACCCATCGATACGATTCCGCCGGAGGCGGTCAGCCCCCTCCTGGAGGGACAGCATCATTACCTGCTTCTGTGCACGGATCTCTGGAAAGCGCCGGTGCGACCGGCGAACGCCGAGACCCCCGTGCAGGAGAACGGCAAAAGGCGGGATCTTTACGGCAACACGGACGGAATCGTGCTGGTGACGCTGGATACCCGGGGGCATCGGGTCATGCTGACCTCCTTCATCCGGGACGCGCTGATCCGCAAGCCGAACGGCGGCATCGGCCGGATCAACTATGTCTACAACGACTACGGGCCGGAAGCCCTTTGCCAGGTGATCAGCCAGCATATCGATGTCCCGGTGGAGGATTTCCTGCTGTTTGATTTCACGCAGATCGCGGACATCATCGACTACCTGGGAGGCGTCGACATCGAGCTGAACGCGGAGGAGATCGCCTACCTGCGGCGCTACGCAGTGCCGACCCGGTCCGTGTTCAGCGTGCCCGACGGGCAGGATATCCGCATCGGCTTTACCCACAGGCCGGGGCTGTACCATTTCAACGGGCACAGCGCCGTGATTTACATGCGCATCCGGAAGGCGGGCGGCGGCGGGGATTTCATGCGGACCCAGCGGGCCCGGACCGTGATGAGCACCCTGGCGGATAAATGCCGGAAAATCAGCTGGGAAGAGGCGGAGGCGCTGGTCAACAACGTCATGGAGAACAGCACGACCACCAACCTGAATCCCGAGCGGATGCTGGAGGCCGCGCGGTACGCGTATTCGCTGCGGGACTGCACCATCGAGGAGCTCCGGCTTCCTCCGGACGGCGCGGTGACGCCCATCTACTACGCTTCCATGGACGCGCAGGAGGTCGACTGGGAGACCTGCCGCCAGGTGATGCACAGATATCTGACCACGAATTTCCTGGTCATCGACGAGGAAGAATAACCGCCGGCGGGAAGAACGGAAGCCGGAGGAAAGAAATAAATGATGCCGGCGGGGAAAGAAAGCCGCCGGAAAAGAAGGACCGCCCGCGGCGGACGGAAAGGACAGGGGAGTCAGCAGGATGAAATGCCCTGAATGCGGCCAGTGGAATCGGGCGTCCATGCCCCATTGCACGCGCTGCGGAGCAAAACTGAATATTGACGCCGCCTCCCGGCTGGCCTGGAAGGATACGCTGCGGGACGAAGGACAGAGCACGGCCTACATCCGGGTGGATGAATTCGGGACGGAGGAACGGACGCCGGATTCCCGGGACACGCTGGCGCGGGAGATGCAGGAGCTGAAGACCCGGAAGCGCGAGGGCGAGGCCCGGAAGCAGAAAATGCTGGAGAACGCGCCCGAGTCCCGCGGGGTGACGGTGGAGGAGGAGGCCGGGGAAAAGAACGGGGAAATCCGGATGCGCCGGGTTTCGGCGGCGGGGCTTGCCGCCGCCCAGGAGGCGGAGATCCGCCACCGGGTGCGTTACATGGACGACACGGGAACCTTCATCGAGCCGCGGAGTTACGATCCGGTCCATGAGAATCCCATGGAGCCCCACCGCTACGACTATGCCCCGTCCCTGGGGAAGAAGCCGCCCTCCCGGGCCAGGACCCGGAAGCGGATGATGATCGCCCTGCTGGCGCTGATCCTTGCCGCGGCGCTCGGAACCGGCGGATACTATACCTGGAGATACTTTCAGGAGGGCGGGGGCGAGGACAGCTTTCTGCGGAACATGCTGGCCCCGGTGCTGGGCCGGCCGGCCGGGACCTACACGGCGTCGGCCTCCGTGACCGCCACGATGATGGACGACCTGGCGGCGCACACCATCCTGATTCCCGGGGAGGAAGGAACCCAGATCTACATCCGGGAGCTGCACGCCAGCTACATGGTGACCGACGGCTTCGCCACGGTTCAGGTGGCGGACCATACCTGGTACGACAACTACGAGGGAACCCTCGAGGAAACCATGGACGTGACGCTGACGCCCTTCCTGAAGACCTCGGCGGGCAGGCAGACGCCCCTGGAACCGATCCAGTATACGATCTTCATTCCCCTCAGCCCGATTACCCTGGATTCCCCGGACTCCCTGCGCACCGAGGTGGCGACCACGATGAGCACGATCCAGATCACCGTCCGCCCGGGTTCCCGGGTGACGGTGAACGGCGTGGACTGCTCGGACACCGTATCCTCCGAGACGGGGGTAATGAGCTACAACGCCACGGTGCAGCCCATCGGGGACAACGTTTTCGAGATCAGGGTGCGCAGCCAGTACTGCCGGGACAACGCCATCCACGTCACCCTTTACCGGGCGCCCCAGGAGATCCCGCTGGATCTGGCCGTGGGGACCTACGGAACCACCTACGAGCGCGTCATGAAGGTCAGCGCGACAACCCTTCCCGGCGCCTATGTCGAGGTTTCCTCCCCGTATACGGACCTGGACATCACCAATCTGGATTCCACAGGCAAGTTTACCTTCAACGCGGTGTTCGACCACATCGGCAACAACACGATCTCCATCACCGCCTCCTATCCGGGGCGCAAGCCCTCCGAGGTGCAGCATACGGTTTACTATGTCCCGCCCGCCAGCGAATATACGGTCAAGGCCTGGCCGCTGAGCGCAGAGGGATACAGCGAGCTGCTGAGCAACATGGCCGTCCGTTCCAGCTACGGACAGGTGTACGTGGTGACGGGCGTGGTGCAGTACGCCGTTTCGGAGAAACCGCAGATGGTGGTGATCAACACCAGCGAGGACGGCCGGAGCCAGCCGGTGCTGGTTCAGAATTACAGCCGCACCGTCTGGGAGGTCGGCCAGTACTACCGCCTGTACGCGGACGCGTATTCCACCTATAACAGCATGCCCTGGCTGAACGCCCGGTATACCTACACGAAGTAGGGACGGAAGGGAGCGAGTCCGGGAAGGAAAGGAAAAACCCATGAAAAAGCGTGCGGGCAGCCTGTTTCTGTGCCTGCTGATGGCGGCTTCCGCCGCGCTGGCGGAACCCCTGGCCCTGACGGAGGACCTGAGCGGGGAAATCCGGGAGCAGCTGAACGAAAAGGCAGCCTATATCTATTCATATCGCTATCCGCGGGCGGCGGAAGGCAGCGCGGCCGCGGAACAGGTCAACAGCTTCTTCCGCTACCGGGCGGAGGACGCCGCCGGCTTTGAGGTGCCCATGAACGCGGACTACTACCGCGGGACGGAACCGGAGGCGGACATCCGGGTGGAGGTGGATTACCGGGTGACCTGCAACGACGGGGAATATTTCTCCGTGCTCACGGAGACCCGGCAGGAGGGCCTGTCCTCCTGGAGCGGATACACCTTTTCCATGAAGGGGCTGAAGCCCGGGCTGTCGGTGGCGCTGCCGTATCTGCTGGGGCTGCTGGAGGGTGAGGAAACCGATACCTGGCTGCAGGACCGGCAGACAGCCAGGGCGGACGCGGCCGTCAGGGAGATGGTCTGGGCGGAGCTGCAGGCGCGCAACGGAAAAGATCTGGAGCTGGCTGAGGACCTGGAAAGGGAAGCGCTGGACTACGCCTTTTTCCCGGAGGAGGATTTCTATCTGGAGGAGAACGGGGATCCGGTCTTCTTCCTGCAGCCGGGAACCGCGGAGGCAAGCGGAAGGCTGATTACCGTGACGATTCCCGTCGAGGATATCCTGGACGAGATGTAAGGAGAGAAAACAGCATGAGACAGCCCGGGGAAATCACCCAGGTCGGAGAGGGCATGATTCAGGTGACCTTCTGCAGGCCCGAGGCCTGCGCGGCCTGCAACGCCTGCGAGGGCGGAAAAAAGGAGCACGCGGTCTGGGTCCGCGGAACCGGCCGGGTCGGGGAGATCGCCGTGGTGGAGATGCCCGACCGCATGGTGGCCAAAGCCTCGGCGATCGCCTACGGCATGCCTCTTGCGGCGATGCTGGCCGGGCTTGCGGCGGGAAGCCTGCTGACGGGCGGCGGGGACATGGGCGCCGGAGCCGGCGCGCTTATCGGCCTCGCGCTGGGGCTGGCGGGCCTGAAAATCACGGAAAAGAGACGAAGCGGCCGGGAGGACTGGAACCCGAAGGTCGTGGAAATCCTTGAAAAAGAAACCGGGGAGGCATAGGAAAAGTGCGTTATGACGTCATGATTATCGGCGCGGGACCCGGCGGAATCTTTACCGCCTACGAGCTGGTGACCCGCTCTGAAAAGCCGCTGAAGGTGGGCGTGTTTGAGATGGGGAAACCGCTGGAGAAGCGGGTCTGCCCCATCGACGGAAAGAAGATCCGGAGCTGCATCCGCTGCAAATCCTGCTCCATTATGAGCGGCTTCGGCGGCGCGGGGGCGTTTTCGGACGGAAAGTACAACATCACCAACGACTTCGGCGGAAGCCTGCATGAGTATATCGGCCGGGAAAAGGCGCTGGAGCTGATGCGGTACGTGGACCGGATCAACCTGCGCTTCGGCGGGGAGGGGACGAAGCTCTACTCCACCGCGAACACGCCCCTCCGGCGCCGCTGCCTGGAAAACGGGCTGCACCTGCTGGACGCGGAGGTCCGCCATCTGGGAACGGACATCAATTACACCGTCCTGCAGCGGATGTACGAATTCCTGCGGGAGAAGGTGGAATTCCATTTCGAGACCCCGGTGGAACGGGTGCGGCAGGAGGACGGCCTCTACGAAATCCTCGCGGGAGAGGAGCGGCACCAGGCGCCGAAGCTGGTCGTATCCGTCGGGCGCAGCGGCAGCAAGTGGATGGAGGGCGTATGCCGGGACATGGGCATCCAGACCCGCAGCAACCGGGTGGATATCGGCGTGCGGGTCGAGCTGCCGGCGGAGGTCTTCAGCCATGTGACGGACGAGCTGTATGAGAGCAAGATCGTCTACCGGACGCAGAAGTTCGAGGACCTGGTCCGCACCTTCTGCATGAATCCCCGGGGCTCGGTGGTCAGCGAAAACACCAACGGCATCGTGACCGTGAACGGCCACAGCTATGAGGATCCGGCGAAGCATACCGCCAACACCAATTTCGCGCTGCTGGTCAGCAAGCATTTTTCGGAGCCCTTCCGGGATTCGAACGGATACGGCGAAGGCATCGCGCGGCTGAGCAACATGCTGGGCGGGGGCGTCATGGTGCAGCGTTTCGGAGACCTGATCCGCGGGCGGCGGAGCACGCCGGGGCGGATCGCGGATTCCTTCGTGACGCCGACGCTGAACGCGACGCCGGGGGATCTCAGCCTGGTGATCCCGAAACGGATCCTGGACGGCATCATTGAGATGATCACCGCCCTGGACAAGATCGCCCCGGGAACGGCCAACGACGATACGCTGCTCTACGGCGTGGAAGTGAAATTCTACAACATGGAAGTGGCGCTGGACAACCATCTGGAGACCTGCTGTCCCGGCATGTTCGTCATCGGGGACGGGAGCGGGGTGACCCACAGCCTGAGCCACGCGAGCGCAAGCGGCGTGTTTGTGGCGAGGCACCTTCTGGGGCTGGAAGAATGAACCGGAAGGCCGGGGACAGGTCAGGCGGCGCGGAAGGCGCGGACAGAACGGCATGAGGATACTGGGAATCATCGCGGAATACGACCCCTTTCACCGGGGCCACGCCAGGCAGATCCGTCTGGCGCAGGAAGCGGTCCGACCGGATTATACCTTCGTGGCCCTGAGCGGATGCTTCAAGCAGCGGGGAGAGATGGCGCTGCTGTCTCCCTACGACAGGGCCGAATGCGCCCTGCGGGAAGGCGCGGACGCCGTGTTTGCGCTGCCCGCGGAATGGACCGTCCGGGACGCGGAGCATTACGCGCTGGGCGGGACCGCCCTGCTGAAAAGGCTGGGAGCGACGCACCTGGCCTTCGGCGCGGAAACCCCCGATAAGGAGCGGCTGGCGGAGACGGCGCGGCGGCTGGAGGAGCCGACGGAAGCCCAGCGGGCAGCCCTGAAGGACGCGCTCGGAAAGGGATACGGATATCCCCGGGCGCTGGACATGGCGCTGGCGGCTGAGGACGGGGGGACGGAGAGCCTGCTCAGGCAGCCGAACAACATCCTGGGCATCTGCTACCTCCGCGCGGTCCTCCGGCTCGGCGGGGGCATCGAGCCTGTCGTCATCCCGCGGACCGGAAGCTATCATGCGGAGCGGATCGACCCGGAGGCGCCCTCCGCCTCCGCCCTGCGCGAGGCGCTGCGGCGGGGCGATTACCGGGGCGCCTTCGCGGGCCTTCCGCCGGAGAGCCGGGAAACGGTCCGACGGGCGTTCCTCCGGGGACGGGTGAGCCGGGAGGAGATCCTGGACAGCCTGCTGATTCACCGCCTGCGGAGCATGACGCGGGAGGAGGCCGCAGGCCTTCCCGACCTTTCCGAGGGGCTGGAGGGGCGGCTGCTTGATGCCGCGCGCGGATGCGGAACCCGGAATGAGCTGCTCGACGCGGTGTGCACGCGCCGGTATTCCCGGGCCAGGATCAGCCGCGCCTGCGCCGCGGCCCTGCTGGGGATGAGCCGGCGGGAGACGGAGAACGCCCCGCTGCCGGAGCGGGCCGTGCTGCTCGGGCTGCGGAGAAATCCGGGAATGACGGCGGCCTGGCGCGGCGCGGAGGTGACGGTTTCGGCACGCTGGGAAGCCGGGACCGACCTGCGGGCGTGGCGCCTTTGGGCGCAGTGCGCGGGGATGGAGGATACCCTGCCCGCGGCCGAAAGGGTCGTTACGGTATAAGGCTGCGCCGGGCGCCCGGGATGTTTTGCGGAAAGGGCCCCGAAAAGGGCTGAAAAAGCCCCGAAATTCCCATCAGAAAAGGCTTGTCAAGGAATGGAAACTGTGCTATACTCACGTCGCCGTTTTCCCGGGGGGAAGACGGTAAAACAAACCGGCATTTGCCTTGAAAGAAGGGTTTAACGTAGAGAGTGGAAACAGCCCGCGGCTGCGGAACGGCTCCCGAAGGGGAGAACCGTATTCCGTTCCACCCGCGGAGGGCTGTGTTTCCCGCTCTTTTCTTTTTGCCTGAAAGGAGGAAGCATGGCGAAGGCGGAGCTGACGGCGGTCATCGGGCCGGCGTGCCGCAGCCTGGCGGAACGGCTGGGATACGAGCTGGTCGACATCTCGCTGGACCGGGAGCCCACCGGAAAGTATCTGAGGATCTACATCGACCGGCCGGAAGGCATTACCCTGGACGACTGCGAAGCCTATCACCGGGCGGCTCTTCCGCTGGTGGAAAACTACGACTACGACTTCATGGAGGTTTCCAGCCCGGGGATCGACCGGCCGCTGAAGACGGACCGGGATTTTGAGCGGGGCCTGGGCACGGAGGTGGAGGTCCGCCTCTTTCAGGCGATGGACGGCGCGAAGGAACTGACGGGCGTTCTGACCGGGTTCGACGCGGACAGCCTGACGATCGGGACCGCCGGGGGCGAAAAGCGGATTCCCCGGAAGGCGGCGGCGCTGGTGAAGCCGCTGGTGGACATGGAAGGCGTGGAAGAGGTCGAATTTACGGACGAGGAAGGCGCTCCGGAGACGGATTCCGGGGACTGAAGCTGATTACCGGACCCGCTCTGCGGGCCGCGGACGCGGAATAATAAAGAAAGCGAGAACTGCGACATGAAATCTGAAGTGATTGAAGCCATCCGGATGCTGGCCAAGGAAAAGGAAATTGACGAGGAGCATCTGTTCCAGATGATCGAGGACGCCCTGCGCGCCGCCTACAGGAAGAATTCTCCCCGGAACGAAGCGATCCCCTCGATGATCGACGTGCATATCGACCGGGAGACCGGCGCCATCTCCGTCTTCGCCAAGAAGACCGTCGTGGAGGAGGTGGAGATGCCGACCAACCAGATCACCCTGGAGGAGGCGCAGAAGATCAACCCCACCTACAAGATGGGCGATATCGCCGAGGTGGACGTGACCCCGAGCGGATTCCTGCGGGTGGCGGCCCAGACGGCCAAGCAGGTGATTATCCAGAGCATCCGCGAGGTGGAACGCGGAAAGATCTATGAGGAATACTCCGACAAGGAGAACGAGATCCTGACCGGCATCGTCCAGCGGATCGAGCCCCACGTGGTTTATGTGGACCTGGGCCGTACCGAGGGCGTGCTGGAAAAGAGCGAGATGATCCCCGGCGAAGTGCTGCACGACGACGACCACATCAAGGTCTATGTGCTGGCGGTGCAGAAGACCGTGAATTCCTCCAGCTACGCGCCGCAGGTCTATGTCAGCCGTACCCATCAGAACCTGGTCAAGCGCCTGTTCGAAATGGAAGTGCCGGAGATCGCCGGCGGCATCGTGACCATCAAGAGCATCGCCAGGGAAGCGGGCAGCCGCACCAAGATCGCGGTCCACAGCCAGGACCTGATGATCGACCCGGTCGGCGCCTGCGTCGGACAGCGCGGCGGCCGCGTGGAGCGGGTCGTGGCCGAGCTGAAGGGCGAGAAGATCGACATCATCAAATGGAGCAGCAACCCGGCGGAATTCGTGGCCAATGCCCTGAATCCGGCCCATGTGCTGAGCGTCTACCAGGCCAAGGATGAAAAAGCCTTCCGGGTGATCGTGCCCGACAACCAGCTGAGCCTGGCCATCGGCAAGGAAGGGCAGAACGCGCGCCTGGCCGCGCGGCTGACCGGATGGAAGATCGACATCAAGAGCCAGAGCCAGATGGCGGAGCTGAACGACATGGTGGACGAGAATGGCCAGCTGGTCGACTACGTGCAGGTTGAGACGCCCATCTACGACAGCTTCACCATGGACTTTGACGAGAGCCTGGCGGGCGACGACGATACCATGTAAGGAACGGAAGCCGAGATGAAGACGCGGAAGATTCCCATGCGGATGTGCGTGGGCTGCCGGGAGATGAAGGAAAAGAAAAGCCTGATCCGGGTGGTGCGCTCTCCGGAAGGGGAGGTCAGCCTGGACCCGGTGGGCAAAAAGCCGGGACGGGGTGCCTACGTGTGCCGGGAGGGAGAATGCCTTGTCCGCGCCCTGAAACAGCGCCAGCTGGAGCGCCAGCTTCAGACGGATATCGGCGCGGAGGTCAGGGACGCCCTGCAGCGGGAGCTGGAAGCCCTGAAGGAGGAAACGCATGAATGAGGCGCGGCTGAAGGGGCTGCTCGGGCTGTGCGTCCGGGCCGGCCAGGCCGTCTTCGGGGAGGAGAGCTGCCTGAAGGAGCTGCGGAAGGGCCAGGCGGTGCTGATGCTGATGGACGGCAGCATCTCCGCGGACGCCGCGGAGAAGGCGGAGCGCGTCTGCGGGCGGGAGGATATCCCGGTCCGCAGGCTGCCGGAAGGGCTGCTGCAGGACGCGACCGGAAGGCCGGGCAAGACCATGGCCGTGCACCCGGGCGGCTTTGTGCAGTCCATCCTGGCCTGCCTGGATGAGGAAGGGCAGGATTAACGAATCGATTTTATTTGCCGGTTTCGGCAGGGGGTAAGAAGCGCGAATGGCGACAGGAAACTTAATGAACACCGCCAGGGAGCTGGTAGAGCAGTCCGCTGAGATTCTCGCGAAGGCTACGCGCGCCCGGAAGGACGCGGACGCCATGTTCGACGAGCTGAGACGGATGGACGCGGCGATTACCCGCCGCAGGGAGGAAGCCGCGGCCCAGCGCAAGCGCGAGGAACAGCTGCGGGTTCAGTCCACCCATTCCAGGGCCTATACCATGCTCGACGAGGAAGAGAAGGCCCAGATGGAGGCGGCCCTGCGGGAAGACCGGGAAAAGGCCGCCGGCCAGGAGCGCGCGGCGGAGGAACCGGCCGCGCCCGAGACGCCTGCCCCCGTGAAGGCGGAAAAGCAGCCCGAGGCGGAAGCGCCCCGGACCGCGGAAGCTGCCCCGGCCGAAGCACCGAAGGAAGCAAAGCCCGCCGCGGAGGTGAAAACCGCCCCCGTGCCGGAGCAGAAAGCCCCCGAGGCCCAGCCCGAGAAGCAGGCCATGCCGGCGGAGCCCCGGAAGCAGGAGCCGAAGAAGCCTGCCATCGGGCAGATCATCAGCCGCCCCGGCGAAGCGCCGAGACAGCCGGCCCGGCCGGTCGGCCTGGCGCCCAACGTGATCCGCGCTCCGCAGCCGGTTCCGCCGCGGCAGGGACCCTACGGACGTCCCGCCAACAGCGCGGCACAGCAGGGAGGCCCCTACGGCCGTCCCGCCGGAACCCAGCAGCGCGGTCCCTACGGCCAGCCTGCGGGCGGCCAGCGGCAGGGCCCCTACGGACGTCCGGCGAACAGCACGGGCGCACAGGGCGGATTCGGCCGTCCGGCCGGCGCGCAGGCTGGCCCCTACGGCCGGCCCGCGGGCGGCATGCAGCAGGGTGGGAACCGCGCCCCGCAGGGCGGCTTCGGCGGCCCCCGGGGACAGCAGTCCGCCCGGCGGCCCAGCACCGTGGACATCGTTCCGCCGATGGAGAAGGAGCGCGTCTCCAATTACGATCCCAACAAGAAAAATTACGAGCGCCAGCATGATCCGGAGCATGTGACCCGGAACAAGAAGCAGCAGAGCAAGCAGAATTCCCGCTTCAACGGATACGACGACGAGCCGATCCGCGGCGGCAAGCGCGCCCGGGCCAAGAAGCCCAGCGCCCAGCAGATGATGGCCCCCATCAAGATCGAGACCGCCTACATGGCGGGAGACACGATCACCGTTCGCGACCTGACCGAGAAGATCGGCAAGCCCGCCGGGGAGATCATCAAGAAGCTGTTCATGCTCGGCAACATGGCGACCATCAACAGCGAAATCGACTTTGACACGGCGCAGCTGGTGTGCTCCGACTTCGACATCACCCTTGAGCGGAAGCAGGAGCAGACGGCGGAGGCCGCCCTGGTGGCCGAGGACTTCGCGGACGAGGAGGAGAACCTCGTCGAGCGCCCGCCGGTGGTGACCATCATGGGCCACGTCGACCACGGCAAGACCAGCCTGCTGGACTATATCCGCAGAAGCCGGGTGACCCAGGGCGAGGCCGGCGGCATCACGCAGCATATCGGCGCCTACACGGTCAGCGTAGCGGACGGCCGGCAGATTACCTTCCTGGATACGCCCGGCCACGAGGCCTTTACGGCCATGCGCGCACGCGGCGCCCAGGTGACGGATATCGCGGTGCTCGTCGTGGCGGCGGATGACTCCGTCATGCCCCAGACCGTTGAATCCATCAACCACGCGAAGGCGGCCGAGGTGCCGGTGATCGTGGCGATCAACAAGATGGACAAGCCCGAGGCCAATCCGGACCGCGTCAAGCAGGACCTGACCCAGTACGGCCTGGTCTGCGAGGACTGGGGCGGCGAAACGATCTGCGTTCCCGTGTCCGCAAAGACCGGCGAGGGCGTCGATGAGCTGCTGGAAATGATCCTGCTGCAGGCGGATATGCTGCAGCTGCGGGCGAACCCGAACCGGCTGGGCCGCGGCGTCATCATCGAGGCTAAGCTGGACAAGGCGCGGGGACCGCTGGCGACGGTGCTGCTGCAGAACGGCACCCTGCACGTGGGCGATTCGATCATCGCGGGCATGGCCTCCGGCAAGGTGCGCGCCCTGATCAACGACCGCGGCGAGCGGGTGCAGGACGCGGGTCCCGGCATGCCGGTGGAAATCATGGGATTCGACGATGTTCCGAGCGCGGGCGACGAGCTGATCGCCGTGGGCGACGACCATCTGAGCCGCCAGGTCGCGGACGAGAGACGGGAGAAGCTGCGCGCCAGCCGCGAGGCTTCCATGGCCAAGGTGAACATGGAGAACCTGTTCTCCTCCATCGAGGCGGGCAAGATCACCACGCTGAACCTGATCATCAAGGCCGACGTGCAGGGCTCCGTGGAGGCTGTCAAGCAGGCCATGGAGAAGCTGTCCGGGGACGAGGTCCGGATCCGCGTGCTGCACAGCGCCGCGGGCGCCATCACCAAGGACGACGTGAACCTTGCGGCCGCGTTCAACGCGATTATCATCGGCTTCAACATCCGGCCGGATGCCTCCGCCCGGGAAGAGGCGGAAAAGCAGAAGGTGGATGTGCGGCTGTACACCGTCATCTACAAGGCGATCGAGGATATGGAGCTGGCCATGAAGGGCCTGCTGGCCCCCGAGTACCGGGAGGTGCTGCTGGGCCACGCCGAGGTGCGCAATGTCTTCAAGATCACCGGCGCCGGCATTATCGCGGGCTGCTACGTCACCGACGGCAAGGTGCAGCGCAACGCCAATGTCCGCCTGCTGCGTGACAATGTGGTCGTGCACGAGGGCAAGCTGAGCAGCCTGCGCCACCTGAAGGACGACGTGCGCGAAATGGCGGCCGGATACGAGTGCGGCATGAGCCTGGAAGGCCACAACGACATCAAGGAAGGCGATGTGGTCGAGTGCTTCATCATGGAGGAAATACCGCGATAAATGAGAGAATACCAGAGAATTGACCGCATCTCGGAGGAGGTGCGCCGGGAGCTGGACGCCATCATCCGGGAGGAGATCAACGACCCCCGGGTGGACGGGACCTGGAGCATCACCCGGGCCGAGGTGACCGGGGATCTGCGCTATGCGAAGATCTATGTCTCCGTGCTGGAGGATGACCGGCGGGACAGCCTGCTCGAAGCGCTGAAGAACGCGAAGGGCTACCTGCGCCGCGCACTGGGAAAGCGGATGATCATCCGGTCCGCTCCGGAGCTGATCTTCGTAAGCGACAGGAACATCGCGTACGGCGTCCATATTGCCAAGGTACTGGCGGAGACGGGCATCGCCGAAAAGGCGGAGGAGCCGGAGGAAGAAAAATGAGAGATGTGGCGGGAATCGCGGAGGCGCTTGCCGGCGCGGAGAGCGTCTGCATCTGCAGCCATGTAAGCCCGGACGGGGATACCATCGGGAGCGCGCTGGCCATGCGGCTGATCCTGCAGCAGATGGGCAGGCGCTCCCGCCTGTTCTGCCAGGACAAGGTGCCGGACAACCTGATGTTCCTGCCCGGCGCCGGGGAGATCCGCCGCCCGGAGGAAAACGGGGACGAAAAATACGACCTGTTTCTTTCCGTGGACGTGAGCGATATCGCCCGGCTCGGCGAATGCGAAAAGCTGATGAGCCGCTGCAGCCGCAGCGCCCAGATTGACCACCACGGAACCAACCATGCCTTCGCCGAGGTCAACAGCATCGACGGGAACGCCTCCGCGACCTGCGTGATGATCCTGGAGCAGATGAAGGCCATGGGCGTAAAGCTGACCCCGGAGATCGCGCAGTGCCTCTACGCGGGGATCAGCACGGACACGGGAAACTTTTCCTTCGACTGCACGGACGCGGAGGCCTTCCGCGCGATGGGGGACCTGCGCGAGGCGGGACTGCCGCTGGCGGAGATCAATATGGTCCTCTTCCGCGAGAAGAGCAGGCCCCAGCTGCTGCTGCTGGGCCGGGCGATCGAAAGCCTTCGCTTTGAAGGAAAGGACGGCCGGATCGCGGTCATGACGCTGACCCGGAAGGATTTTGAGGAATGCGGCGCCCTGAGCGAGCATGCCGATACCGTGGTGAACTTCGGCCTGGAAACCACCGGCACCGTCATGGCGGTGCTGGGGCGGGAGAATGACGACGGGCGCCTGAAGTTCAGCCTCAGATCCCGCAAGCCGCTGACGGTGGACGATGTCGCCGCCCGGTTCGGCGGCGGCGGACACAGCCAGGCGGCGGGAATCAGCATGGAGGGTTCCCTCCAGAGCGCTACCCGGACCATTGTCGGCGCGATGGACGAAAAGCTCCGTCAGCGGGAAAGGAAAACGCAGGACAGGCCTGCCGGTAACGAATCTGGAGCAGAGGGAAGCCGCAGCGAAACATGATGAACGGATTTATCAACATCAATAAGCCCGCAGGAATGTCCAGCGCCGCCGTGGTCGGGACGCTGAAACGCCTGACGGGCGCCCGGCGGATCGGCCATGCCGGCACGCTGGACCCGGAAGCCGCGGGGGTTCTGCCCATTATGCTGGGGAGGGCCACGCGGCTGTTTGATTATCTGGTGGACAAGGAAAAGGAATACCTGGCGGTCTGCGCCTTCGGAAGCGCCACGGATACCCAGGACGCGACGGGGACCGTCACGGAGACCGGGACGGATTATCCGGACCGGGACCGGATCGAGGCGGCGCTGACGGCGCTGACGGGGGATATCCGCCAGCGGCCGAGCGTTTACAGCGCCATCAAGGTCGGCGGAAAGCCGCTGTACGCCAGGGCCCGGAAGGGCGAAGAGGTGGAGGCGCCGGAGCGGACCGTCCACGTGGAACGGATCGAACTGCTCGGGGAGGAGCCGGACCACGGTGCGGTGCTGCGCATCGTGTGCGGCCGGGGAACCTATATCCGCTCCATCTGCCACGACCTGGGCGGGCTTTGCGGATGCCCGGCGCATATGCGGAGCCTGACGCGCACGCGCAGCGGCTTTTTCAAGCTGGAGGACGCGCTGACGCTGGATGAGGCGAGAGCCCTGGCGGTGAGCGGGACGCTGACGGAAAAAATGCTGCCGATGGACGCGCCGCTCGGGCACATGATGCGGCTTCAGGCGCCTGAGGGACTGAAGCGCCAGGTGGACGCGGGAGCCCGGCTTCCCCTGGAGCGGATGGACGGAACGGAACCGCCGGAGGGCGGCGCGGCGCGGATCTATCTCGGGGAAAAGTTCCGGGGAATCGCGGTCCGGACGGAGGACACGCTGAGCTGGCGGGTGCAGATTCCGGAGCGGGAGCCGGAGGAGCTCCCTTCGGAGGGCGCGGCGCGGAAACGGGGCGGAGAAGGATGAAAATCATCAGGAATTCAAATCCCGCGGGACCGCGGGTTATCGCCCTGGGGACCTTTGACGGCGTACACCTGGGGCACCGGGAGCTGATCCGCCGGAGCCGGGAGATGGCGCGCGCGCAGGGCGTGCCGCTCAGAGTCTACACCTTTGACCGCCACCCGCTGGAGATCCTGCGGCCGGAGGCCGCGCCCGGACGGCTTCAGACTCCGGAGGAGCAGGCGGAGATGATGGCGGAGTGCGGGGCGGACGAGCTGTGCGTCATCGCCTTTACCCGGGAGACGGCCGCAACGGAACCGGAGGATTTCCTTCGGAGGCTGCACGCGGAGTGCGAAATCCGGGGAATCGCGGCCGGATGGAACTACAGCTTCGGCAGGGGCGGCTTGGGAAACGCGGAGCTGCTGCGGGCGGACGCGGAAAGGTTCGGTTACCGGGCGGAGATCGTGCCGCCCGTCCGGACGCCGGAGGGCGAAGTTATCTCCTCCAGCGCCATCCGGGAGAAGCTGAAGCGCGGGGAGACCGAGGCCGCGGAGGAGATGCTCGGTTATCCCTACCGGATCCGCGGGACCGTCGTGAACGGGAAGCATGAAGGAACCCGGATCGGGTTTCCCACGGCGAACATCCGGACGGAGGCGGAGAAACTGCTTCCTGCCTGGGGCGTGTACGCCTGCATGCTGGAGAGCGGAGGGAAAAGCTGGAAAGCGGTCGTCAACATCGGCGAGCAGCCGACGATTCCCTCCGGGCATGTCACGGTGGAAGCCCATGCCCTGGGCGTCCGCATGGACCTGTACGGGAAGAAGGCGGGCGTCGCGCTGCGAACCTACCTGCGGCCGGAGAAGCGGTTTGCCTCCGTGGAGGAGCTGACCGCCCAGATCGCCCGGGACCGGGAAAAGGCGGAGGAAATCCTCCGGGAGGCATGAGGGCCCGCGGGGACGCCGGGTCCCTGCGGAGAAAGGCCGGAAAACCCTTTGCCGCGCAAAGCAATGCTTGCGGCGGGGATAAAATTGCGGTATACTGAAAAGCACGGGCTGTTTTCAGCGCCGTGAGCGGAAGACTGAAGGAGGATCGCATGCCGACTACGAAGTTTGACAAGGAATCCATCAAAGAATCCATCGTGGGCAAGGTTCAGCGCTACAACGGCCTGACCATTGAGGAAGCCACGCCGCAGCAGATTTACCGCGCCGTCGCTTCCACCGTGCGGGACCAGATCATGCAGAAGTACATGATCTCCCGGGAAGAATGGAAGAAGAGCCGGAAAAAGCGGCTGTACTATCTGAGCGTTGAGTTCCTGATGGGGCGCAGCATGTACACCAATATGCTGAACCTCGTTTCCAGCAGGGAATACACCGAGGCGCTTCAGGAGCTGGGAATCGATATCCAGGACGTCCTGAAGGAAGAGCCCGAACCCGGGCTGGGCAACGGCGGCCTGGGACGACTGGCGGCCTGCTTCATGGACAGCCTGAGCAGCCTGGACCTTCCGGCCATGGGGTGCACGATCCGGTACGAATACGGCCTCTTCCGCCAGAAGATCGTCGACGGCCAGCAGGTCGAGCTTCCGGACAGCTGGCTCGACAACGGCAACGCGTGGGAGAGCCCGGTCATGCAGGATACCTGCGAGATCCATTTCGGCGGACATGTGGAAGAGGTTGAGGTCAACGGGACCAAGAGATACGTGACCCGGGACTACTATACCGTCGAGGCGGTTCCCTACGACATGCCCATCGTCGGCTACGATACGTCCACGGTGAACCCCCTGCGGATGTGGAGCGCCCGGAGCCCGAAGAAGATCGACCTGAACAGCTTCGGCGAGGGCCGTTATGTGCAGGCCAGCGAGGAGATCGAGCTGGCGGAGACCATCAGCAAGGTGCTGTACCCCGAGGACAAGCATTACGAAGGCAAGATGCTCCGGCTGAAGCAGCATTACTTCTTCACCAGCGCCAGTCTGCAGTACATCATCAAGAGCTTCAAGAAGAACTTCGGGAACGATTTCTCCA
Source organism: uncultured Clostridia bacterium (assembly GCA_947166705.1). Taxonomy (GTDB): domain Bacteria; phylum Bacillota; class Clostridia; order Christensenellales; family Aristaeellaceae; genus Aristaeella. The sequence goes on from CAMVFE010000028.1 coordinate 21,199, forward strand.
AGCTGCCGGACAAGGTCGTCATCCATATCAACGACACCCATCCCGGCATGGCGATCCCCGAGCTGATGCGGATCCTGATCGACGAGGAAGGCCTGGGCTGGGACGAGGCCAGCGCCATCGTTCAGAAGACCGTTGCCTACACCAACCATACCATCATGGCCGAGGCGCTGGAGAAGTGGCCCGTGCACATGGTGGAGCAGCTGCTGCCCCGGTGCTACCAGATCATCTGCGAGATGAACCGCCGGCTCTGCGAGCGGCTGTGGAACGCCTTCCCCGGGGACTGGGACCGGATCGCGAACATGGCGATCGTCAGCTATGACAACGTGCACATGGCCAACATGTGCGTCGCCATGAGCTACAGCGTGAACGGCGTGAGCCAGCTGCACGGGGAGATCCTCAAGAGCGATACCTTCCATGATTATTACAAGGTCATGCCGGAGAAATTCAGCGCCATCACCAACGGCATCACCCACCGCCGCTGGCTGATGAGCTGCAACCCCGGGCTGACGAACCTGATCACCGAGAGCATCGGCACGGAGTGGATCCGCGAGCCGGAACAGCTGAAGGAGCTGATGCCCTTCGCGGAGGACGCGGCATTCAGGGACCGCTTCGCAAAGATCAAGCGGGAAAACAAGGAGCGGCTGGCGAAGCTGCTCTCCGACCGGCAGGGAGCCGTGGTGGATCCGGACTTCATCTTCGACGTCCAGGCCAAGCGGCTGCATGAGTACAAGCGCCAGATGCTGAACGCCCTGCATATTCTGGTGCTGTACAACCGGATCGTGAACGACGAGAACTATACGATGGAGCCCCGGGTCTTCATCTTCGGCGCCAAGGCCAGCCCCGGATACTACCGGGCGAAGCAGACCATCCGCATGATCTGCGCGCTGAGCCGGCTGATCGAAAAGCATCCCCGGGCCAGGAAGATGCTGCAGGTCGTGTTCCTGGAGAACTACGACGTAAGCAGCGCGGAAGTGCTGATTCCCGCCGCCGAGGTTTCCGAGCAGCTGAGCACCGCCAGCAAGGAAGCGAGCGGAACCGGCAACATGAAGTTCATGATGAACGGCGCGGTCACCATCGGCACGATGGACGGCGCCAACGTGGAGATCAGCGAGCAGGTCGGTATGGACAACATCTACATCTTCGGCATGCGCAGCGACACCGTGCTGGATATGTACCGGGAGCATACCTACAACCCCATGAGCATCTTCGAGAGCAATCAGGAGATCCGCCTGGCCATGACGCAGATGATCGACGGCACCCTGATGCCGGAGAATCCCTCCGTGCTGCAGGACCTGTATCACAGCCTGCTGCTGGGCGACTGGGGTTCCATGGGAGACAGCTACTTCGTGCTGAAGGATTTCGGTTCCTACTCCATGGCGCAGCGCCGGCTGAACCGGGATTACGCCAACCGGAAGAAGTGGCTGCAGATGGCGATCACCAACACGGCGATGAGCGGCATCTTCTCCTCCGACCGGACCATCGACGAATACAACCGCCTGATCTGGCACCTGGAACCGATGGGGAAGGCGGCGCCCGCTCCCGAAGAGAAGAAGCCCGCGGTCCGGAAGACCGGAAAGAAATAAGCGGAATGCCCCGGAAGGGGCTGACCGCGGCAAACAGAAGAACGGTATGGCTCCGCCCGGCCCCGGCAGCGCAGAAGCGCCGCCGGGCAGAGGCGGAGCATTTTACAGGAAGGCGAGCCGCGCGTATCCTCCGGGATCGGAACCGGGAGGAACCCCGCGGCGGAGCGCGGCGCATTGAAGGGAGGTAGAAGGACGGCATGCAGGCGGTGATCAACGTTATCAGCACGGCCCTGGGAGCGGTCATGGAGATCTGCTACCGCGTCTGTGCAAACTACGGATGGGCGATTCTGCTCTTTACCCTGGTCTCGAGAATCATCCTGCTGCCGCTGAGCATCTGGGTGCATCTGAACGGGCTGAAAATGGTCCGCCTGATGCCGGAGATCAACTGGCTGCACGTGAACCACTACGGGGATAAGGACGCGATCGCGGAGGGCCAGGCTGAGCTGTACAAGCGGGAAAAGTACAACCCGCTGGCGGGCATCGTGCCCGTCATCGTGCAGCTGGTGATCCTGCTGGGCCTGGTGGACGTGATCCGCGGGCTGATCGCCCGCGGCACGGGCAGCGAGCTGGTTTTCGCGGGAATCAACCTGGGATGGGTCCCGGCGGAGCGCGGAGGCATCTCCCTGCTGGTTCCTGTGGCCGCGGCGCTGAGCGCGCTGATCATGTGCGTGACGCAGAACCGCTCCCAGGCGCTGCAGGCGGAGCAGGGAAAGCTGAATCAGATCAGCATGCTGGTGATCTCGGTGGGACTGAGCCTGTACCTGGGCTTCTTCGTTCCGGCGGGCATCGGACTGTACTGGATTGCCGGAAACCTGCTGTCCGTGGTTCAGATGTACCTGCTGAACGCGGCGATTCCGCCGGAAAAGCATGTGAACTACGCGGAGCTGGAGAAGAGCCGCGCGGCGCTGGCGGAGATCGAGGGTCTGGACGGAGGAAAGAAGGGCCTGTTCTCCCGGGATCCCAACGCCCGGCGGGAAAGGGCGGATTACAGGCGCTTCTTCTCCGTGCGGAACAAGCACGTTGTTTTCTATTCCGAAAAGAACGGATTCTGGAAGTATTACCAGGATATCATCGGGGAGCTGCTGAAGCGGAGCAACGTCCGCATCCATTACGTGACCAACGACCCGGAGGACCGGATCTTCGAGCTGGCGAAGCAGGAAAGCCGGATCATTCCCTACTATATCGGGCCGAAGAAAATCATCACCCTGATGATGAAGATGGACGCGGACATCGTGGTGATGACGACCCCGGACCTGGACACCTACCACATCAAGCGGTCCTATATCCGGAAGGATATCGAGTATATCTACACGCCCCATGACCCGATGAGCGTACATATGAGCTTCCGGGAAGGGGCCATGGACCATTTTGACACGGTCTTCTGCGTCGGCCCCCAGCAGATCAGCGAGATCCGGAAAACCGAGGAGGTTTACGGGCTGCCGGAGAAAACCCTGGTGCCCTGCGGCTACGCGCTGCTGGACGACCTGATCCGGGAGCAGGCGGACCGGAAGGCCGGGCCGCAGGACGGGCTGACCCGCATCCTGATCGCTCCGAGCTGGAATGAGGACAATATCCTGGATTCCTGCGTGGACGGCCTGCTGGAGCAGCTGCTGCGGGCGGACCGGAAGATCACCGTCCGGCCGCATCCGGAATACGTCAAGCGCTACGGTCCCCGGATGGAGGCCCTGGAGCGCCGCTGGGCGGACAGGACGGGAGAAGGCCTGGTATTTGAAACGGACTTCTCCTCCCACCGCTCCATGGACGAGGCGGACGTGCTGATTACCGACTGGTCCGGGATCGCCTATGAGTATTCCTACTCCACCGGGCGTCCCACCCTGTTCATCAACACGAAGGTCAAGGCACCCAATCCCAATTGGAAAAAGATCGGGATCACCCCGCTGGAAATCTCCCTGCGGGATCAGATCGGCCGCTCCCTGAACAAGGATCAGCTGGACCAGGTCAACGGCATCATGGACGAGATGGCGGCCGAGAAGGACGCCTGGAAGCAGCGGATCGCGGAGGTCCGGGAAAGGAACATCTTCCATCCCGGCGAAGCCGGAAGGATCGCCGCCGAGTATATCATCGGGCGGCTGACCGGCAGCGGGAAAAAAGCGGCGCAGGCCGCGGCGGGGGAGGAAGGAAAGGCATGAAGGGACGGAAAGGAAGGCGCAGCCCCGGGACGATCCTGCTGTGCAGTCTCTTCTTCACGCTGACCGTCGGCTTTTTCTCCCCGCTGGAGGTCGTGCTGCTGAACGCGGGGGACTTCTACTTTCCATTTGCGAATGTCTGGTGGTTCCAGCTCGCGGTCTCGGCCGCGGCGGCGCTGATCCTGTCCCTGCCGATGATCGCGCTGCCCCCGCGCGCGGGGAGGACGGCCGCGTCCGTTTTCCTGGGCGCCGGGCTGGCGGCCTATCTTCAGGCCATGTTCCTCAACGGCGGCATGGTGACGCTGACCGGGGAGCGGATGATGATTACCCCCGAGGAAAGCGCCCTGAACCTCGCGGTCTGGGGCGCGGTCATCCTGACGGCGGTCCTTGCGGCGGCGCTGGCGGGGAAGAAAAGGCAGAAGGCCGCGGAAGGAATCATGCGGGGCGTTTCCCTGGCGCTGATCGCCATGCAGGCGGTTGCGATGGCCGGCCAGGCGCTGATCAACGGAACCCCGGAGGAGAAGCCGGATCAGTACCTGAGCGCGGAGGGCGAGTTCGAGCTGTCCCGGGACACCAACGTCATCGAGTTTGTGCTGGATACGGCGGACGGAACCTTCGTGCGCCGGATGCTGGAGATGTACCCGGAGCTGGGAGAATCCCTGGGCGGCTGGGTGTACTATCCCAACGCGACGAGCACCCACAGCCGCACCTATCCCTCCATCCCCTATATGCTGACGGGCGAGGTCTGCCATATGGACCTGCCGGTTTCCGAGTATGTGAACCAGGCCTATGAGAACAGCGGCTTCCTGCGGGGGCTTTACGGAAAGGGAACGGATATCCGGATCTATACCTGGGATCCGGAGCTGGTTTCCGCCGGCGCGGGGGAATACATCGCCAACAGCGCAGGATACCGCTATGGGCAGTTTGAGAACCTGAACCTGCCCCGGCTGGAAGAAAACCTGATGCGGATCGCTCTGTACAAAAGCCTTCCGTACGCGTTCAAGAACCATTTCCAGTACAATATCGTGCGGATCAACCAAAGCTCCTTCCGGATGAGCGCGGAGTTCAACCGGGATTATTCCTACATGGATCCGTCCTTCCGGGACGATCTGATGATCTACGACCCGATGACCGTGACGGACCGCTACAGCCGGGCTTTCCGGTTCTACCACCTGTTCGGCACCCATCCGGGCGCGGACTGGAATGAGAACCTGGAGGGGGCGGAGGACGCGGAATACGCGATCTGGGACCTGGATTTCAGGGCCAGGGCGCTGCGCGGATCCTTCCGGATGATCGAGGATTACATCGGATGCATGAAGGAAAAGGGAATCTACGACCGCGCGACGATCATCGTCACCGCGGACCACGGAATTTCGGACGACGAGGATATGGAATCCTCCCTGGACCGGAAAACCGTATCCTGCCCCGTGATGATGGTGAAGTACGCGGGCTGCGACCAGAGCCTGCCCCTGCGCGTGGATGAATCGCCGGTGGCCCACGAGGACATCTTCGCCACGGTGGAGGAAGCGCTTGGAGCGCCGGTGTCCGGCGCCGGAAGCGGAAGGCCGCTGAACGGCTACCGGGAGAACGAACCCCGGGAGCGGTATTACTATCACTCCGCCTTCCGGTCCGACGGCGAGGGGGAGATCGCCCTGAGGGAGTACCGGATCGACGGGGACGCGGAGCAGCTGGAAAACTGGCATATCACCGGGAAATGGTGGCCGGTGCGTTATTCGGCCAATGAGATTTCGGACGAGAAATTCGAGGACCTTCCGGAGGCGAAGACCGCGGAGCCCTGAAGCCGCGGACGCCCCTTCGGATTCTCCGGACACAAAAAAACGGGAGGCGGGCCAAAGGCCCGCCTCCGCTTATTTACCGGGTAAGGATTCCGCCGGCTCAGAGAGCGAGGACAACCGCGCCGTAACCCGGAAGGGTGCAGGCACCGGAAAGCGTCTCTCCGGTCAGCAGGTCCTTCATGGGCTTCCTGACCTGAATCTCCACGGGCGTTTTCAGGTAGTTCAGAACGAAGGCATAGTTTTCCTTTCCGTCGCCCCGCACGGCCAGCTCGCAGGTTTCCGGGAGCTCCAGCACATCTCCGCAGGGATTGGCCGCGCCGAGCTTTTCCAGGAAAACGCGGGCGGAGGCTTCGTTGAACGCTGAGCCGTAGTAATAGACCCGGCCCTTGCCGGCCCGGCGGGAGACAAGCGCGCCGCTGCCGGCATAGTAATCCGAGGTGTAGACCGCTTCGCGGACGGCGCCTTCCAGCGGCTCTACCAGATCGGTAAAGACGGAGGCTTCGAAGGTGTCGTCACCCCACTGGACGGTGACCTTCCCCGCGTCCGGCGCGATGAAGGAGTATTCGGGCACATCCGCGCCGGTGAGACCGGACAGCAGCCCGGGCAGTTTCTCCATGACGCACTGGCCCGTGATATCCTTGTAGGCGGTCCTGCAGCCGAGCACCAGCGTGCCGCCGTTTTCCACGTACGCGGTGAGCTGCGCCGCGCGCTCCGGCGTCATGACGGACAGATGCGGCGCGAAAAGCAGGGGATAGGAGGCCAGCTGCTCCGCGGAGGCATGATCCAGATAGACCACATCCAGCGGGGTATGGGTATGCTGCGCGGCAGCGAACAGCGAGCTTTCGCTCTGCCAGGCCACCCGGTTATGCCAGCGGTCGAGCTCCGCGTCCCACTCATTGTCATAATCCTTGAGCAGGGCGGCCTTCGCCTGATACTTCTTCCCGGCGACGGGCGCCAGCTTCTCCATCTTTGCCCGCACGTCCCGCACCTCGGCGATCCTGCGGTTCTCACGTCCGGAATAGTCCAGGATGCCGTGCCAGTAGATCTCCGTGCCCATGGTGGCAGTGCGCCAGCGGAAATAGCTGATGAAATCCGCGCCGTGGGCGACGGACTGCAGCGTCCAGAGGGTCAGCTGACCGGGGCGGGGCGTCGGCGCTTCCATACGGGTGTTCCAGCCATTGGCGCCGGACTGCTGCTCCATGATGCCGAAGACGGGCGAAATGGAGCGGACCTCCATCAGGTTCCGGCTCCAGCGCCGGTCCTTCAGGGCGTCCGTATCCCGGTACGCGTCCAGGCAGTAGGCAAAGTTCGGATAGGAATCATAGGTATAGAAGTCGAGGCTTTCTTCGGTCATCTGATGATTGTCCAGATGGCTGAACATGCCGTTGGTGGTGATGAAATCCCCGGGCTTCAGATACCGGCGCAGGATTTCGCTCTGCAGACGGCAGAAGGAGCGGGCGCTTTCGCTGACGAAGCGGATGTAGTCCAGCACCTCATGGGGATTCGTGGAATAGCTGACCGTCTTGCGCGGCACATGCAGCTGCTCCCAGGAGGTGTAGGTCTGATTCCAGAAGACCGTTCCCCAGGCTTTGTTCAGCGCATCCAGGGTATGGTACTTATCCCGAAGGAAGAGCCTGAAGGCGGCGGAATCCGCCTCGGAATGGAACTCGGCCGTCTCGCAGTTGAGCTCGTTGTCAATCTGCCAGCCGATGATGCACTTCCGCTGCGCGTAATGCTCGCCCAGCTTCGTGACAATCCTTTCCGTCAGCGCACGGTAAACCGGCGCGTTGTAGTTGTAATGCCTGCGCGCTCCGTGCTGATAGGTCTGCCCGTCGACGTCTACGTTCAGTACCTCGGGATATTTTTCCGTCAGCCAGGCCGGAGGCGTGGCCGTCGGCGTGCCGAAGATGACCTTCATCCCGGTCTCATCACACAGGTCCAGGAAGCGGTCAAAGAAATCGAAGGTGAAAATGCCTTCTTCCGGTTCGGTCAGATTCCAGGCGAACTCGGCGATCCGGATGACCTCGATGCCTGTGTCCAGCATGCGCAGGAGATCTTCCTTCCACATGCTTTCCGGCCAGTGCTCCGGATAGTAGCAGGTTCCGAGAACCATGCGCTTTCCGTCAAGAATCGCAGCCATTGAAAACATCATCCTTTCCTGATTCAGTTAACAAACCGGTCCGCAGCCCATGCGCCGCGGACCGGAAGGGGAGAGCAGGAATCCCGGAGGACCCTTACTCCTTGATGGCGCCGGCGGTCAGGCCGCTCATGAAGTACTTGGAGAAGACCAGGAAGATAATCAGCAGGGGCAGCACCGCGCAGGTGCTGGCCAGCATGATGGCGCCGTAATCGTTGCCGCGGTCGGAGACCATGCTGCGGAGCAGCAGCGGCAGGGTGTAGAACTTGGCCCGCTTCAGGACGAGCAGGCTCTGGGTGAACTCATTCCACTGGTTGACGAAGTTCATGATGCCCAGGGACGCGTAGGCCGGCAGCAGCACCGGAGCGATGACCCGGAAGAAGATCGTCCACTCGCTGCATCCGTCGATGCGGGCTGCCTCCATCAGCGCCCGGGGGACGTTGTTCTGGCAGTACTGGCGCATCCAGAAAATGCCGAAGGCATTTGCGCAGCTGGGAATGATCAGGGCCTTGAAGTCGTTGATCCAGCCCAGACGGCTGATCATGATGAACCAGGGGATCATGCCGGCGGTGGCCGGAACCATCATGGTGGCCAGCAGGATCCGGAACAGCACGTTCTTGCCCGGGAAATCATAGATCGAGAACGCGTAGCCGCCCATGGAGCAGAAGAGCAGGGAGAGGAAAACATAGGAGAAGGTTACGATGCTGCTGTTGCCGAAGGCCTTCAGCAGATCGATGGACTTGTTCATGTTCCGCCAGTTGGCTCCCAGATTCGTGCCGAAGAACAGCCGGGGCGGGAAGGCATAGATCTCGTTCGTCTTCAGCGTGGACATGACGAACATCATATAGAAGGGAATCAGCATCAGCAGCGCCACCAGAAGGAGCACGGCATAGAGGGCAATCTTCTTGCCGGCTGTATTTCCCCATTTGCCGAGAATTACCAGAAGGGCCACGAAGGCCGCAATGATCAGAATCAGCGTAGTCATGCTTTCAGTGCCCCTCCTTTCAGCTTCC